>NZ_RCFQ01000049.1 GCF_003665155.1 Mariprofundus sp. EBB-1 | reverse complement strand
CGGTTTTTTTGTGCTCGCAATTCAGGTTGGGATATAACCACTATCGCGCGGCGGGACAGCGCTGCTTGCTTGTACGGCGAATCTATAATGAATCTTTAATCTTATGATATTTGCATGAATCTATATATGGGAGGAAAGCTGAGCCACATTCAGCGATTCAATCAGTGACAGCTAACACATCCCTTCTTCAATCGTGACGAATGGTGATTTACCTATCTCTAAATACTATTTCCAGCAGGTGAACTTATTGCTCCATAGCAAGATTAATATACTGTTTTCCACAACATTGGCATTTGCCAATACCTGATTTGAGACTGATATAGACCAAGGGGTGCAGTCCATTATT
Source organism: Mariprofundus sp. EBB-1 (assembly GCF_003665155.1). Taxonomy (GTDB): domain Bacteria; phylum Pseudomonadota; class Zetaproteobacteria; order Mariprofundales; family Mariprofundaceae; genus Mariprofundus. The sequence goes on along the minus strand of NZ_RCFQ01000049.1, from coordinate 8,779 downwards.
TGAACACGGAATAACTTCAGCTGTAGTTTTCAATAAATTGCTATTCATCATAGTGATCTCCTAGGTCAATAGTGATCGAAATGATTTCGTTTGATGTGATTCTGCTCACCAACACCTTCAACTTAACTATCGTTGTTCAGTATTTTCTCCGCAAAGTCTAGCAAGGTAAGTCCAAGAGTAGGCTAGGATACTAGAGATATACCTCTGTTCACTATTGCGTGGTTTATGCTATTACAACCAAAGATGTTAAAGGTATAAGGGATTACTCTGCGAAACTTTGCGTACTCTGCGTTTAATGCTTGAATAGGATTACCCCGCCGTTTGTTGCACAAATATCTGCATTGGTTATAAGTCTCTTGGAATTTAAAGTGTATGGGAGTTCAAGATGAGCGTATTGGCTGGTATTCATGCGGTAAAACACGCCCTAGAGGCGGGAACCAGTATTGATGAGTTGTTGATTGAGAAGGGAAAACATCACCCGCGTATCAATGAATTGATTCATCTGGCCAAGAAAAACGGCGTGCGTCACTCCTTTGTGCCCAAGCAGGCGCTGGTTCGATTGGCTGAGGGTGTGCCGCATCAGGGGGTGGTTGCCAAAATAGCTGCTTCTGACGATGTGCAGTTCGAATCCCTTGAACCATGGTTGGAAAATATCGACATGACTAAATCACCGTTGGTGCTATTACTCGATCAGGTAACCGATCCCCATAATTTAGGTGCATGTGTTCGTACGGCTGAGGCTGCTGGTTGTTTGGCTGTCATTGTCCCCAAAGATCATGCGGCAGATATCGCTTCACCGGTTGTTGCCAAATCTGCATGCGGTGCTTTGGCACGCTTGCCGGTGATTCGCGTTACGAATATGAAACGTTGCCTGGAGCAGTTGCAATCGATGGGGTTTTGGACGGTTGGTTTAGCAGGGGAGTCGGACGGTTCCATTTATGACGTAGATATGTCCGGGCCAACTGCAGTAGTGATGGGGTCAGAAGGGAGAGGTATGCGACGGTTGGTGCGAGAGACGTGTGATCAACTGATCAGTATTCCTATGCCGGGTACAGTGGAATCTTTGAATGTTTCGGTAGCTACCGGTGTAGCGTTGTTTGAGATTTGTCGGCAGCGATTGGTGAAGTAATGTGTTCGTTGGTGTCAGGCAGCTAGTGCTTCAGTGCTTGTTTTTGAAGTTTTTGAAAACTTTTGGCCACAGTACTGGCATTGGCCGGAGCCTGCTTTTAGATTGATGTAAACTAAAGGATGCTGCCCATTATCAGAGCATGATACTACTTCTTCTGTTGATTTGATGATGGTGTTGCGCATGATAGTCTCCCCAGACAGGTACAGTTCAAATACATTCAAGGCCTGTTGTGAAATGGTTTCTAAACAGCGGCATGACATATTAAACAACGCTTTAAAAAAAGCGGCGAAATAGTAACTGCAGGAATGAAATTGTCAACAAAGTAGGGGTATTGCGCATGGCAATGGTATGAAACCATTGAAACATCAGCAGCAGAACAGAGAAGGCCCATCACGGGGGGCCTTATATATACGCAAGTGCTATCCATCTTGTCGCAGCGTAATCACTAGTACTTTTAACGTATTGGGTTCTGTTTGTATAAACTACCTTATAATGATCAGATTCATATCATGATTTTTAGAAGTATGCTTTTGAACTAACTATGTGTACCTCTGCTGTGAAAGGGCTGAATAGTGATAGTAAATATAGGATGTTTTAATAGGGTCGCTCTGGCTCATGATACAATATTGGAGGCTTGATGAAGGATAGGGTTTTAATTGAAGGTCTGGAAGTGAGGACTGTGATTGGTATTTATGATTGGGAGCGTGAAATTCGTCAGACAGTACGATTGGATTTAGAGATGGCGTGGGATATATCTGCAGCGGCACAATCTGATGATATTAGTGATACGCTTGACTATAAATCGGTATCCAAACGATTGATCTCTTTTGTTGAGGCCTCCAGCTTTGGTTTGATTGAATCATTAGCAGAGCACTGTGCTGGCATTATTTTGAATGAGTTTCATGTGTCTTGGTTAAGGTTGAAAATGTCAAAACCGGGTGCGGTTCGCGGTAGTGAGAACGTTGCGGTGTTGATCGAGCGGGGAACGTTGGCATAAAATGAAACAAGTATTGATCGGTATGGGGTCCAATATCGATGCTGAAATGCATTTGACTAAAGCAGCAATCGCAGTACGTGCATGCTTTGGAGAGGTTGTGTTCTCTTCTGTGTATCAGTCGCCAGCCATTGGTATGGATGGTGATGATTTTCTGAATGCCTGTTGCCTATTTGATTCGGATCTAACGGGTGAAATGTTAACGTCTAAGTTGAAGATGTTGGAAGATGCTCAGGGACGAGACCGATCTAAAGGTTCATGGAAACCGCGCACACTGGATCTGGATATGCTGATGTATGATGGCTGTGTCATTGACGATGAGTTGTATCGTTATGCCCATGCATGTGTGCCAGCATCAGAAATTGTGGATATTAAAATGCCTGATGATTGTCTGGGTGTAGTGGAGAAGCTTGAACTGCGCTTGTAAAACGATGCGCCGACCTTACTATTCTCAAATCTATGATCATGTACTATTTTTCAGTGCTATATACTGATTTTTTTTGGGGAGATAACGATTCATGTTAATTGCAGTTCCAGCAGAATCCCAAAGTAAAGAAAAACGTGTTGCAGCAACGCCTGATTCTGTCGGGCGATTTATCGCTGCCGGTTGTGATGTCGTGGTACAAAAAAATGCCGGTACGGCCGCGAGTTATCCAGATGCTGCTTATCAGGCCAAAGGCGCGAAGCTTGTTGATAGTTTTGCTGGCGTGTGTGCGGATGCCGATTTGGTATTGAAGGTGCGTGCGCTGCAAGCAGATGAGATCGGTGCATTGAAAAAAGGAGCTGCCATAGCAAGTTTAGTTGCCCCCTTTTCTAATCCGTTGCTACAACAGTATGCCGATGCTGGAATCACCTATTTTTGTATGGAAATGGTGCCACGTATTTCGCGTGCTCAGAGTATGGATGTATTGTCTTCGCAGGCAAATATTGCTGGTTACAAATCAGTCTTGCTGGCCATGGAACATTATCAGCGCTTTTTTCCGATGTTGATGACAGCTGCTGGAACGGTGCAACCAGCTAAGGTATTGGTGATGGGGGCTGGTGTTGCTGGCTTACAGGCTATTGCAACGGCGCGTCGTTTAGGTGCCAGTGTTGAAGCTTTTGATGTGCGTGCCGCAGCTAAAGAACAGGTGGAAAGCCTGGGTGCGAAGTTTGTTGAAGTGGCGGCCGATGCCGATGCGGAAGATGCAGGTGGCTATGCCAAAGAGATGGATGATGATTATAAGCGTCGTCAATCTGAATTGATTGCAGCACATGCAGCAAAGGCTGATATTATTATTACCACTGCCCTGATCCCGGGGCGCCCTGCTCCTGTCTTGATCACTGAAGAGATGGTGAAAACAATGAAACCGGGTTCGGTTATTGTGGATATGGCTGTTGAAATGGGTGGGAACTGTCCGATTTCAGAATTGGATCAGGTGGTTGAAAAGCATGGCGTAACCTTGGTCGGTGTCGTGAATATTCCGGCTCTGATGGCTACAGATGCCAGCAGTCTGTATGCCCGTAACCTGGTCAATTTTATCACACCAATGCTGGATAAAGAGAGCGGGGCGCTAGTCATTAATATGGACGATGAGGTGGTTGAATCCTCATTGATTTGTAAAGATGGTGCGTTTCTTAAACCACAGTTGTTAAATCAGGGAGATGCATCATGAGTTTAAATGCAATAACTGCAGATGCTGCATCCACTGTAGCGTCGCATGGCGCCTCGGCGGTAGATCCGGTTGTTTTTTCATTCACGGTGTTTGTATTGGCAATTATCGTGGGTTATCACGTGGTGTGGAATGTTACGCCTGCATTACACACGCCGTTGATGAGTGTGACCAATGCGATCTCCAGTATTGTCATTGTTGGCGCATTGTTGGCCGCAGGGCCACTTGAAATGAATATTGCAACCGTGCTTGGCTTGATCGCGGTTGGTCTGGCGTCGGTCAATATATTTGGCGGATTTATGGTCACGCAGCGCATGCTTGCGATGTTCAAGAAGCGGAAATAAGGGGATAACATGTTATCTGCAAACATGGTTGAGCTGGCCTATTTATTAGCAGCTGTATTGATTATTTTTGCGTTGAAGGGGCTGGCTAGCCCTGAGACGGCGCGTCGTGGTAATGCATTTGGCATGCTGGGCTTGGGAATTGCGGCTTTGGTGACATTGCAAATGGATGCGGTGCAAAACTATGCCTGGATTGTTGCTGCTATTGCAGTCGGTGGTCTGTTTGGTGGCGTGGTCGCTCGCAAGGTGCCTATGACACATATGCCGCAGACTGTGGCCTTTATGCATTCTCTGGTTGGTTTGGCGGCAGTGATGATTGCCGTGTCGGCTTTCCTTGATCCTGTAGCTTATGGAATCGCTAATGCCGAAGGCGGCTTGTATATGGCCAGTCGGGTGGAGTTATTTCTAGGTACGTTTATTGGCGCGATTACATTTACAGCATCGTTGATTGCTTTTGGAAAGCTACATGGTCTGCTTTCTGGTCAACCTCTGACCTTTGCAGGCCAGCATCTACTTAATTTATTGCTGGGGCTTGTGATGCTTGCTGCCGGCATCATGTTCTGTGTTACCGGTGAAATGCTGCCCTTTATGATGATGTTGGTGATTGCGATGGTGCTCGGTGTTACCTTGATTGTGCCGATTGGTGGTGCAGATATGCCAGTGATCGTATCAATGTTGAACTCATACTCTGGTTGGGCTGCTGCCGGCATCGGTTTTACACTGGGGAATAATATGCTGATTATAGCAGGGGCACTGGTGGGCTCTTCGGGTGCTATTCTTTCTTATATTATGTGTAAGGCGATGAATCGTTCTCTATTTAATGTGTTGCTGGGTGGTTTTGGTGGCGACACTGCCGCTGTGTCAACTGCCGGGGCTGTAGGTCAGCGTCCAGTGCATAGCGGAGCCGCCGAAGATGCGGCGTTTTTGATTAAAAATGCCCGTTCGGTAATTATTGTGCCGGGTTATGGTTTAGCGGTAGCACGTGCACAGCATGTGTTGAAAGAGTTGGTGGAGGCACTACTGGCGATGGATGTACAGGTGAAATTTGCTATTCATCCGGTGGCAGGGCGTATGCCGGGTCATATGAATGTATTGCTGGCGGAAGCTGATGTGCCATATGACATTGTGTTTGAGATGGATGAAATTAACCCTGAATTTTCTGATACTGATGTGGTTCTGGTGATTGGTGCGAATGATGTTACTAACCCGGCGTCCAAAACGGACCCATCCAGCCCGATTTATGGCATGCCTATTCTGGATGTGTCAAAGGCAGAGCATGTGGTTGTGATCAAGCGCTCACTGGCTGCTGGCTATGCAGGCTTGGATAATGATCTGTTTTATATGGATAAGACTATGATGCTGTTTGATGATGCGAAAAAAGCTTGTGAGTCAATGCTTCAGGCTCTTGATTGATTGTTTTTTTGCTTATAAAGCAAAGTTAATATCGAATAGATCCAGCTAATTATTATAACTAACAATAAAAATTCTTATGCATGTCGAAAAGCTATTGACAGGCATATAGGTCGACACTAAGGTTCGCGACCCTTCGAAAGGGCTGATCCATTAGGCAGCTACCTGAGAAGTGAACGTTTGGAGAAGAGGATACAATGCCAACAGTCAATCAGTTGATTCGCAAGCCGCGCAAGGACAAGCGCAAGATTAATAAAGTCCCTGCTCTGCAGGCTTGCCCACAGCGTCGTGGTGTATGTACACGTGTATATACCACTACACCAAAGAAACCAAACTCAGCGTTGCGTAAAGTTGCACGTGTGCGTTTGACCAACGGTATGGAAGTTACGGCTTACATCCCCGGTGAAGGCCATAAATTGCAAGAGCATTCAGTTGTACTGATTCGTGGCGGTCGCGTAAAGGATTTGCCAGGTGTACGTTATCATGTTCTACGTGGTGTTTTGGATACAACGGGTGTTGAAGGCCGTAAACAGGCTCGCTCGAAGTATGGCGCCAAGCGTCCGAAGTAAGAGAGGAATTAGATATGCCACGTAAAGGTCCCGTCACCCGTCGTCCGATTGTACCGGATGCAAAGTTTGGTGACACAAAAGTTTCAACAGTAGTAAACAAGGTAATGCTTGCAGGCAAGAAGAATATTGCTGAAGCGATTGTTTATGATGCAATGGAAATCGCAGCGCAGAAGTCAGGTTTAGAGCAGTTGGATGTTCTGCATCAGTCACTGGAAGCGGTGCGTCCATTGGTGGAAGTTAAATCACGCCGTGTTGGTGGTGCTACGTATCAGGTTCCTATGGAAATCTCTGATCGTCGTCAGCAGTCACTGGCTGTGCGTTGGTTGGTTGAGTTTTCACGCAAGCGTTCAGAGCATACAATGGCAGAGCGTCTGGGTAATGAGATGGCTGATGCTATCGCAGAGCGCGGTTCGGCTTTTAAGAAACGCGATGAAACACACCGTATGGCTGAAGCGAACAAGGCATTCTCACACTTCCGTTGGTAAGTGTTTGATGAGGCTCGATTGGGGTCTCGCTGTTTTGTTAAGAGATTAAGATTAAGTAATTAGTATTAAAAGAGATAGTTCTTTTATAATTTGATGGTAAGGAGTATGACGTGGCTCGTAAGACACCGCTAGATCATGTGCGCAATATCGGCATCATGGCCCATATTGACGCAGGCAAAACTACCGCGACAGAACGCATTCTGTTTTATACAGGTGTAAGCCATAAAATTGGTGAAGTGCACGATGGCGCGGCCACCATGGATTGGATGGCTCAAGAACAAGAGCGCGGCATCACCATTACTTCTGCAGCGACTACCTGCTCGTGGAAAGACCATCAGATTAATATTATTGACACCCCCGGCCATGTGGATTTTACCATTGAAGTTGAGCGCTCTCTACGTGTGCTTGATGGCGCCGTTGGTGTGTTCTGTGCGGTTGGTGGTGTTCAGCCACAGTCTGAGACCGTTTGGCGTCAGGCTGATAAATATAAAGTTCCCCGTATCGCATTTGTAAACAAGATGGATCGTACCGGCGCTCGTTACTTTGAAGTGGTAGATGAGATTCGTGAACGTCTTGGTCACAACGCAGTTGCCCTGAATATCCCGATTGGTGCTGAAGAAGACTTCCAGGGTGTTATCGACCTGGTTACCATGAAAGCAATCATCTGGAAAGACGAAGCGATGGGCGCAATGTACGAAGTTCAGGATATTCCTGCTGACTTACTAGATGTTGCACAAGAACGTCGTGAGTTGCTTCTGGATGCCGTATTGGTCAATGATGAAGAGTTGATGATGGCGTATTTGGAAGGTGAAGAGGTTGATGAGGCTGCGCTGAACGAATGCATCCGTAAATCTGTTCTCGATATCTCTGTGATTCCTGTGCTTGCTGGTACTGCTTTTAAGAATAAAGGTATTCAGACGCTGTTGGACGCTGTTGTGCAATATATGCCTGCTCCTGTTGATGTTCCCGCGATTGGTGGTGTTCACCCGGACACAGACGAGCCAGACACACGTCCGTCATCTGATGATGAGCCGTTTTCAGCGCTCGCGTTTAAAGTAATGACCGATCCGTTTGTTGGTACGCTGACTTTCTTCCGTGTGTATTCCGGTGTGGCAGAGGCTGGTTCTTATGTAATCAACTCTACTAAAGGAAAGCGTAAAGAGCGTCTTGGCCGTATTTTGCAGATGCATGCAAATGAACGTTCTGAGATTAAAGAAGTACGTGCCGGCGATATTGCTGCTGCCGTAGGTCTGAAATCGACTACTACTGGCGACACGCTTTGTGATGCTGATAGCCCAATTATTCTTGAGCGTATGGAATTCCCTGAACCGGTTATCTCGGTTGCAATTGAACCTAAGACCAAAGCGGATCAGGAAAAAATGGGTGTTGCTCTGGGTCGTTTGGCTGCAGAAGATCCTTCATTCCGTGTTCGTACTGATGAAGAGACAGGTCAGACCATTATTTCTGGTATGGGCGAACTTCATCTTGAAATCCTCGTTGATCGTATGAAGCGTGAGTTCACTGTTGATGCAAACGTTGGTAAGCCTCAAGTTGCTTATCGTGAAACCATTCGCAGCGCAACAAAAGCTGAAGGTAAATTTGTTCGTCAGTCCGGTGGTCGTGGTCAGTATGGTCATTGCTGGTTGGAAATCGAACCAATGGAAGCTGGTGGCGGATTTGAATTCATTGATAAGATTTCTGGTGGTTCTATTCCTCGTGAATATATTCCAGCGGTTGGTAAAGGTGCTGAAGAAGCAATGGCTAACGGTGTACTTGCCGGTTATCCAATGGTTGATGTCAGAGTTACTGTTGTTGACGGTTCTTACCATGACGTCGATTCCAATGAAATGGCATTTAAAGTCGCTGGTTCCATGGGTTTCCGTGCTGGTTGTGCGCAGGCGTCACCGGTCATTCTTGAGCCAATGATGGAAGTTGAAGTGGTTACACCTGAAGATTACATGGGTGATATTGTTGGTGATTTGAATCGTCGCCGTGGTCGCATACTTGGTATGACTGATCGCGGAAATGGTAAGGTTGTTGATGCAGAGGTTCCATTGTCTGAAATGTTCGGTTATTCAACCAATGTTCGTTCAATGTCTCAGGGCCGTGCTACATACACTATGACATTCAAGCATTATGAAGAAGTTCCAAAGAATATCGCGTTGGAAATCATCGCGGCAGTTAAAGGTTAAGGAGTAG
>NZ_RCFQ01000048.1 GCF_003665155.1 Mariprofundus sp. EBB-1 | reverse complement strand
TATACCGATGCAGGTTCTACAGTCACAGACAACGTTGATGTTGGATTAACTTCAACCGTTACAGGAGCTGTGAACACCGCAATCCTTGGTGCATATACCCTCAGCTACAACGTAAGTGATGCCGCAGGCAACCCTGCTAGGACTGTGACACGCACAGTGAATGTAACTGACCAGACAGCACCTGTGATTTCGCTGCTGGGTGCAGTAAACGTTGCTGCTGTCGCAGGCTCGGTATATACGGATGTGGGAGCAACAGCTCAGGATAATGCAGATGGTAATATTACCGCCAGAATATCGATCACTGGTGGTCCGGTGAATACAGCTGCCCTTGCAGGCACGCAATTTACCCTGACCTACAATGTTTCCGATTTGGCCGGTAATGCAGCCACCCCGGTCACTCGCACAGTAACTATTGTTGCGGACGCTATTGCGCCTACGCCAGCTGGTACTGCGGCTCAGCTTCCCTTAACCGGATCGGCACAATCCGCCGTAATCTATGCCGCTGGCCAGAGTATCCAGAACTACACAGCTTCAGCTGGCACCCCTCCTAGCGGTGTTTCCACACCGTTTGGTCTGATCAGCTATACGACAACGACTGTGGGAGTTGGAGCAACGCAGACAGTAAACATCACTTTCAGTGCTGCCTTACCGGCAGCTTATAAACTCTATAAAGTGGATAATGCCGGCACATACAGTCTGATTCCTAATGGGCCAGGTGTAGATCAATGGATAGGCGTTAATGCGACTACGATTGCACTGACCCTGAGTGATAACGGGCCATTTGATCTTGATCAAACCGCTAATGGTGTAATCGTTGACCCGCTCGCTGTTGGTGTTGTCGCTCCTGCACCGGTAATAGCCCCTGCACCCGCAGCAGCCATCCCAGCAGCGGCTTCAGGAGGAGGTGGCGGCGGTGGCTGTGCACTGAGCTCTAAATCTGAATTTGATCCGCTTTTGATATTGATGGTATTACTATCACTAATCTGGCTACTACGACGCAACGTTGAAGGCACATGATATAGATTAGGCAGATCACCAGTATCAAAACCTTCTCCGAATGATTATCATAGCAGAGGCTACCCAGTCTCAAACTAAGGCCCGATATATCTATGCACGCACCTGCTATTTATATTCCTGTTTACGGTAAAACAGACGTTCTAAAGCGTTGCCAAGAACCTCTGGTAATCATCTGTCAAAGCCTCCACAGCCAGATGATAAAACCGTTCACCATCAGCAACCGTTGCCAGCTGAGGGCTGGAGCCTATGCGTCCATCCGGGAATTTATTGCGAAAATCCACTGCATCATAAAAGTTCTCACCTTCATTCAGCACAGGGGCAACCTCAGGACTCAGGGTTACATTTTTAACCGCTTCAGGGTGGGCATAATAACTTAACGCCACCTCGCTTACGGTAGCATGATGCCCTTCCGCGCCATGATAGAGCTCTTCAGCAAGGCTGGTGATCGCATCATTGCGCCACCAGTTGGCCAGATGACAGCGCGGTGTATCTTTCCCGGCCAGGCTGGCAGCATGATAGAGCTGACAAAATGCGGTTGTGATCGGCGGGATATTACCGCCATGCCCATTGATAAAGTAAAAATGCGTAAAGCCATGATGTTGCAAAGATTCTACCACATCACAGATCAATTGAATCAGCGTGGAAGGTTTAATCGTTACCGTGCCCGCAAAGGCCATATGGTGCTGTGCCATGCCATAATTGATCGTAGGGGCAATGAGTACATCTGTTTGCATTTCGATACCTGACGCAATCTTGGTCGGACAGATAGCATCGGTGCCTATCAGGCCATTGGGGCCATGCTGCTCAGTCGAACCAATCGGAATAATAATGCCGGTGGAGTGTTCCAGGTAACGTTCTACTTCCTGCCAGGTACTGAGTGCAAGTTGCATGATAAGCTCCGATTATATCAAGGTATAAATTGATTAACTCTTTTTGAAACTCGTAAATAGCAAGACTACAACAGCGATAGAAATACAGGCATCTGCAACATTAAAGGCAGGCCAATGATATTCGACCCCATCCCAACGCACATACCAGTCAACAAAATCAACCACGTAACCCAATTGCATACGATCCCAAATATTACCGACAGCTCCGGCCAGAATAAGCACTAGCAACCATGAGGTAATGCCTGCGCGCAAACGTTCCTGCCACCACCAGAACAGCACAGCAATGGCAATGCCAATTGTCATACCCAACAGTAGCCACACACGCACAGCATCCGGCAGATCGGCAAACATCGAAAACGCCACGCCGGGATTATAAGCACGAATCACATTAAAAAAGCCGTCAATGACAGAAAACGCATGAAAGTCTGCTTGCTGAATCCACCATTTGGAAAGTTGATCAACAGCAACAAGCAAGCTGAATAGTCCGATCTGTTTATGGCTGCGGGTCATGGAGCCTCCTGTAGTTACTGGCAAAACTCTGCGGCTGACTACGGTGAAGTCAATCGACTTGCCATCAATCTCTTTTTCATAACATAAACCTGGCCGCTTTCACATTTCGATGGGTTCAATTTTGGGTGTATAGAACCACATTTGGTAGAGTGATACAAAAATCTGGATAGCCAGTGAAATCCCCATCAATGCGCCGGAAAGAACGACCACCACGGCGAACTCGGGGATCAGCCTTGTGGCATACCATGACAAGATATCCAGAAGGATCGCAAAAAACGGGACCGCAACGGCGATACGTTTCAGCATGACAGGCATTTCACACAGGATAAAGATGCGCCCAACAAAAAACAGGATAAAGGCGATACCAAACAGATGAATGTGGGAGACGCGCACCAGACTCTGAATTGATGCACCATGATCGGATTCCGTCAGCTTCTTCACGTCGTTGTAGGAGGTCAGAGGCGGTAATCCCATACCTGATTCGGATGAATGGCAGACAATGCAGTTCTGGTTCAAAATCGGAGCTACCGTACTGTTAAACTCATTTTCTGAGCCACCACGCCCTATCCAGTCGGCAATAGTCTGTTTCTGTCCTGGGTTTTCTAAATTCACCCCCATAGCACCATTCAATGCTGCTCCCAGCCGCGTTTTTTGATGCTCACCATAGTAGGTTATTTTGATATCATCGACTGACAAGCCCGGAATTCCGTCCCTTCCCTGATCGGAATAGTAGAGATGGGCAAGTGCAAAGAGATATCCCAGACCAATGGTGATCAGAAACATCGTATCAAGAATTTTTTCGCTAATTGAAGCATCGGTCATACGGCGGTAGTGAGGCATATTAAGCTCCTTGTTCATGACAGATTTGTGACACGTTTGAGTACCCGACACACACAGGCTCAGCAGAAAGATGACCTGCCTGAGACATTGTCACCCCTGATTCTGGTGCTTGTATACGGTCAATTTGATTCGGTCTTCAATCAGCCCCCAGACAAGACAGTAGGCCCATATCATGCCTACATATAGCCATGGAATCGGAGTCATCAGCCAGCCCATGCCAGCGATCAGTGCAGCGAGCAACTGGGTACAAATAATCGCACTAAACAGTAATGTGGAGGGGCGAGGCTTTGAGAACATAGAGTGACGTGTTCTCGCAACAAACAAGGTCAGATGCCCCGCAATCGAAAGCTTGAGAAATATCACAGTTTGCAGATGTGGGAGATCAATCCCAAACCATGTATTTGCAATGACCAGCAGCAGAAATGTTTCGGCAACACCAACCATCCCCAACACAGTCGCCATGGTAAGAACCCGGTGCATATTCCAGCGCACAGGGTTCGGATCAAGCCAGGTATTATCTTTGGCAATCGTCATGATTGGAATATCGTTGAGCAGTGCCAACAGGATAATCATCACTGCCGTGATGGGATAATAGCCATAGATAATCATGGCCAGCACCATGAAAACCATAATGCGCACCGTTTCAGTAATACGATAAATGGCATAGGAGTTCATGCGCTCGAAAATGTGCCGTGCCTCTTCAACCGCACTGATGATCACCGATAGTCCAGGTGCAGTCAGAATCAGGTCGGCGGCGGCCCGTGCCGCATCGGTGGCACCACTGACCGCAATGCCCACATCAGCCTGTTTCAGTGCGGGAGCATCGTTGACACCATCCCCTGTCATGGCGACGAGATGATCGCGTGCCTGCAGTGCTTTGATGATACCGTACTTGTGTTCAGGAAACACCTGCGCAAATCCATCTTCGCGTTCGATACGTTCGCCAAGCTCAACAGATGGGTTGATGATATTGGCCTCATTAGCAAACAGTTCATTGGCCAAGCGGATGTTTTTGCCCATGCCAAGCTGGCTGGCTATCTCGCGGCCAATCGCGACGTTATCGCCGGTCACCATTTTCACTGCAATGCCATGCTCTTCGGCACGGGCAATAGTTTCAGTCGAATCCACGCGCGGCGGATCAAACAACGGCAATATACCGAGAAACTGCCCGCGTCCGTTGGTATCGGTTCTGGCCACACCCAGTGTTCGGTATCCTCTGGCAGCAAAGAGCTCGACCTCGGCATCGACTTTTTCTCTCATCTCGCTCATAGCGTCAAAACCAATATCGGGGGCCACCAGTTCAAGCATCACCTGCGGGGCCCCCTTGCTGACACGAAAACTATTGCCCCGGCTATCGATCATTTCCGCCTCGGTGCGCTTATGTATGGGATCGAAGGGGGTGAAGTGTGTCAACGTATAATCTTTGAGTAGGTTGGCATCTTTCAACCCGCCCATCACGGCCAGATCAATGGCATCCTTGTTCTCTTTTTTAGATGCCAGCGCCCCGGCCAGAGTCAGCTCATCGGCAGTAACATCGTCAAACGGGACAGGGTCACCCAACGTCAGTCTGTTCTGTGTCAGTGTGCCTGTTTTGTCCGAGCAGAGGATATCGATACCCGCCATCTCTTCGATCGACTCCAGACGCGATACGATGGCCCCCATTTTCGACAGAGCCTGCGCGCCCACGGTCATGGTTACAGACAGCACTGCCGGCATGGCCACTGGAATTGATGCAACAGTGAGTATCAGTGCAAACTGGATCAGTTCCAACAAGGGCGTTCCACGGGCTAACTGCACCAGAATGAGTATAATCACCAGCGCAAGGCTCAAATAAATAAGGTAATTTCCAATTTGCAGCACGGCCTTCTGGAAATGCGACTCGGCACCGGCACCCTCAACCAGCCTGGCGGTGCGTCCAAAAAAGGTGGCAGAGCCGATCGTTGTGACCACAGCCAGCATCTCACCCTGTTTGGCGATAGAACCGGAGTAGATCGTTTCACCTTCTATTTTATCCACCGGCATCGATTCGCCGGTAAGTGCCGACTGATCGACACTGAAATAGTCCCCTTCAAGCAATTGAGCGTCGGCCGGAATAATATCACCCATGCGCAGGCGGATGATGTCTCCCGGCACCAGTTCGACGGCCTCTATATCAGCCCAACTACTACCCCTCAAAACGCGCGCTCTCAGTGCCAACTGCTTCTTCAGCGCATCCAATGCATTGGATGCTTTGTACTCCTGCCAGAATCCAATCGTGGCATTGAAAAAAAGCATAACCAATATAATCACCAGATCGGCCCAGTGGAGAGCAATCGCAGAGAGTATAGCTGCCGCTTCGATCATCCACGGAATCGGGCCCCAAAAGTAGCTGAGAAATTTCAGCCAGCTGTTTTTCTTTTCCTCTTTCAAGCTGTTTGGCCCGTATCTGGATAATCGCTTGGCAACTTCCTTGGCGGAGAGCCCTGTTTTGCTATCAACATGCAGGCAGGAGAGTGTTTCTTCAATGGATTGATTCGCTGTTTTATAGCCCATTTCAAATCTTCCTTTAACTCGTTTCCTCTATGATAAACCCATCACTCAAGGTGCAACAGCTTTGGCCTGACGATCCAGCCAAAACAGCAGTGTCGGCAAAATCAGTAACACAAGAGGAAATTGCGCCGCCAGACCAAATATAATGGCAATGGCCATCGGTTGCAGCATGGCTGAGCCTTCGCCGATAGCTAATGCCAATGGCATCAGAGCAAGCATGGCTGCCAGACTGGTCATGGCGATGGGTCGAAAGCGGTTGCGACCGGCCTGAATGTAATCTTCCAAACGGTGAGCATCCGGCTGGCTGATGCGGCGGAATTCCGAGTAGTAGAAAATGGCCGTTTCGGTGACAATGCCGATAATCATGGTCAGTCCCATCATGGAGGTAATATTCAGCTCCGTGCCGGTCACAGCCAGTCCGAGAAACACCATCCCCATCGCCAGCAACGGCATAGAGAGAATGGCCAGAGATGCTCTGAATCGCTCATAAAGGAACAAGAGCAGTACAAATACCAGTGCTACGGCAGCAGCAAACACCTGCATCAACCCTTCAAACGCCTTCTGCTGCTGTAGGTAAAGCCCGCCCAGTTCTACCCGGATATCATCAGGTATGAGTTCGGTTGCAATCAGCGCCTTCACTTCACGCATCACTGAACCCATATCCCGACCGGAGATGCGGCCGGTAACAGCCACCATGCGTTTGAGGTTCTCACGCGTGATTTGCGGCTGACCGCTAATCGTCTGTATGGAGGCGATACGTTTTAATGGTAACCAGTGACCATCTGGAGCCTCTAACTGCAACAACTCCAGCTTGTAAATAGCATCGCGCTGCTGTTTGTCCGACCACAGGCGCACGTTGATCATTTTCTGACCTTGCTGCACGGCGGTGGTTACCTGACCAGCCAGCAGCGTATTGACCTGACGCGTCACCTGTTCGGGATCCAACCCTTCCAACGCAGCCCTGTCCCGATCCACTTTGATGGTAATGGCATCACCGGCAATCAGAATACCGTCACGCACATCCACCACACCGGTAATATGTTCGATGGCTTCGGCCACCTTTGGCGCCAGCACCATCAGTTCTGCCGGGTCATCACCAAACAGTTTGATTTCAATCGGTTGAGGATTGGAGGTTAAATCACCAATCACATCCTCCATCAGCAGCGCCATATCGATATCCAGCGCCGGTACTACAGCATGCACGCGCTCACGCACCTCATCCATAATTAATTCTATATCGCGACGTGGCAGAGGCTTCAGACGAACAAAAAAATCACCCTCATTGGCCTCGGTGATAAAGCCACCCAGAGAGCCGCCGGTTCTGCGGGAATAAGTATCGACTTCGGGGATAGATTTCAAAACCTGCTGAACCTGAACGAGCAAACGATCGGCTTCCGTCAGTGACATACCGGCCGGTGCGATATAATCCAGAATAAAACCGCCCTCATCCATATGCGGCATAAAGCCGCTACCCACAGCCCGATAACCGGCATAACCGGCAAACATCAGTCCGGCAGCAATCACAAACAGTATGGCCGGCCGGTGCAGCATCACTCCCAGCCAATGCGTATAGACGGCAAGAACTCTGCGCTGTAGCGGGCCTTCATCCTCTTCAGCTGCATCCTTTTCACGCAGTACATGTGTAGCCAATAACGGTACCGCCAGCCAGGCAATCAGAAATGAAACAATCAGAGCGCTGGCCATGGTCAGTGACAGCGGCTTGAAGAAAGCGCCGGTCACGCCGTCCAGAAAGGCCAGCGGCAGAAAAATAATCGTGGTCGCCAGTGATGAACCGAGCAATGGTTGAAAAAAAGATGATGCAGCATGCATAATCGTCTGCTCATGCTCCTGACTCTCCAGCCTCCCCCTAACACGGCGTATAATCTGTTCAATCATCACAATGGCATCATCAATCACCAGACCAACCGCTGCAGCAATGCCGCCGAGGGTCATGATATTGAAACTGAAATGAAACACATCGAGCAACAGCACCGTTGTCGCGAATACCGCTGGTACCACAATCAGGGTGATCAGAGTGATGCGCAGGTTGCGCAGAAAGGCCAGCAGTACCAGCCCGGCTAGTACTACACCAATCAGAATCGCGTCACGTACGCTTCTGGCCGAGGCCACTATCAACTGGCTCTGATCATACCAGTTTTTCACTGCAACATCGGCGGGTATTTTACCCTGATATTGTTTCAGACGTTCACGCACATCTGCAGCAATTTGCACCGTATTACCGCCCGGCTGCTGATAAACCTGAAACAACACAGCATCCCTGTCATCCGCTGTAACACGCAACCACTGTGGTTGAATGCTGCGCGTTACCGTTGCCACATCCTCCAGATTCACATTCCCATTGGCTCCGCTGCTCAGCACGGTATGACGAATGGCATCAAGGGAATCAAAACGGGTATCAGAAACGGTCAGAAATAATTTGTAGCGATCTTCCACTTTACCCACTGCAGTGAGTACATTGCTGGCAGCTAAGGCATTCGCCACCTGTTGCATACTGATGCCGAAAGCATGCAGGCGATCAGGGTCAATGGTGACACGATATTCCTCCTGATTACCACCCATCACCCCCACTTTGGCGACCCCTTCGATACTGGATAGCAGCGGCACAAGTTGGAATATGGCCAGATCACGCAACTGCACCTGTGACTGCTGCGTAGACGTCAGGCTATAGGCAATCACCGGAAAAATAGTGGGATCCATACGACGAACGGTAAAAGCGGACCCCGGCGGAAACTGGCCCTGAATCTGATTCAATGCCGAGCTTAATTGCAGCGAGGCGGAAATCATATCGGTACCCCAGTTGAAATTCACCGATATATCTGCACTGCCACGACTGGTAATCGAGCGCAAATTCACCACACCCGGAACGGAGCGAATGGCCATCTCTGCCAGGCGGGTCATCTGAATTTCCATCTGTTCAGCCGGCTGGTCACCGGCATTCAGAGCTACGACAATGCGGGGGAATGTCACCTGCGGAAACAGGCCAACCGGCATATGAAAAGTGCGCACGGCGCCCATCACGGCGAACAACAACAGTAAGGTAAGCAAGGATCTCCGATGCTGTTGGATCCAACCCGATATTTTCATTGCGCAAGTACCTGTGAGATTGCATCACCATCGGACAATTCCGCTACTCCCGTGCTCGCAATCACTTGTCCTGCCAGCAGTTTCCCCTGAACCACCGCATGCCCATCTTTTTCCAACACCACCTGTACGGATACTTGCTCCGCTATATCATGGGCAATGCGCATCACATAGGCCATATTGTTGTCGCCATACATGACTGCACTACGCGGGATCACCAGCGCCTGTGGAAACTGACGGGCGGAAATGTCGGCAGATACCGTCATACCGGGGAGAAATGGCATAGTTTGATCCCCGGAAAGGCGAACAAGCACATCAGCCAGACGGGTTTGCGGATTGATTGCATGCAGGACTTTATCCACCCTAGCCCTGACCCGCAGATCAGGATTCATGACTGGATGTATTTCAATGGCGTTGCCCGCTCTAATCCAACGAATATCCTCCGCCTCCACCCCCAGCAGTACCTTCAAACGATCCGGATGCCCCAGCTGCATCAGTGTCATTCCGGCCGATACACGCTGACCGGCCTGTACCGGCACCATGGCGACAATGGCATCGAAAGGTGCCCTGATTTCGCGAACACTTTTACCTAACCCCTGCTGTCTGAGTTGTTGCAGGCTCGATTGACTATCGGCCAGTGTTTTTTCTGCTGTCGCCAACTGAGAACGGGTTGCCAGCTGCCTGGAAAACAGGCTGCGTGTGCGTTCCAATGCTGATTTGGCAAAACGTACGCTTGAAGCCATCTGCTGATACGATGCTGCGGCAGCCGGATCAACCACGATTTCTGCCAGCAACTGCTCTTTCTTTACCGGCTCACCGGCCAGTACCGGCAGGCGTGCAATTTGGCCTGCGTAGGCCAGACTAATGTTTTGGGTCCAAGCATCATCGAAGCTGACCTTGCCATAGATATGCAGCGTTTCATCTACGTCCTGTGCCGCTACCACGGCTGTTTGCACTCTGTGCACAACCGTTTCTGTGGCAATCGCTGAAGTAGTCATCACCAGCATATTCAATAATAATAAAACAAGGTCTGTGTATCTCATGGCTGATACTCCTGCTGCAAATATGAATCACCGGCTGATTTGGCAT
>NZ_RCFQ01000047.1 GCF_003665155.1 Mariprofundus sp. EBB-1 | reverse complement strand
GCACAGTTGGTGGTGCTCATCCCTGCGATTAAGTTGTAGCGCTTGTCCGAACTTGAAGGGAATTATTGATGTTGGGGTACGCTAAATATTTCAGGCTTTTTTCTTTTTATCCAAGCGATTTTTGAGTTTGGTGTTTTTGACCCAGCGGCGAAACAGCATTAAACGCTTGCCGCCGCGCTTCTCTTCACAGATCGGGCAGGTGAGGTAACTCATATAGAGTTCTTTGGGCATTAAGCCTTCATCAAGTAGCTCAGATTGCATTTTACGCACTTCTTTGCGTATCTCGGTGACATCGCCATGTAAGAGGTGCACACGGAGGTGGAAGGGATTGGGTAGCACCGCGATATTGCGCGCTGGAGAGTTCTCTTCTGCTAATGGGCAAAGCATCTGGCCACGAAAGGCACCGGTGCGAGTCAGGTTGAAGCCTGGCCATTTTTCATTCAGTTCCAAGCGTTCTATGTCCGCCTTTTGTCTGACCAGGTTGGACTCATAGCCAATCGGCATATGCATGAACATCGGAATTTTCAGTGTGTGGACAAGTTGACCACCCAGATCAATGTCTCCGCTACGCCAGTCTGGGTATTCAGATGGGCAACCACATTCTAAACGGGGGCTCATGGATCAGGAGTTCTTGTACAGGCCCTTTACGGACAATAGTACGTTGGCAAGATAGGCCCAGAAGCCGATCGCAAGGGCGGTCGCAGCAATAGATATAACCGGGCCATAGAAGCGGTGAATGGCAGGAATTTCTTCAGGGTTAGTGAGCCAGAGGTTGCCTTCCCAAATGCCGAAGATCATTAATGAGATGTAAAAAGCAGACACGCCACAGGCCGACCACCAGAAGGAGTGCTCTGCCATGCTGCGAGAATAGATTGGTTTGTGGGTGATTTTCGGAATTAAATAATAGGTGATGGCCATGCCGAGAATGGTCACGCCACCAACCAGGTTGATATGGGCGTGAGCCAGAGGGTCAATCATGTGGCCGGGGCCACCATATGGGCTGCCTATAGAATCCAGCCAGGCGCGAATGGCCGGAATAACCTGCAGTACACCATGAACGGTACCTACGAAAAAGGAGACTACGGAGAAGATAAGGAACTTGGCAAGATAGCGTAATTCCTTTGGTTCTTGAGCATCTGCGGAAAGTGATGGTGTGTGTGTGTGTTCAGACAGGTCATTTGACATGGGCGAAGCGTAGCGATTTAACCATCGAGTGCAATAAAGATGCGTTATATGCACAGGGTAATCGCATTAAAACACCTTATGTTTTACAGCTTATTCAGTATTTTCCACCGCAGGGGACGCAAAGTAAGTCAAAGGCGACCGTTGTAAAAGTAGATGTATTCACCAGATAACTATAGTGAATCTTAGGCAGGAAACCCTAACATATTAAAATATAGGGGTTTACTCTGCGACAAGGAGAATTGCGCTTGCGCAAGAGAAGGCACCCTGGGGTGAGCTTTGCGTATTTTGCGGTAAATGCTTTTGTTATTTTAATGCGAATGTACTTACCATTGTCTTCTCAGGGGTGACGCATGATGTTTTATCTGCGTAGGGTTTGCACATGCCTATAACTGTAATTCTTGTGTTGTGTAGTTTTGTGGTGTTGTTTGCAGCGTGGTTTTGGCGCAAGCAACGCCGTTTTCATATTTCAGCCATGATCTCTCTGATGGTGTTTGATCTGTTTTTTCCGGTGTATCTTTATTTGACGCATGATTGGAAAGAACGTTTGATTGATCATGGCGAGATATTTTCATTTCTCATCTGGAGTCATGTGATGATGGTGATGATTCTGTATGCGCTGTATGTATTACAGATTATGGCTGGCCGTGCGATGCTTGCAAACGCGACTGGTGAGAAACATCATCACCATCGTGCGGAGCATAAGAAACAATTTGTCGGTGTGGTAGTAGTGCGGTTCCTGGTGTTTGCATCCGGCTGGTTACTGTTTGTGCCGGGAGCAACACAATAAAGGGAACAAGGATGATTGAGATGGATTCGTCTGAAATGAAAAAAACAGAAGTGAAAGAGACTGAAGTGCAATCGGGCAATAAGGCTGACCTCGGTGTTTGGAAGCGCATGATGCGTAATTATGCGCTTGCGATGATTGCAGGTATCGCTCTGTTGAGTTATCTCGTGCCAAACATGCCTGATGATGCATCAGATTTCATGCTCGGCACATTGATTGTTGGTGGTTTATTAGTATTTGCCGGAGCGTTTGGTGTTGTGGTGGCAGTGTTCTTTTATTATTTAAATAAGAGCAAGTTATAGGTCAGTATGTCTGACTCTGTTCATTGCTTACAATGGCCGGTTGTTGCTTAGTCTGATTGTGATTGCTGTGTTTGATTCCTGTGATCACCCTTTGCGGCGATTCTTTATTTTGTATTAAATTGTTGGGGGTTAATTAGGCCTGAGCGTCTGTCGGGCTTATGAAAACTTTACCCGGCAACTCGCTCCTGCGTTGCTCTATCTCCTGCATCCATGCAGTCGTGTGTGGAAGGTCTGTCTGCCCAGAACATCTCGGACCACTATGCTTCTCAGACTATCGCTCAGCAGGAGCGCCTTGCTTGCTCTTGTTTTCTATAGCTTTTAGGCCTGACAGGCCCCCTTTGGAGGCCTCAAGTCTTTAGCGTATTAAGGCTGAGTTGACTATTCAGGCGTTGCGTTGACCTGTAAAATCACACCGGCAGGTAGAATTTCAATAGCTTGCAGATGCCGTGGCATGCTAACCCCCATTTTTGATAAGGCTTCGTTCTCCGGTGCATTGGTGTCGAACATGAAATGTGTCACGCTGGCTGTTTTCGCGATAAAGGTATCGGCGTCCTGCAAAATGCGTTCTGGTGGTAAAGGCAGTACATCACGTTTGGTAGCGAGCATTGTACGCGCTGGCCATTGGCTGGCGATCAGGAATTCAATGTCGTGGTTGTTGGCGATATAAGCGGCTGAGGCGATCAAATTATCGGTGTCTGATTTGAGTTTTAGTTGACTGATCTCGCGGTAATGTTTGTTGGCTGATGTGCAGATGCTGGTGAAAACAATCACCAGTAAAATGATCAGTCCGCGCTGGCCGATCATGTTCTGAATGCCCGTTCTGCGGTGGGCTGCGATGAATATCGGTAAACCAAGAAAGAGAATGCATGTCAGTGCTAACAGGGCCCATGAAGTGTCTGGTAGGAAGAGACCAATCAGGCAGGCAATGACCAGCGTTAAACTGAAAAGCTCAAAATAACGGCGGTAGATATAGATGGCGATGACAAAACCGAGCAGGCTGGCAATGATGAGACCAAAACCGACTGGTGGTGTGCTTTGCAGAATCGGAGAGCCGGTTATGGTTGCACCAAGACTGGCGAGGTGATCACTACTTTTCTCCAGGCCGGTCCAGCCCCAACGAACAAATACAAGTAAAGCTGTAGTGATCGTAAGACCGATAAGTAAATTGCGGCGTTTGTCGAGCATTTGTGCATTATCTGATGAGGTGTTGTTGTCCTCGGATAATACTTTCTTTGGTAGCCAAAGTAGCGCCAGAGCAATAGGAAGAGCTAGTCCCATCGGATGCAAGCTGACGGCAAAAGCACTCATTAACAGCAACAGGAAATATGAAGCAGACATGGTGCGAACTGCTTTTTGAAAGTATTCGTTCATCCAATATGATGTAGCAAAACAAAACAGTAGGAATACGCCTGGTGAGAGAGAGTCTGTCTGCATGATGGTAATCGGTGAAATAAGCAACATGGCGGTTGCCATGGTGCCAACTTCAGAGCTGTCATTGGCTTCTGACCAGCGGTAGAGCATCAATGCAGTACCCAATAGCATGAACAGGGTAAATACCTTGGCGGCGGGCAGACTGCCGGCCCAGTGGAGGTCAAGGAACATAAACATGATGGCGCGCAGATCAGGAAAACCAAACAACGGTGTGGCATTGGCAACATGATCAATAATTGACCAATTGATGAGCAGAGCGCGTGCAGCCCCTTCTTCGATTCCGTAGGCATCATAGCGAAATAGTGCCATGTATATAAAAGCCAAGACGCATAGTGCAAGCAAACCGAAATGGCGGGGTTCGATATGTTGAGTGATTTTGGACAGCATAATATTCTCTCTATAAGCGGTGGATGTCTTTTTCAAACACGGCACGCTAAACATTCACCCTTAAGGGGCAAGCTGAATATCGTTTGGTTTAAATGTTAGTGTATCAGCCATGCTGAAAGCATGTGTCAGAAAGAAATCGTTTTTAGCCGCGTGAAGGCAAGGGAATCGGGACAAGGTGTTCAGAAAGAGAATGGGCAGGAAGGGTCTCTTCCGAGACTAATATGTCTGCGAGAGTGTAGTTGTTCAGTACACCGATAAAGCTACGTTTGGCCTCAAAGAAAACGCCTTTTAATCTGCACTGGCTTGAGATCGGACAGGTGTTGGTTTTATTGTCAAAGCATTCCAGAAGATTCAGATGAGGTTCAATGCGCTGAACAACGGCTGAAAGATTAATCTCATCGGGTTCCATGGCCAGAACCATGCCACCAGACTTGCCTCGCGTGGTTTTGATATAGCCTAGCTGCGCTAAATTATGTACCACTTTGACCAGATGGTTGCGGGATATGCCAAAATGATCTGTGATTTGACTAATTGTAGCCCGTTTGCCGGGATGAGCGCCCAAGTATATTAATACACGTAAGGAGTAATCTGTATATCGTGTCAAATGCATGAGGCTAGTATAGATGGCTATTGGTGATATGCAATTAATTAATATATTCTATTAGTATCTTTTAAACTTTAGAATATATATTCTGTTGACATCTTTTGTAATCGTCATCATATTTCTCCAATATCAGGTGTGTTCTTTACCACAGGGCGGGGGTTGAGAGCTTTTTACGAATCATCTGAGTGCATAAGAAGAATATATATACCGGAGGATTTTTATGAGTTTATATGATGAGTTAGGCGGTGAGGCATCCATTGATGCAGCGGTTGGTATTTTTTATCGCAGAGTATTGGGTGATGCATATATCAAACGTTTTTTTGAAGGCATCGATATGGAAAAACAGGCTGGTAAGCAGAAAGCCTTTTTAACCATGGTATTCGGTGGTCCCAATAATTATACCGGTATGGATATGCGTGTCGGTCATAAACACCTGGTAGAAAAAATGGGCTTGAATGATACTCACTTTGAACATGTATTGGCGCATCTGCGTTCTACATTGGCGGAGTTGGGTGTTGGTAGTGATAAAATTCAGGAAATCATCAACATCGCAGACAGTGTTCGCGATGATGTGTTGAATCGATAGGGAGTCATATAAATGGAACAGCAATTAACAGCATTTATTTACCCGTTTATACTTTTTGTCGTGCTGGGTGTATTGGCACCGTTATTATTGGCGGGTGCTGCAGATAAATCACGCGCCAGCGAAGATGAGGAAAAAGCAAAAGCGCCGGCTGAAAAGAGTTTATACGATCAGTTAGGTGGCGCTGCTGCCATTGATGCTGCCGTAAATATTTTTTATCGCCGTGTGCTATCTGATGCTTATATCAAAGTATTTTTTGAAGGTACTGATATGACCAAGCAGGCAGCTAAGCAGAAAGCCTTTTTAACCATGGTGTTCGGTGGCCCTAATAATTATACCGGTATGGATATGCGTGTTGGTCATAAACATCTGGTGGAAAAAATGGGCTTGGATGACTCTCACTTTGAACATGTGTTGGCGCATTTGCGTTCGACGTTGGCAGAGCTGGGTGTTGGTGAAGCTAAAGTTGCGGAAATCATTGCGATTGCAGATAGCGTTCGCGATGATGTGCTTAATCGATAAATAATAGTGAATAAAGAGAGTATGCCATGCCGATGATTACGTTTGATGGTCATGATTATGACTGTCATCAAGGTGAAACAATTCTTGAGGGTTTAACCCGGCATGGTGTACTTCTCCCTTCTGCATGTGGGCAGGGTGTGTGTCAGACATGTATAAGCAAAGCAGTTAAAGGTAAGCCGCCCGTTGAATCTCAAAAAGGTTTGAAAGATACATTGGCTGCACAAGGCTACTTCTTAACATGTATCTGCACACCCGAAGAGGATATGGAGCTAGCTGTTGCGGATGTGTCAAAAGGTTGGCTTAAGGCTACCGTGATTGAAAAGCAGTTGTTGAACGAATCAGTCATGCGTTTACGCCTTCAGAGTGAAGAGACATTAGATTATTTTGCCGGTCAGTTTATTAATTTAAAACATCCTGAAACAGAGTTGGTGCGTAGTTATTCATTGGCAAGCTTACCTGATGAAGGGGTGCTGGAGTTACATGTTAAGCGTGTGCCTAATGGCCAGATGAGCGGATATTTGCATGATGACGCGAAGGTTGGTGGTAGCTTTACGATAGACGGACCTGTTGGTGATTGTTTTTATACGGATAAAGATTTAGACCAATCTCTACTGATGGTGGGGGTTGGCACAGGGCTTGCTCCTTTGTACGGTATTGTGCGTGATGCACTGCAGCATGGTCATCGTGGTGATATTCATCTGTTTCATGCAAGTCTGGCAGAATCAGGGCTGTATTATGCAGATGAGCTAAATGCGCTGGCACAACAGCATGAAAACGTGCATTATATCCCATGCGTATTGCATGGCGAAGTGCCTGAGGGAGGCATGAAGGGCGATATTCAACAGCTTGTTCAGACCGCAGTTCCACAATTAACCGGTTGGCGGATTTATGTGTGTGGTGATCCTGAAATTGTGAATGGATTGAAGCAGACGTGTTTTATGGCAGGTGCATCCATGGCAGATATTTATACTGATCCATTTGTGTGATCTGCATAACGTTGCGTGTTTATACGCAGTATGAAAAAAGAGGAGGATAGATAATGAGGGTATTAAGGTTAATGGTAGCAATGTCACTGGCGATCGGCGGGCTGTTTACAGCGATGACGACGGCAGAGGCGGCAACACGTGAAATGAATATGACGATTGACGAAGTGTCACTGGCAGTAGCTCCGGATTTGAACTACAAAGTATTTGCATTTAACAGTCAGGTACCTGGTCCACTGATTCACGCGCAAGAGGGTGATGATCTGGTTATTCATGTCACCAATAATACAACGCTATCCCATACTATTCATTGGCACGGATTCCATCAGAAGGGTTCAT
Source organism: Mariprofundus sp. EBB-1 (assembly GCF_003665155.1). Classification (GTDB taxonomy): domain Bacteria; phylum Pseudomonadota; class Zetaproteobacteria; order Mariprofundales; family Mariprofundaceae; genus Mariprofundus. The sequence goes on along the minus strand of NZ_RCFQ01000047.1, from coordinate 3,709 downwards.
GGCGGATGGATGGTGTTCCCGGCATCACGCAGGAACCTATTAAACCAGGTACTACATTTACCTATAAGATGAAGGCGGATCGTCCAGGCACGCTCTGGTACCACTGCCATGTAAATGTGAATGAACATGTGGGTATTCGTGGTATGTGGGGCCCGATTGTTATTGATCCGAAGCATCCAACAGCCTTGGAAAAGACAGTGACCAAAGAAGTGTTGATGATGATGTCCACTTGGGAATCAGCCAATGCTGATAAATATGGTACAGGTTCAACGCCATATGATGTGGAAGATTACTTTTCTGTAAATGGTCGTTCATTTCCTTATACGCAACCGATTCGCATGAAGACTGGTGATGTAGTGCGTGTGCGTCTGTTTGGTGCAGGTGGCGCCATTCACTCCATGCATGTACATGGTCATGACTGGACTGTAACCCATAAAGATGGCCTGCCTTTGGCTGCACCATATAAATCCGAGACCATTATGTTTGGTCCGGGTGAACGTTATGATGCAATCTATACCGCTGATCATAAGCAGGGCCGTTTCATTTTCCACGATCATGTTGATAAACATGTAACTGCGCGTGGTAAATTCCCTGGTGGCCCGATTACAGTACAGGAGTACGAAGGTACACCGATGGATGACTGGTATGTATGGAAAGATATCAAATATGATCCTGATTTCTTCTATCAGGAATCTATGAAAAAAGGTTATGGTCTCTTTGAACAAACAGGACATAAGGGTACCGCTATTAAAACAAGACGCAGAGGACACTAAAGATGAAATATCTGACTCGCACTTTATCAGTTGCTTGCACAGCCTTTGCATTGCTGTTTTGCACATCAGCATTTGCAGACAGTGCAGCGGGCTTGAAAGTGATAAAAAAAATGGAATGTGCGTCTTGTCATAACATGACTGGCAAACCAGGGCCTGAAACTGATGGGCTCTGGCGTAAAGGTCCTGCGCTCTATTACGCCGGCAATAAATACAATGAAAGCTGGTTGAAAGAGTGGTTGCAACATCCAACACAAATTCGACCTTCCGGTATGTTTTATCTGGATCATGTTGAGTCAGGTAAAAAGAGGGATATGATACGTACTACATCCTTCCCTGAGCACGTGAGCTTGCCTGCCATGGAGGCGGAAAGTGTAGCGGAGGTCTTGTTAGCTAAGAGAACGAAAACTGCATTGATTAGAGCTGAAAAACTTGATCCATCAATCAATGCAGGGTCTGCAGGCGAAGTGCTGTTTGATAAAGGCAATGGCTGTATGGCTTGTCATCGTATCGCACCTGATTACGGAGGCTTGTCTGGTCCTGAGCTCTACTCAGCTGGCAAGCGTTTAAAATCGGAATATATGTTAAGTTTTGTCCGTGATCCAAACAGATGGAACCACAAAACATATATGCCTCGACGTGATCTTTCTGAAGAAAACTTACAGAAATTGGTTAACTATATTGAGTCTCTTGCAGGTGTTGTTGTACCAAAGGTAAGTGAAAATACCGAAGAATCAGTGGCTGATCAGGAACCTGCTGGAGAGATGCCAGTATTCGCAACAGACGATGTGAATGAATCGGCTGCTAAGAACTACCGTCATTATTGCATGCAGTGTCATGGTATTTCCGGACATGGAAGTGGTATTAACTCTCGTGATATGGCTGTACCTGCCCGTAACCATAGTAATGGAAAATATATGCAGGCCAGGTCAGATGCTGATCTGTTCAAGGTAATTAAAGAGGGCGGTGTATCGATCAATAAATCAGCTTTGATGCCACCTTGGAAATCACTTCTGACAGACGCTGAGATTCATGATCTTGTGAAACATATACGCAAATTATGTCACTGTGAATTTGAACCTAAATAAGGGCTGAGAATTCGCACATTATGTATAAAAGGAGGGGGAAACCCCTCCTGATACGTTCAGAGAGAGCAAGTCTGTATCTGTTTCAAACAATGGTATTAGGAGAGAAATGTGCTAACTAAAAAGCTAATATTTACCTTGGGATTACTATTTTTCATAGTCTCAAATATAGGCGGCTATGTATATAAGGTTGAAAGTCTGCCTGTAATTATTCCTCAAAAAAGCATCCAGGCAAATATGGATTCGACTTTTTACATTAAAAACACTTCTCAAAAAACCGGTGTTACTTATGAAATGCTGGATCCACATGTAACAATCCTGGATTCAGGTGACGTGGCTGTGAAGCTGGACCTGACGTTGACAGCAAACCCTCAGGTTGAATGGGGAACAGTAGAATTTGTATCAACGCTTGATTTTGATAATGTGGTGAATGTTGTCCTGTTGAAGGTCGTTGATCAGGCTGTTATCACCGTATTGGATAAAAACTCAACCAGTCCTGATTTTAACCTCTGGAATAAAGACATAAAAGTGCTTGTCGAAGATATGACAACTCAGATTAATAACTATCTGAGTAAAAATGTGCTTTATACCTTGAAAGGTGCCGAGTTAAGGGTGCAGGCTTCATCTTATGCGATTGGCCCATATCAGAAGACACCGACCGGTCTGGATATTACCTTGATGGTGGATCAAGGCATGACGATCTTTATTTTATATACTGTGATGCTCTTGTCAGTATTGACCTTTGCCGCGGGTTACTTCTTCGTTGGTGGTGTTGCAGGCTGGAAAGATCCGGATGATACTGGCTGGAATGACCCCAGGAAAGTCGCCAAGAAAAGGCGTCCTGGTGACTTTGATCGTCAACATAAGTCCGGTGGCAAAAGCTGAGCGTTGAACAGACGAAGAGAGTGTGATTGGTTCTAGATGAACAAGTAGCTTGCTTTGCTGACCATAGTGAGATGTGGCTAAAGCTTGCATGCATTGCATAGAGTGACTAAGCTCCCGAACAAGATTCATTTTCTGGGAGGTTTTTACACTATGGAACAGCAATTAACTGCTTTTATTTATCCTTTTATCCTGTTTGTTGTATTGGGCGTAGTCGCACCTTTACTGCTTGCTGGCGCTGCTGATCGCAACCGTGACTAAGCATAAATAATTACCTTAGTCAGCTAGACGACCAAGGGTATTAAGATTAGATTGTAAACCGCCTCGGAGTGATCCGCAGGCGGTTTTTTTCGTTATGAAATGACTTCCATATTCCATAAAATATTAACGATGCTCTAACAGGAGAAAGAAATGACTTCCCCGCAATCATCCGGATCTGTTCCTAAACTGCGAAAGAATACCGCCATGGATCAGCGTTTTATGAAAACATTGGGCTTCTGGGTTATTTGGCTGTCCATTACTACAGGCGTGTTCATGCAGCTCTATCGGCAGGCAGACTTGTGGGACTTTGTGATAAATGATTCCTCACGTGTTACATGGGTTATCATGATCGCATTTGCGCTAGGTGTAAGTGTCAGCTTGATTCATGTGTTGTTGTTAACTGTGGAGTGGTTTTATGGCTACAAAATGGAGGGGCAGTTAAGAAGAAGGGGCTTGCAAGCTGCGCGTATGACCAAACGTCGTATGTCGAGTACATCGAGTCGTTTTCTTGAGGCTATTCAACATATTAGCCAGTCCGGTGGTCAGGTAAACCTGATAGAACTCAGTACGGTAGAGTTTGCTTCGCATATTCGTGGCAGTCGCTTTGTTGGTTTGTTGGGCAGTTTGTTGATCACAGTAGGTTTGATCGGAACGGTCATGGGGCTAACCATCACATTGACGGGCTTAAATGGTGCATTGAATAATGTTGGT
>NZ_RCFQ01000046.1 GCF_003665155.1 Mariprofundus sp. EBB-1 | reverse complement strand
ACCTGGCACGTTTATGCGTGTTGCCATGGATAATTTGCTTGGAAAGGGGTCTATCCAGACTGCATTTTTCTTTATCTATTTTTCAGTGCTCACGTTCCTTTTTTCAGAAGTTGTGTTCCTCATATTCCTGAACAAGAGCGTTCGGAAATGGTGCGATACGATCTATGTGCATGGCGTGGGAACACTTGCTGCAATCGGGTTCTCTATATGGGGGCTGATTCCCGGTTATGCGATTTATAATTATGGCAAAGCAGGATTTCAGGCGGAGTTGTTACAATATTTTCTGGCTGGTGTTGTTCTGAATATAGCGTTTACGATTTTTATAAGCTTTCATAAGAACCTGACAAGTAGTAATGGTTCAAAAAACAGATGGTTAAAGCTCCTGTTCTTTATCACGCTGATGCTGGCATGCATTTTCTTACCATGGATCAAGGCTGATTTTCTCATTTTGAAATGAGTGCCGGAATTTCCGGTGAGATCATCGTTGACGGGGCCAGGCTTTCATTCATTGGTGATTTCTGAATTGTTTTTGATGTAAAGTGGCGAGTCTTAGTGTTGGGATCTAAGGATAAATCTCTTTGTTTAAAGCGAATCTATGAAATGACTGTAACTTCTGATGCAAGTAATTAGGTTGCGCGGCTATGGCTAAGATATTATTTCATTTCGGTGAGCTTTCGTTAAAAGGCAAAAACCGTTCCACGTTTGAGCGCAAAATGGCGCAAAATATTAAGCGGGTGATTAAACCTGTGTTGAAACCGAATGGTTTTTACCGCGAACATGGTCGCATGACGGCTGATGTTGAAGTGATCTCCGATGAGTTACTGGATCTGTTGGCGCTATTGCCGGGTATTCGTAATTTTTCGGTGGTGCACGAGTGCAAACCGGAATTGGCGACCATTCAACAAGCGGCCAAAGCTGCGGTATTGGAAGATTTCGGAGAACATGTGGCGGGTAAACCGTTCCGTGTGAGTAGCAGGCGCAGCAATAAAGGGTTTCCGATCACTTCACCTGAATTGAATTTTGAGGTGGGTGGCTATCTTAAAACAAAACTGGAATTGTCTGTGAATCTTGATAATCCTGAAATCGATGTGCGTGTCGAAGTCGGTGCAAAATCGGTCTATATCTATACCCGTAAAATCCAGGGTATTGGCGGTTTGCCTGTGGGTACATCAGGGCGTGGTGTGGTGCTTTTCTCCGGCGGTATCGATTCACCGGTAGCAGCGTATACGATGATGAAACGTGGCATGGAAGTGGTGTTGGTGCATCTCTATAACAGCACCATCAATCGTGATTTTGCCAAGATTAAAGACCTGGCTGCTCAGGTGTCGCGTTATCAGGGCCGGGTAAAGCTGTATATGATCGATCTGGAAGAATTTCAGCGTCATGCTATTGCACTGGTGCCGGCTGAATACCGTATGATTATTTATAAACGCCAGATGATTCGCTCTGCTGCATTGATTGCGCGTGAAGAGCGCGGTCAGGCATTGGTGACAGGTGATTCGTTGGGCCAGGTCGCCAGTCAGACGCTGGCCAATATTCATGCCATTTATGATGCCTCCGACTTACCGTTGTTGCCGCCACTGATTGGTGCGGATAAAGAAGAGATTATCGCGCTTGGTCGCCGCATCGGCACCTATGATATTTCGATTGAGGAGTATTGTGATATCTGCTCATTCCTGATTGCCAAACATCCTGAGACCAATGCAAAACGGGAGAAGGTTGCAGCCTATGAATCGCAACTGCCGCTGGAAGGTTTGGAATATCCAACCCATACGGTGATCTTTCATTCAGGTCATGAAATCGGTTGAATGATCAGGCAGACGCCAAACAGCAGATGAAGCGTCTGTTTGGCCTGTTCTTGTTCTGGTTCTCATGGGTATTGTGGACAGTGCCGTTTGCCTTGCCCTTTGTAGTCGATAGTGATGTTGAAACCATTGCTGTTGCCACAGCAGCAGTGTTGGTAGTCGCGGAAGTCTGTTTTTTTACCAGTCTGTTATTGCTTGGAAAACCATTTTATCTGGCCATGAAAAAACGTGTGAACGCATTATGGGGCACATTCAAAGGGAAAAACAGATCAACTTGATCACTAACTATTAACCAGCCTGAATCGCGGTTAATGCAATGGTATAGACAATATCTTCAACCGTTGCGCCGCGCGATAGATCATTCACCGGTTTGCGTAAGCCCTGCAACATCGGACCGATGCTGACTACGCTGGCACTGCGCTGAACCGCTTTGTAGGTGGTGTTGCCAGTATTCAAATCGGGGAATATAAATACATTGGCTTTGCCTGCCACCTTACTATCGGGTGCTTTGCTTTTGCCTACCGAGGTAATGGCTGCGGCATCATATTGCAGTGGCCCATCAACAAGCAGGTCAGGCCTGCGCTGGCGTACAATTTTGGTAGCCTGACGTACTTTATCCACATCAAGTCCTGTACCTGATTCACCTGTGCTGTAACTGATCATAGCGACTCTTGAATCGAGTCCGAAGCGGCTGGCTGAATCGGCACTTTGAATGGCAATATCGGCCAGTTGTTCTGCGTTGGGGTCGGGGTTGATGGCGCAATCACCATACACCACAACCTGATCAGGCAGGCACATGAAAAAGATGGAAGAAACCAGTTCAGCTGATGCGCTGGTGCCAATCAACTGGAAAGCCGGACGCACAGTGTTGGCGGTTGAGTGCAGCGCACCTGCTACCAGCCCATCCACATCATCGAGTGCCAGCATCATTGTGCCGAGTGCTATACGGCTCTGCAGTTGATCTTTAGCGATAGTGCGGGTCATGCCTTTGTGTTGACGCAAGGCGACCATCGGTTCGATATAGTCTTCGATAACATCAGCCTTATTGATAATGCGGACATCATCCAATGAGATGCCCTGTGAGGCTGCGACCTGATGAATACGCTCAGGATCTCCGAGCAGGATACAGTCTGCGATGCCGCGCTGCTGGCATTGATAGGCGGCCATGATAGTGCGTGGTTCTTCACCTTCAGGCAGTACAATACGCCGTTTTGTTTTGCTGGCCTGTTGGATAAGCTGATAACGAAATGCAGCAGGGGAGAGGCGTGGTTTGCGCTCGATTGCACAGCGTGCTTTTAACCAGTCAGCATCCAGATGATCGGCAACATGGTCCATTCCCTTATTGATGAGATCAAGATCATCCACGGCTACTTCCGGCGGCATATTGATCAGTTTTGCAGCGGTATTGAATGAGGTGCCTTCCACCAGCAGTAGTGGAAGGCCGGTTTGAATGGCCTGATGACACAGGGCCATGATACGTGGATGCGGTTTGAACCCACCTGTCAGCAGGATGCCGGCCAGCCGTACACCGTTCATGGCAGACATACATGCTGCGACAAACACATCGTCACGATCGCCCGGAAAAATGAGTAGGGTGTGTGGTTGATACACACTGAGTGTATTGACCAGGGTGCGAGCACAGAGCTCCATGCGCTCTACGCGCCGCTCCTGCAAATAGCCCTCGTTTAGAATCTCCGCATCGAGATAGGCGGCGACATCACACATGCGTAAAGCGGTGAGTGGATGTTGCCATGGAATAGCACCGATAAAATGGAATGGTTTACTGCTTAGTGTCTGGCACATGGGATGTTGTGAAAAATGATTTTTGTGAACTTTGTCTGTTGCTTGTATGGCATCAATCGGCAGTAGCTCTGATTCTAATGGAATAGGCTGTGCGGTATCAGATTGCAGACCATCAGCCATCAACAGGGTCGGTTGTTTATCGTTGGGCATACCCACCTTGTTGAGAATCGTACCGATCAATGCTGTACCGTTATCATCGGAAAATGCGTTGGCGGAAATATCGATATACTCTTCCATATCCGGCTCAGGTTTTGCCACCAGAATCACTTCCGCATCGAGTGCTTTGCTCACTGCAACATTGAGTCGTGTGGCATAACCGGCGTGATTATCAGCAACCAAGCCTTCAATAATCACCACATCAGCGTGGCGCGCACTCTGCCGATACAAGGCAACTACCTCTTCCATCAGTAAACCCAATTTCCCGGCACCAAGCAGAGACTCGGCCCGCCTCAAACTGATCGGGTGCGGTGGTTTAATACCTGTCATGTGTTCAATCAGCAGCGTTGAACGTTCAGGCCCCTGGTCACCTTCATGCAATTGTGCAAAGGGTTTATAAAAACTGGTGCGAATGCCAAGTCGGTCCAGTGCGCGAACGAGTCCAAGGCTGACGGTGGTTAAACCCGCACCGGCTCCTGTGGAAGCCAGGAAAAAGGCGTGACTCATGATTGGTGTTCCTCTCGGGTTAAAACATTGTTGACATAACGGGCAATCATTTTCTCTTCATTGGTTGCGATCACCAACACAGGAATGGAATCTGTCGCGCTGTGGATGAAACCATCTGAATGTTTGCCGTGCTCGTCATTTTTTTCGGCATCGATACTAACACCTAACAGTGATAATTGTGCTACTGTTTTAGCACGAATATGGCTGGAGTGTTCACCAATACCGCCGGTGAAAACGATGGCGTCGATAGATCCCAGAGCCACGCTTAGTCCTGCTAGTGATTTGGCTAGCCGATAGCAGAACATATCCACTGCCAGCGCCGCCCGCTTGTATGTCTGATTATGTATGTCGTCATCATATTTGGCGGCAGCATCCAGCAGTGTGCGCATATCATTGCTCTGGCCGGAAATGCCAAGTAGCCCCGATTCGCGGTTAAGTGTGTTGGTGATCGTTTCTAAAGAACTGCCACTCTGACGGGCAATATAGTCATGCAGGCCGGGATCGATATCTCCACTGCGGGTGCCCATAACGAGGCCTTCCAGTGGTGTCATACCCATGGTGGTATCTACACTGATGCCATTTTTAATGGCAGTGGCACTGCAGCCATTACCCAGATGGGCAGTGATGATATTGCATGCATCAATTTTACGTCCGAGCTTTGCAGCAGCCTGCTGGGCAACATAATGATGACTGGTGCCGTGAAAACCATAACGGCGCACGCCGTATTCGGTGTACCAGTGATAGGGCACAGCATAGAGACTGGCGTGTTCAGGCATAGCATGATGAAAAGCGGTATCAAAGACAGCGATATGCGGGATATCCGGTAACTGTTTTATCGCAGCGCGTATGCCCAGGAGATTGGCAGGGTTATGCAGTGGAGCCAAGCGTGAGAGTGCTTCAATTTCTGCCATGACTGCTGCGTTAAGTACGGTTGGTGCAATGAATTTTTCACCGCCATGTACAACCCTGTGTCCAAACGCTGCAATACTATTTTTATCCACCCGCGCAAACAGCGCATCGAGCATTTGTTGCATGGCTGTTTCATGATCGGCACCGGCAATATTTATCTGCTCTATTTTGCCATGAAAGCTTAGCGACAGGGATGCTTTCTGATCACCAAGGCGCTGTGCCATCGCTTCAGCCAGTTGTGTTTCTGATGGCATATCGATCAATGCCATCTTGATGGAAGAGCTGCCGGTATTGATGACCAGAATCATTGTGTCAGACAATGTGGAACCTCGGAGTGAGCGTGGAATGGATTGTTATGCACATGAATATACGTAGGAATATTGATTACTCTTCATGCTGAAGCCTAAGCAAAAAAGATGCCGATAAACGATGATTCAATGCCGCAATAATACCTTTCGAAGCTTAGATATGAAACGTGAAAAATATGTTAATGCAAGCATATGGAGTGGGGGGGGATAAGGATCAATGAATTTATTTTGATGATGGTCTATGGTTAGAGCAGGCTTGCCAGGTAGGCGTTGATGAATCGGCACCTGCCTATAGGAAATGGTCCAAGCAACGCAAAGAGAAGGATGCCATTACGCTTGCGTCCTTCATGCCGATCGTTAACCGTCACATAGAGAACTGCGAAAATAGAGGATATATAGTCATGCACGAAATCATCTGCCCCCACTGTAAGAAAGCATTCAAAATTGATGAGGCTGGGTATGCAAATATTCTGAAACAGGTTCGCGATAGTGAATTTGAGCAACAGTTGCATGAAAGGCTTGCGTTGGCCGAGAAAGATAAGATCAATGCAGTTGAACTTACCAAGGAAAAAGTCGGCAGCCAAATGCAGAAAGCAGCAGCAGACAAGGACGCTGAAATTCAAAGCTTGAAGGCAAAATTAGATGCTGGTGAGGTTGCGCAGCAACTTGCTGTGGCTGAGGCTATGAAAGCTGTTGAAAAAGAACGCGATGCATTGGCCAGTGAACTAAAGCGGGCCGGGCAACATAACGAAGCTGCTTTGGCGTTAACTGAGGCAAAGCACTCCAACCAACTTCAAGACAGTTCTGCTAAAAAGGATGCAGAAATTCAAGCATTAACGGCAGAGCTCAAGGCAAATGAGGCTGCGCAGAAGCATGCAATCTCTGAGGCGGTGAATGAAGTCGAGAAGGGGCGCGATCAATTGAAAAGTGACCTGGAACGAGCGATGTTAGAGAAGCAACTGGCTGAGAAATCGCTCAAAGATAAGTATGAGACGCAGATTAAGGACCGTGAAGACGAGATTGAGCGCCTCCGCGATATGAAGGCCCGGCTGTCAACCAAGATGGTTGGAGAAACCCTTGAGCAACACTGCGAAACCGAATTTAATCGTATTCGCGCAACCGCATTCCCCAAAGCATATTTTGAAAAAGACAACGATGCACGTAGTGGTAGCAAGGGCGACTACATCTTTCGCGATTCAGATGAGTCTGCCACTGAAATCGTTTCGATTATGTTTGAGATGAAGAACGAAAATGATGAAACAGCGACCAAGAAGAAAAACGAAGATTTTCTTAAAGAACTCGACAAGGATCGTAATGAAAAGCAGTGTGAATATGCGGTGCTCGTATCTCTTCTTGAGCCTGATAGTGAGCTTTATAATTCAGGTATTGTCGATGTGTCTCACCGCTATCCAAAGATGTATGTTATCCGACCGCAATTTTTTATTCCGATCATTACATTGTTGCGAAACGCTGCCCAGAACTCACTGAAATACAAAACTGAATTAGCGATAGTGAAAGCACAGAATGTGGATATTACAAACTTTGAGAGCGAGCTTGATCTGTTCAGGTCAGGTTTCGCCCGGAACTACGAGCTGGCATCCAGGAAATTTAAAACAGCTATTCAGGAGATCGACAAAACTATCGACCATCTTCAGAAGACCAAGGATGCGTTGCTTGGTTCTGAAAATAACCTGCGTCTGGCCAACAACAAGGCCGACGACTTAACTGTTAAAAAATTAACCAAAAAGAATCCCACCATGGCAGCGAAATTTGCCGAGCTCAAGAACGATGATAATTCTGGTTCTGCCTGAGTTGTACCACAGCACAATGGAGTAAAGTGACGGCTAACAGGTCAATCAACGTTGCGCTTGAGAAAGCAAAGAAGGGTCGGTTATTGAGGCGTTATGCATAATGCATTCAGGAGAAATAGCTTGAAAATACCAGCATATTTAGTGCTTCGATTATTAAGCGCTACCCTTGTGATGATTGGACTGACATTGTTGTTCTTTTCCGTCATGTATCTGTTATCGCATGAAGTAATACCGCCACAATATAGGGATGCTATGTTTGTTTTGGGCGTACTCTTATTGCTGCTTGGTTTTGTAGGGCCTGTTCGCATCCTTTATAAGGGAGCTCAAATTCCTGTTGAAATCAAGCGTGCCATCATGATTCAAGCCATTACGATGCCTCTTTCAGGCATTGCTTTTCTCTTTGCAGGCATGATGAATGCATCGGTCTATGGAGTATGGGCATGTTTCTTTGTTGGCCTACTTATTTTACTGTCTGCACTGGTAGGTATTTATCCTTTAAGTAAAAAATTTCCTGATACGTTTTATATCGATGAAATGTTGAGTATTATAAAATCAGCAGGCTTAGCCGGAGATAAAAAAAATAGTTCCGCCGATAAGGCCTTTCTACGCTGGACACAGGGGCGAGAAGGCGTACCTGTAGGCAGTAAAGCGCCCGATGGAACAGTGATCACAATGCAAGGTGAAGCAGTTGCTCTCTCCTCCTTCTTTGGAGAAAAACTACTCGTCTTAAATTTTGCTTCTTATAGCTGTCCGCACCATAGAAAGCGCATAAGCGAAATCCAAACGCTTATGAAAAAATGGCAGCATCACGATGTGAATTTTTTAACTATTTACACAGCAGAGGCACATACTGAAGATGGTTGGAAATTGGTTGATCAGTATCTCAGTGATGTAGAATATACAAACGAGAAGGACTTTTGTTTCTCTTATGCAAAAAACATTAATGAACGCAAAAAAATGGCAGAGTGGCTCATGGAGAAGAAGCATTTTGATATGCAGCTTGTGCTTGATTCCATGCAAGATTCGCTGTTAAAGGCATACAACTCATGGCCTATCCGATTATATATTATCCATGAAGATCGGGTTGTATATTGTGGTCAGCAAGGGCCGTTTGGTTATAACCCGGCTGATGTTGATATGACATTAGAAAAATTGCTGGGAGCCTGTCAAACTTAGGGTGATCGTAGAGAGCCGATGGGGAGATGACCATGCTAGCTGAGTTTTTCTGTTATAACGCTGCCGATAGGCTACAATTAACATATGTTAGCCAGACTTTGCAGTGCCTCGATTCGCGGACTTGATGCTGAAGCCGTGGATGTTGAGGTGGATCTCTCTCGCGGATTGCCATGTTGGTCATTGGTAGGTTTGCCTGAGGGGGCAGTACGTGAGGCGCGTGATCGGGTGCGGGCGGCGGTGACCAATTCTGGTTTTGAATTTCCTTTGCGCCGCATTACAGTCAATCTGGCACCCGCAGATAAACGTAAAGATGGCTCACATTTTGATCTGGCCATTGCGATTGGTTTGTTGATGGCTTCCGCTCAGATCATACGTAGTGCAACAAGCTTGGCAAAAGATGATGTGTTTCTTATTGGCGAACTGGCATTGGATGGGCGGCTCAACAGTGTGCGCGGGGTGTTACCTCTGGTGTTGTTTGCTCGTGATCAGGGCTTTACCAAGGTGATTGTGCCGATAGGCAATGTTGTGGAAGCTGCTGCAGTGCAGGATATGGAAATCTATCCGGCTGAGCATCTGTTGGCAGTAGCCCAGCATTTGGGTGGTAGCAAAATGCTGCGTGTGGCTGATCATGTGGCTGAACTGAATGATCAGCCGGTCTGTAGTGAAGATATGGCCGATATCCGAGGCCAAATGCAGGCGCGGCGTGTATTGGAAATTGCCGCCGCAGGTTCCCATCATCTACTAATGGTGTACTCCCCAAGGTTAGATTAGAAAATCACAGTACCAAGAGGGGCGAATGGCCGTTTCCGGCCAGAAGCGGACACTCAGATCATCCTATTTTATAGCTCCTGTAATCTGGAATGCAGCCCAATAATAAGGGTGAGTATATTTGGACTTAGTAGTTAACTGAGCATTGCGAAGTGCAGAGCGTTTGTCTGTTTTACCCAAGTTGTCATAGAAGCTCTGCATCAATACCGATGTGGCAGCATCATCAACCTGCCACAAGCTTGAGACGATAGAACTAGCTCCTGCGTACAAAAAACCACGCGTGAAGCCTACAACATCATCACCATTAGCAATCTTACCCAAAGCAGTTTCACAAGCTGATAAGGTTACTAGGTCAGCATTGAGATTAAGATCGTAAAGCTCTCCAACAGTGAGTATTCCATCATTCTGAGCATCTTTAGCTAACAGAAGTCCTGAGTTAAGAGGCTTCTCTGCATCAAAGGTTCCATGGGAAGCAAAGTGCAAGTATTTGAAAGAATTCCCGTAGCTCTTGATTGCAGTTTCAGTGGCACTCCCTCTAAGTAGAAGCTTAGAGCCTTTCATACGTTTGGATACTTTGATCGCTTCTTTCTCGGCAAAAGGAAGATCAAACTTCTTATCTCCCAAATCAGGGTTGCCCAATGCAAGCAATGTCCCTGCCTTGTTTTTGTTCACTTTCAAAAACTTCATCACTGATGCAGATGGAAGAACTCGAAGATTATAACGATCAATCAAAAAGCCTTTGCCTGCTGTAAGCGCTGAGAAAGGTACATAATGCAAAGCACCATGAGGAACGATGGTAATATTCTTGCCATTAATGCCATTACTTATAGGTGTAATCAATCTGTTATAAAGCTTCTTACCACTCGTTTTATATGCCGCGCTCTTTGGATGAAGAATTGCTTCTCTAAATGAGGCTACATCAGCAGCTAACCCTTTAGCTTTAAGCTTCACTCCTTGAATGCCTTCTTTGGATACCACAAAGGCAAAGAGATTGTTCCCTGAACCGTAGTATTCAATCAGAGTCTCACCCGCAGGCAATAGGTTTTGAATCTCTTTCACATCAGGGGCAGCTACAGTGACCAATGAAGATAATTCTGGAGCTTGTTGAATCAATGCCTCACGATTCTTAATGACTACACTTCTAGTGCTAGAACGATCAACATCATTACCACTAATCACACGAAACTTCGCTTCAGCGGTGTCCAATTGAGCTAACAATTGATTCTGTTCAGAGACACTCAAAACATCCCCTCCAGAAAATTTCTTCTTACTTGCCAACATATCGACCAAAGCACGGGCTTTACCACGTTCTGCATAGGCAAAGGCTTCATCGTAGCGGCCTACATCCATCAATGCGGTAACCAAATCAGAGTAAACAGTCTGTTTATCACCTGCAAAACCCATTTTATAAGTATCATTAACAATAGTGGAGCGCTGATCTTCAATGACACCAATAGATTTTTGGAATTTTACAATGGCCTGTTCTATTTCGCCTTTAGTTAAATGATATGAACCACGATTATAGAGACTCACCCAATAATAAGATGGAATGTCTGATATGGGAGAATTAGCTAAAATATTATCAAGTATTTTTATACTGTCGTCAACATTGCCCGAATAAGCATAAATTTCGACTGAAAGTGTTGCTTGGGCAATATTTTTACGCATATCAAATGTATTGTGTTTTGATGCTTCCAGAATATTTGCGCTGCCTGTACCAATCTTTTGCATAGGTGCAATAACTGGTGACAATAAAATACCAGCAAGGTCATTAAAACCCTCTGTTGCTAAGCCTGCTGAATTCTCCAAAGCATCAAGAAGCTCCCTAGCTTTGCCATAATTGCCCATTTGGACATAAATTCGCATAAGTGCAAGGCGAGCATGGTCTCGAACACTCCAATTAACTCCAGCTCCAAAAATACCGTTATGAAGAGAATTTGTTATGCCTTCTAGCTTATGAATAGATGCATTTGCAGCAGCATCTTGACCCAAAGAAATACTAGCCAGAGCGGCAGTTTCTAGTGGCCTAACTCTCAAACTTTGCAGTGCAAAGCTATTTCCATACAGGCTGTCAAAGATGTTAGTTGTCTTGGCATGCTTATCCTCTATCCAAAATACAGCATAATTAGCGTGCTCAAGAGCTTGATGATAATTTTGGAGTTCAAAATATGCCAACGCCAAATCAGATTCGACAAATAAATTGGTTCCTACAACTTTTGTTGTCGCTTGCTTACTCCAACTCCAATCATACTCAACGTTTTTATATCTAGATTTAAAACGGTCTACGCATGAAAAAAACTGTTTATATTCTCCTGACCGATAATATGCCCGACACAAAACCGTAAAGTCATCTCCACTTAAATTTCCTTCTTTCTGAAGCTCCAATATTAATTGTTTATGCTGACCATGATCTAACGCCAATGCCCTTTTGTTCACACAACCGTTAAGCG
>NZ_RCFQ01000045.1 GCF_003665155.1 Mariprofundus sp. EBB-1 | reverse complement strand
ATTCGAGACAACAATTACAATTATCGAGTCTTACAACAGCCATAGCGCCGCATTTGTCGCACTGGTTGCCTTTGGCGATGCCTTCTGCACCAAGTTTCACTTCTGCTTCTTTGCGCTTGGCTTGCAGTTCGTCGTTGTTGAGTTGACCTTCCATCATGCCGATAGAGACCAAGTGCTGCTGAATCACTTCACCGATTTCAGCAACGATAGATGGCATATATTTGCCACCGCGTTTGTAATAACCGCCACGTGGATCAAATACCGCTTTGAGCTCTTCAACCAGGAAGGTGATATCACCACCTTTGCGGAAGATGGCGGATGTAATGCGGGTCAGTGCCACAATCCACATGAAGTGTTCCATGTTCTTGGAGTTGATGAATATTTCAAATGGGCGCTGGTGCGCTGATCCATCCGGGTCGGTAACGATGACATCGTTGATAGTGATATACATAGCATGATCGGAGTGCGGCGTTTTAATCTTGTAGGTGCTGCCTTCAAGAATGTCATCGCGTTCCAGTAGTGGTGCAATCTGATGGATCGTTGCCTTTTCCTGGTTGTCGTCATTTTCTTTTTTTACTTCATAAGCAGTGATTTTTTTATCAATAGCTATATTCATCATTTATCTCCATACGTGGCGAATGCATTACCGCTGGTTCTTTTTTGTGCAGCGCTCTGCGTGTTATCAGGTGTTGTCCTTATTTTTAGTGGCATCATCGTCCATAACCGGGCTGATAATGGTCGTTAAATCCACATTACTTTTGATTGTTGCAGTGTTTTCATGGTTGGTGATAAACATGCCACTCTCGTGATCTGAAGAGATGATTCTAAATGCACTTTCCGACGGTTTCTCTTCTGTGGCTGGTTTACGCTTCATATAAAACATCCTGTCTAATATTTTTTATGACTTTCACTTGCAGTTAAAGGGTAAGGGCATGGATGCCCGTACCCCATGTTAAATCATTTTAAAATTTACCGTAATAACCTTCTTTCAGAGCATCAAAGAGATTGGCGGCACTGTGCATTTCACCATCATATTCAATTTCATCGTTACCTTTGGCTTCAACGATGGAGCCGTCTTCCAGTGTGAATTTATAGGTGGTATTGGCCAGATCTTCTTCTTTCACCAGTACGCCCTGGAATGCTTCCGGATTGAATCGGAATGTGGTGCAACCTTTCAGGCCCTGTTTGTAGGCATAGAGGTAAATATCCTTGAAATCTTCGTAGGGATAATCAGTCGGTACATTGGCTGTTTTGGAGATGGATGAATCGACCCAACGCTGTGCTGCAGCCTGAATATCAACATGCTGTTTCGGTGTGACTTCATCCGCACTGATGAAATACTCAGGCAGTTTAGAGCCTTCTTCCTGCGAGGATGGCATGGCATCGGCATTGATCAGGGTGCGATAAGCAAGTAGTTCGAAAGAGAATACATCGACTTTCTCTTTCGATTTTTTGCCTTCACGAATGATGTTGCGGGCGTAATGGTGGGCGAAACTGGGTTCAATGCCGTTGGATGCGTTATTGGCCAGACTCAATGAGATGGTGCCGGTTGGTGCAATTGATGAGTGGTGCGTAAAACGGCAGCCCTTTTCAATCAACGCTTCGATCATCGCACGGTCTTCATCATTGCCGGTAGCAAGGAACTTCTGCATATAGTTTGAATATTTGCCCCATAGCACTTTACCGGGCAATTGATCGCCAAGCTTGATGCCATCGGCTGCCATGGCTGGGCATTTGGTCATCATTTCAGGCGTTACTTCAAATTGCTGATCCATGATTGGAGCAGCTCCTTTCTCTTCAGCCAGTTCCAGACCTGCCTGGAAACCGGTGCGTGCCATTTCATAGGCGATCTGTTCGGTGAATGCGAGTGATTTTTCTGATCCGTATGGGGTGCGTAACATGGTCAGGGTAGAGCCCAGCCCAAGAAAGCCCATGCCGTGGCGGCGTTTGGAGAGAATCTCTTCGCGCTGTTTTTCCAGTGGCAGGCCGTTAATGTCCACAACATTATCCAGCATGCGGGTGAATACAGAGATGACTTCCCGGTAGCTATCCCAATCGAAATACGCATCTTCTGTAAAGGGTTCGCGTACAAATTTGGTTAGGTTGATGCTGCCCAGCAGGCAGGCACCATATGGTGGTAGAGGCTGTTCACCGCACGGGTTGGTGGCGCGGACATCTTCACAAAACCAGTTGTTGTTCAGTTCGTTTACTTCATCAATAAGGATGAAGCCCGGTTCAGCATAATCATAGGTGGAAGCCATAATAACATCCCACAGGCGATTGGCTTTCAGTGTTTTATATACCTTGCAAGCTACGAAGCCACGATCATCTTTCACAGCGCCTTTCGGTGGGTTGGCTACATATTTAAATACAATGCGTGTTTCAGGATCATCAAGTTCAGCCTGGCTGGCAGGGAAGACAAGATCCCAGTCGGCATCGTTGGTTACCGCTTCCATAAAGTCACGTGTAATCAGGCAGGATAGGTTGAATTGACGCAGACGACCATCTTCGCGTTTGGCACGAATGAAATCCATGATGTCCGGATGAGAAATATCAAATGTCCCCATCTGAGCGCCGCGACGACCACCAGCAGATGAGACGGTAAAACACATTTTATCGTAAATATCCATGAATGAGAGAGGGCCTGATGTGTAAGCGCCGGCACCGCTCACATAAGCACCTTTAGGTCGCAGCGTAGAGAATTCATAGCCGATGCCGCAGCCAGCTTTAAGCGTAAGGCCTGCCTCATGAACCATCGAAAGAATGCCGTCCATGGAGTCAGGCACAGTACCTGAAACAGTACAGTTGATGGTGGAGGTGGCCGGTTTGTGTTCGTGGGCGCCGGCATTGGACATGATGCGGCCAGCGGGAATGGCGCCGTTGGCGAGAGCCCAGGTGAATCGATTGTGCCAAAATTCGCGATTTTCTTCATTTTCAACGTCAGCCAGGGCGATGGCAACACGCTCATAAGTAGCTTGAATATCAGCGTCAACGGCGTTGTTGTCTTTATCTTTCAAACGATATTTTTTATCCCAAATATCCAATGAAGCTGGTTGAAAAGTAATCTCAGTGGTTTGGTTCTCTTCTATCTTTTCAATAGATGCAATGTTCAAAGCCTGCGAATTAGCGCTCATACAACTCCCCTTGGATAAATCATTTGTCCCTAGTGTTTCATAAATCTTGGTGGTGAGTGTAAGCACTATATGTAGGGTGTCAAGAAAATAGAACACACTAGTTGTAGTATTTTAACACACACAATTTATGCACTGTTTATCCACAGAATGTGCACCGCATGGGGCGCATGCCTGTGGATAAACAGACTTTATTTGGAGAGAAAGCCTCTGCCTGATACGATGCGCATCCATGAATAACCCTAATCATACAAACAATACGGACAGCTCCAGCGATCATGTGAGCAACCCTTCATCTGATCGCACCGCAAATCATTCAGGCGATGCCACACACTTTGGCTACGAAACAGTCAGTGGAAGCGAAAAAGTTAATCGCGTGATGGGCGTGTTTTCATCGGTAGCCAGTCAATACGATGTGATGAATGATCTGATGAGTGCTGGCATGCATCGTTTGTGGAAACGTCGCATGATTGCCACTGCCGCCATTGGCGCTGGCAGTCGAGTGCTGGATGTAGCAGCTGGATCCGGTGATATAGCGATTGGCCTGGCCAATAAAATGGGACCATCCGGTCGCGTGGTATTGACCGATCTGAATGGTCCGATGCTGGCAGAAGGAGCGCGTCGCGTGATTGATGTGGGCTTATTACCCGGTCGTGCGGATTGCATTCAATCCGATGGCACCAAACTCGCCTTTGCCGACAATAGTTTTGATTGCGTGACGATTGCATTTGGTATTCGCAATTTTCTGGATATTGATGCGGGCCTTGCTGAATTTTACCGCATTCTTAAGCCGGGGGGGCAGTTCATGTGTCTGGAGTTTTCGCGCCCCGTGTTGCCCGGGCTTGATGTTATCTATGATGCGTATTCCTTTAATATGATTCCGTTGATTGGTGAGAAGGTGACCGGTGATAGGGACTCTTATCAGTATCTGGTTGAATCGATCCGCCGTTTTCCTGATCAACAGCGTTTTAGTAAAATGATTGCCAAGGCGGGATTTGATCTCATTAAACACGATAATATGTCGGGTGGAATTGTTGCTCTGCATAGAGGTTATAAGATATGAGTGTGATGTTTTTGCCGTTGCGATTGATCCCTGTGCCGGTGCAATGCGTGGTGATGACTACGGTGCTGGGTCTTGTTTTTTCTCGTGATGCATCGTTAAAACCATATCTGCGCGATATGGAGGGCAAGGTGTTTCGTATTCATGTGCGCGATACCGATACTATTATGTTTCTTGGTTTCACACGCGGCAAAGCATGGGTGCATTCAACCTATGATGGCATGGTAGATGTGCGCTTGAATGCCACGACGGCCGGTTTTGCGCGCATGTGTTTTGGCCATGAGGATCCGGATGATCTGGTTTTTCAGCAGGTGCTGAAGCTCTCCGGTGATTCTGATGCTATGCTGCGTTTTAAGAAGCTTTTTGCGGCGGCCGATCTGGATTGGGAGCGTGAGTTGCGCGCTTCGTTCGGTGATTTTTTTGGTTCACGTGTAGCTCGCGCTGCACATGCGTTGGTGGCGGCAGAACAAAAAGTGGCTGATGGGTCACGTCAGGCCGTTAGTAATAGTTTGCGTGAAATGAACATGCCGGATGCAGAGCGGTTGCAGGCTTGGCAGGCTGGAGTGGAGCATCTTTCCCATCAGATTTCACGCTGTAAAGGGCGCGTCACCCGGGTAGAGCATACATTGAAGCATCTGCAGGAGCATGCAGCAGCAGCTCAACAGTCACAGTGATAGTAACAATATGGCCGAGGGTGTGATTGCCACATGAGATTACCATCTAATATACGTCGCAATCTGCGTTTGATGCGTATTGGTCATATATTGGCCACGCATGGCTTGGCGGCATTGGCTGTGCGAATGCGCCTGTTCTACCCCTATGTCTGGCTCGTTCAGCTGTTTCGCGGTGACGAACTGCCGAAAGACCTGGGGGCTCAGATTCGTTTGGTCTTGGAACAGTTGGGGCCAACGTTCATTAAGTTTGGTCAAATGTTGTCCACCCGTGTTGATTTGCTGCCCATGGATGTGGCTCTGGAATTGAAGAAGCTGCAGGATGATGTGCCAGCTGAGCCGTTTGAATCGGTTCAGCGGGTGATTGAAAAAAGTTTCAAGAAACCATTGACCGGTGATGGCGGTCTGTTTGCGGTGTTTGATGAGAAGCCTGTGGCCGCAGCATCCATTGCTCAGGTGCATTTTGCTGAGCTGCATGATGGTCGTCGTGTGGCGGTGAAAATCAGGCGTAATCATATCAGTAAAACCATTGAGTCAGATCTGGCTATTCTGAAATTGTTGGCTGCTTTGTTTGATCGTTATTTTCCTGAATATCATCGTTTGAAAGCACCGCAAGTGATTGATGAGTTTTCCACAACCATTCGTGGTGAATTGAATTTGCGGGCAGAGGCAGCCCATTGCACGCGTTTTGCTGAAAACCTTATTGATGTTGAGGGTGTGCGTGTGCCTGATGTGTTGTGGGATTATACGCAGACTGAAGTGCTTACCACTGAACGTATTTCAGGGCTTCCGATTGATGAGCGAAAGGCGCTGACTGAGGCGGGTCATGATTGTTTGAAGCTGTGTGAGAAAACCGCAGCACTGTTTTTCCATACGGTCTTTGTGGATGGTTATTTCCATGCGGATATGCATCCGGGCAATATTTTCGTGGATGCCGGTGGCGAAATTGTACTGATTGATTTCGGTATTGTCGGCCGTCTTGATATTAAATCCCGACGTTATATTGCTGAAATGTTGATCGCGTTCCTCAAAGAAGATTACAGGCGAGCTGCTGAAGTGCATGTGGAAGCCGGTTATGTGCCGTTGGATACCAATATATCAGCTTTTGAGGATGCTTTGCGTGAAATAGCCGTGCCTATTTTTAATCGTCCGTTGGCAGATATTTCGATTGCTGAATTGCTATTGTCGATGTTTGCGGTGACAGAGCGCTTCAAAATGGAAACACAGCCAGAGCTGTTGCTGTTGCAGAAGACCATGGTGGTGATGGAAGGGGTAGCTAGAGAGCTGGCCAATGATGTGAATATCTGGATGTTGGCGCGTCCGTTGATTTCAGAATGGGCCACGCGTCATATTGGCCCTGTCGGCAAAACAGAAGCGTTGATTGAAGAGGTGCATGGGCAGTTGCGCAGTTGGATGCGCTTGCCGGAAAAAATCGATGCTGTGTTATCACGCATTGAAGAGGGTAGTGTGAATTTAACGGCCGAGCCATCGCGTTTACCTGTAGTGGTTGGTTCTGCGTTGCTGGCTGGCGGGGCCGCCTGGTTGGCATGGTCAACAGCACATGATGCAGCAGTCTTCACGATGTTGGTGGCTTCATCATTCATGGCCCTGGGTTTGGTGCTGACGCTTTCCAGATAGTGGGTAAAGTTGTGAATATATAATCATTGGCTATACTGGCCACCAAATATCTTGTTTTACTTTATAAATACTACTAAAGCTATAGAACAAATAGTGAGGAAATGAATGAGTCAAAATTTTGTTTTTACGTCTGAATCTGTATCTGAAGGACATCCGGATAAGGTGGCTGACCGGATTTCTGACAGCGTGCTGGATGCCATTCTTGCACAGGATCCGAATGCTCGTGTGGCTTGCGAGACGATGATCAATACAGGCATGATTGTGCTAGCGGGCGAAATTACTACATCCGCTGTGATTGATTACCAGCAGATTGCTCGCGATGCAGTAAAAGATATAGGTTATGATTCGTCAGAAATGGGTTTCGATTATAAGAGCTGTGCTGTTCTTGTGGCGATGGATAAGCAGTCTGTTGATATTGCGGCTGGTGTGAATGAAGGTGAAGGTATTGATCTGGACCAGGGCGCTGGTGACCAGGGTTTGATGTTTGGATATGCCAGCAATGAAACCGACGTATTAATGCCAACAGCGATTCATTTGTCACATCAGTTGGTTGCCAAACAAGCGGAAGTGCGTAAATCAGGTGTGCTCTCTTTCTTGCGTCCGGATGCAAAATCACAGGTTTCTGTTCGTTATGAGAATAATATACCTGTTGCGATTGAAGCGGTTGTTCTTTCTACCCAGCATTCTGAAGAGATTTCTCATGCCGACCTTTGCGAAGGTGTTATGAAAGAAGTGATCATGCCTGTATTGGAGCCAACTGGACTGTTGCATGAGGATACTAAATTCCACATTAATCCAACTGGGCGTTTTGTGATTGGTGGACCTGTAGGTGACTGTGGTTTGACCGGGCGTAAAATCATTGTTGATACCTATGGTGGATTTGGTCGTCATGGTGGTGGAGCATTTTCAGGTAAGGATCCATCTAAAGTGGATCGTTCAGCAGCTTATGCGGGCCGTTATGTTGCCAAAAATATTGTGGCATCAGGTCTTGCTGATCGTTGCGAAGTGCAGGTTTCTTATGCGATTGGTGTGGCGCGTCCAACCTCGTTAATGGTGAATACATTTGGCACCGGAAAAATTGATGATATTGAAATCGGTAAGTTGGTAGAAGAGCACTTTGATCTTCGTCCGAAAGCGATTGTGCAGGGGCTCGATCTGTTGCGTCCTATCTATGCCAAGACAGCTGCTTATGGACACTTTGGACGTGAGTTGCCGGAATTTACCTGGGAAAAAACGGATAAGGCGGACACTCTGCGCGCAGCTGCAGATATTTAAATTATTATAAGAGGGAATCATCTCTCGATGAGTGATAAATAAACAGGCTGTCGCCTGATTATTTGCCCAGACTGAGGAGCACTGCAGCAGGTCCGTGATCTGCCAGGCTCAGTCGAAAAACAGTTCAACGGTGCTTATATTTTTATACCCGGATGGTGCAAGCCATTCAGGTCATACATAGGAGTATGAGAATGTCTGAATTTACAGATTACAAAGTAGCGGATATGTCTGCTGAAACGATTGCATTCGGCCGTAAAGAACTGAATATTGCGGAAACTGAAATGCCCGGTTTGATGGTGACCCGCGAAAAATATGCTGCTTCACAGCCGCTGAAAGGTGCGCGTATTGCTGGTTCTCTGCATATGACTATCCAGACTGGTGTGTTGATTGAAACACTGACAGCCCTTGGTGCTGAAGTGCGTTGGGCATCGTGCAATATCTATTCTACACAGGATCACGCTGCTGCAGCGGTTGCTGCTAAAGGTGTTCCTGTTTTCGCACACAAAGGCGAAACACTGGAAGAGTATTGGGAATTTTGCCATAGCATCATGGAATGGCATGACGGCGGTACGCCGAACATGATTCTTGATGATGGTGGTGATGCAACAACGCTGCTCGTTCTGGGTGCTAAGGCTGAACTGGATGCATCTGTACTGGATAACCCAGGCTCCGAAGAAGAAGAGTATCTGTTTGCATCGATCAAAAAACGCCTAGCTACACAGCCTGGTTATTATACTACCCGTCGTGATGCGATTCAGGGTGTAACTGAAGAGACTACTACAGGCGTACATCGTCTGTATCAGATGCATGAGCGTGGCGAACTGCCATTCCCTGCGATCAACGTGAATGACTCAGTCACTAAATCCAAGTTTGATAATCTGTATGGCTGCCGCGAATCTCTGCTTGATGGCATCAAACGCGCTACCGATGTAATGATTGCAGGCAAGATCTGTGTTGTTCTTGGTTACGGCGATGTGGGTAAAGGTTGTGCGCAGGCATTCCGCGGCATGGGCGCAACTGTATGGGTTACTGAAATTGATCCGATTTGTGCTCTACAGGCAGCGATGGAAGGTTATCGTGTAGTAAATATGGATGATGCGTGTAAGCAGGGTAATATCTTTGTAACGACTACTGGTAACTACCACGTCATCACACACGATCATATGGTCGCGATGCCGGATCAGGCTATTGTCTGTAATATCGGGCACTTCGATAATGAGATCGATGTAGCTAGCTTGAAGGGGTATGAGTGGGACAATGTAAAACCACAAGTGGATCAGATTATCTTCCCGAATGGCAACCGCATCACGCTGCTGGCTGAAGGACGTTTGGTAAATCTGGGTTGTGGAACAGGGCACCCGAGTTTTGTGATGTCCAACTCTTTCACCAACCAAACGTTGGCGCAGATTGAGCTGTTCACACAGACTGGTGAATACGTAAATGAAGTATATACACTGCCTAAGAAGCTGGATGAAGAAGTTGCGCGCCTGCATATGGAAAAAGTCGGTGTAAACCTGACGCCGCTATCTCAGGAGCAGGCGGATTATATCGGTGTTCCTCTTGAAGGCCCGTATAAACCAAATCACTACCGTTACTAAGACGTATCATTGAAATGAGAATGGCGATGATGAAAACTTTTTTTCTCATCGCCATTTTTGTTTGTGCATTATCTGCTCTAACCGCACAGGCTGCAGGTGGATTGTCTGTAGATGCCCGCTTTGATTTGACTGGTGATGGTATTGTTGATGCATCTGACTGGGTGAAAATGACAGAAGATGCCAAGCAAGGATATGCCCATGCCTCAATTAAAGCGCTGGGCGAAGATCCTGATGCTTTGCTTGATGCCCGGCAAAGCCGTGCTGATCGATTTCTTATTGGTCTTCGCGCTGTGTATGAATAATTCCTTATACGCATGATTCTGATAATGGCAGTGTTCTCTGGTTGGAAGAGTGTGTGATGAAGGAGTATGCATGAGTAAAGTATTGGTGACCGGTGCCGCTGGTTTTATCGGTTCACACGTTTGTATGCGCCTGCTTGAACGCGGCGATACCGTAGTGGGCTTGGATAATCTCAATGATTATTATGATATTGCCTTGAAAGAGGCGCGTCTGGCTCGATTTTCTAAGCACAAACAATTCCATTTTGTAAAGCTGGATTTATCAGACAGGGCCGGTATGGAAGCGCTCTTTGATACGCATGGATTTGATCAGGTGGTCAATCTTGCAGCTCAGGCCGGTGTGCGTTATTCACTTGAAAACCCGCACGCCTATATAGATAGTAATATTGTCGGTTTTTTAAATGTACTGGAAGGTTGCCGTCATCATCACATTAAACACTTGGTCTATGCCTCATCTTCTTCCGTATATGGAGCCAATGAAGCGCAACCATTCTCGGTGCACGATAATGTTGATCACCCTTTGTCTCTTTATGCCGCTAGTAAAAAATCGAATGAGTTAATGGCGCATAGTTATGCGCATCTCTACGGCCTTCCGACCACAGGGTTACGCTTCTTTACCGTTTATGGCCCATGGGGACGGCCTGATATGGCGCCGTTCCTGTTTACAGATGCGATAGCCAATGGGCGTGCAATCAAAGTGTTTAATCATGGAAAAATGAAAAGAGATTTCACATATATTGATGATATTGTAGAGGGTGTCATTCGCACTCTGGATCACACCGTAGAGGGGAATGCTGACTGGGATGGGGGGCATCCTGATGCGGCCAGTAGTAGGGCGCCCTGGAAGGTATATAATATAGGTAACTCAACACCGGTTAGTTTAATGCGTTTTATTGAAGTGATTGAGAGCGCACTGGGTAAAGAGGCTGAAAAAATATTTATGCCGATGCAGCCGGGAGATGTGCATGAAACCAGCGCTAATGTGGATGCATTAATTGATGCGGTAGGCTTTCAACCGAGCACTCCATTAGAGCAGGGCATGCATGCATTTGTTGACTGGTATCATGATTATTATAATGGGAGGTCATAAATGGCAGTGATCGATGTATTTAATGGAGATGCAGATGGGCTTTGCGCGCTGCACCAACTTCGGTTGGCTGATCCTTGTGAATCACTGCTTGTGACTGGTGTGAAACGGGATATTGCCTTGCTTAACAGGGTTGATGCTAAAGCAGGTGATAAGGTGACGGTGCTGGATGTGTCGTTGGATAAAAATCGTGATGCGCTGAATCGCTTGTTGGAGAAGCATGTAGGTATTCGTTATTTCGATCATCATTTTGCTGGTGAGTTGCCTGTGTCTGAATGTTTCGATGCGCACATTAATACCGATGCGGATGTGTGTACCAGCTTGCTGGTCAATGACTATTTGAATGGGGCGTATCTGGCATGGGCTGTGGTTGCAGCCTTCGGGGATAATCTGTTTGATGCGGCGATAGTTGCTTCGAAGCCACTTAAGCTCTCAGAGCAGCAATTATATCAATTGCAGCATTTGGGCACCTTGTTGAATTATAATGGTTATGGCGTGACCTTGGATGATCTCTATTTCGCCCCCGATGATCTGTATCGAGAAATCAGTGCGTTTGAAGACCCTTTTGCATTCATGGCAAGCTCAAAAGCTTATACAGTGCTGGATCAAGGCTATCACTCCGATATGGAGCAGGTGAAAAGCCTTCCTTTTGAAGTAGAAGAAGAGAAGATCAGCGTGCTGCTATTGCCTGATGAGGCTTGGACAAGACGTGTATCCGGCGTGTTTGCGAATGAATTGGCGCGATCGCACCCTGATAGGGCGCATGCTTTAATAACATCGCTTCCAGATAATGCGTACCGCATCAGTGTGCGGGCTCCTTTAAACAATAAAAGCGGTGCGGATGAATTATGTATGCAGTTTCCAACGGGTGGTGGTCGTAAGGCTGCTGCAGGGGTCAATCATCTGCCCGCAACTATGTTTGGTGCCTTTGTAGATGCATTCAGGGCAAGCTATTCATAACTTGAACTACATATTGATGATCAACCAGTGAAGTGGGTAGCTGTTATTACAGGAGATGATTGCTGTGAGTGCGAAATATTTTACCCAATAATGCGAGTTTGCAGTCTGTAGTTGAATGCATTTTTAATCGAAGATTGGTGCTATGATTGGTATATATGCCAGCACTGAAAATGATCCGATAATATGTGTTGACGAGGGTGAGCGCGCCGCTATTGTTCGCCGCCCTCCGAGAGAAGTTTTACTCTTTCAGAGGGTTTTCTTACAACGTTTTAAAGTGATTTAAGAGGTCGAAAGAAAGCAGTTGACGAACGTAATCTTCACGATAATGTTCGCCGCCCTCGCAACTCAGGCAACTGAATTGCTAGAGGGTAAGTTTCATAATCTCCTGTATATTTGGAGGGTATGAAATTAGAGGTTGACACCTCGATCGGCGGCCTTATAGTTCGCCGCCCGCAGCAA
>NZ_RCFQ01000044.1 GCF_003665155.1 Mariprofundus sp. EBB-1 | reverse complement strand
CTAACCCTCACTTCTCCCACACAACCGTACGTACAATTAGATAGGATATTAGCAGCATTAAGGAGTAAGGACTCTCTTCCTGCAACCACTCTCTGAATACATCATCACCTATAATATCGGAACCATGCAACACCACCCATAGTGAAGCAGTTCACCCTTTTTCGAATAAGATCAACTATGCCAGTCAGACAATCTTTCTAACGCTCCAACTTGGGGCAGCAACCGAATCAATGCTCTCCATGCCAATGACTGAGAAAAACAATAATCGCGTTTAACGCCTCAGGCTTTTTCATATCCCCGCGTGGCAGGGTAAAGTCAGCACACGCTTCATATAAGGGATAACGCTGATCAGCCAGCGCTTGTAACTTGCTCAATGTATCTGCCATTGTTTGTTCACCAGCAAGCAAGGGGCGATTGCTATCACCATGAATGCGTCTGGCTAAAAAGCGGGGGCTGGCTTTCAACCAGATGACTGGTGGATGCAATTTTAACAGCTGGCGGTTCTCTTCCGACATTACCACACCACCACCGGTAGCTATCACCGCAGACTTACCCAGTACTTCACGCAGACAGGCTGTTTCTAACTGCCTGAAGAAAGGTTCACCCTCTTGCGCAAAGATTTCCGGAATGGAACGCCCATCTTTTTCAACGATATAATGATCCAAGTCTATCAATTCCAACTTGAGGTGTTTGGCCAAACGGCGGCCAATACTGCTTTTCCCTGACCCCATCAGGCCAACCAATACGGGATTAATTTGAGCTTTCTGCTCTGTTAAATCATGCATAGCTATCCCCCACGCGGCCATCATACAGATTCAAGAGGGGACTGCATGCGGATTTATTCATCCATGCCATATCGTGCCGGCCCATATCATACGGGTGGAGTCGCTGCCCTTTTCTGGCTATGCTTCGCTCCGATTTTATGATGAGGCAACCCTATGGATATTGATGTAAAAAAAGTGGCCATGCTTTCCCGCATTCGCCTGACTGATGATGAGGCGGCTGAACTCGGCCCCCAACTGGCCAATATTATTGGTTATGTTGAACAACTGAGCAAGGTGGATACCGATGGTATTGAACCAACGGCCCACCCCCATGATGCCGCTATGCCGTTACGCGCTAACATCGTAACCAACGGCAACCGTCGTGATGAACTACAAGCGTCATCCCCTAAAATTGAATCTGGCCTCTATGTTGTGCCGAAGGTGATCGAATAATGCCATTCTCTTCTTTATCTGATATTCAAAGCCGTTTAAACAACGGAGAAACCACAGCGGTTGAAATTGCGCAGCTTTATCTTGATCGCATCGCAGCCTTCAATAGTACACTCAACGCATTTGTACATCTTGATGCAGATCATGTCCTTGCTCAAGCAGCCGCTTCCGATGCCTATCGCAAAGAACATGGCGCACGTGCGCTGGAAGGCTTGCCGATTGCAGTAAAAGATATTTTCTGCACCCAGGATGGGCCTACGCGCTGCTGCTCAAATATACTTGAAGGCTTTGAAGCCCCCTATGACGCCCATGTCATCACCAAGCTGAAAGAAGCCGGTGCTGTACTGGTGGGTAAAACCAACATGGATGAATTTGCTATGGGTTCATCCAATGAAACATCTGCTTTTGGTCCATGCCGCAACCCTTGGGACACCGATCGTATCCCCGGTGGTTCATCTGGTGGCTCTGCCGCTTCCGTTGCAGCAGCTCTCACACCTGCAGCCCTTGGCACCGATACTGGCGGATCCATTCGTCAGCCCGCCGCTCTCACAGGCATTACCGGCCTTAAACCAACCTATGGTCGTGTATCTCGTCGTGGCATTATCGCCTTTGCTTCTTCGCTTGATCAGGCTGGCCCAATGGCAGGCAATGTTAAAGACTGCGCCATGATCACCGCCGCCATCTCCGGCCATGATGCTGGCGATGCTACATCCGTATCCGATGCTCCGGCCATTGACTGGCTCGCAGCATGTGAAACACAGGACATGAAAGGCCTGAAAATTGGTAAACCAAAAGAGTATTTTGTTGATGGTATGGATGCAGCAGTGCGTCAATCTGTCGAAGCCGCATTGCAAAAGTGTGAAGAACTCGGTGCTGAAATCATCGATATCAGCCTACCAAACACCGAACATGCTATAGCCGCCTATTATGTTATTGCACCATCTGAAGCTTCTGCCAATCTATCCCGCTATGACAGTGTGCGTTTCGGCCATCGCTGTGATAACCCGGAAGATTTACTGGATATGTACACACGTTCCCGCGATGAAGGTTTTGGTTCCGAAGTAAAACGCCGCATCTTGACCGGTGCATTTACACTCTCGTCCGGTTATTATGATGCCTATTATCTCAAAGCCCAAAAAGTGCGCACCCTCATTCAACAGGATTTCATTCAGGCCTTTGAGCAGGTTGATGTGATTGCCACCCCGACATCCCCTATTCCAGCCTTCAAACTCGGTGAAAAAACAGATGATCCATTAACCATGTACCTCTCAGATATCTTCACTATTGCAGTCAACCTGGCAGGGCTTCCCGGCCTGTCGCAACCATGTGGTTTCGCCAGCAATTTACCTGTTGGTCTGCAGTGGATCGGCCCCGCATGGCGTGAAGACACTGTGCTTGCTGCTGCTGCCGCTTATGAAGGGGCAACAGACTGGAGTAACCAACATCCTGCTGAGTTTAATATCAATGGAGGTGAATCATGAGTTGGGAAACCGTTATCGGACTCGAAGTTCACTGCCAGGTTAATACTGACACCAAAGCCTTCTGTGGTTGTTCCACCGTTTTTGGCGCTGAGCCTAATACGCAGACTTGTCCTGTTTGTCTTGGCATGCCCGGCCAGCTACCAGTGCTCAATACTGTTGCTGTTGATAAATCAATCCTGACAGGCCTGGCGATCAACGCCCACATCAATCTGGAATCCAAATTTGATCGTAAAAACTATTTCTACCCGGATCTACCCAAGGGTTATCAAATCACTCAGTTCACCGTGCCTATTGTGGAAGGTGGTTATATCGACATCCCTACCAAAGATGGTGGTGAGAAACGTCTTGGTGTGACACGCATTCACATGGAAGAAGATGCCGGAAAATCAATGCATGAGGGGCTTGATGCCGTCTCACATATCGATCTGAACCGATCTGGTGTACCATTAATGGAAATCGTTTCCGAACCGGACATGCGCTCTGCTGATGAAGCGATCGCCTATCTCAAACAGCTGCATCAACTGATTCGTTTTCTTGGTGTGTCTGGTGGTGATATGGAAAAAGGACAGTTCCGATGTGATGCCAATGTATCGGTGCGCCGTAAAGGTGAACCTTTTGGTACACGCACTGAGATGAAAAACATGAACTCCTTCCGCTTCATCAAACAAGCCATTGAATTCGAAGTCGTTCGACAAATTGAAATCATTGAAGATGGTGGCGAAGTGATACAGGAATCCCGTCTCTGGGACTCTGTAAAATCTGAGTCCCGTTCCATGCGCAGCAAAGAAGAAGCCCATGATTACCGCTACTTCCCAGAGCCAGACCTACCACCGCTGCGTGTTTCACAACAGGAAGTTGATGCTATCAAAGCAGGCATGCCAGAACTACCCGGCGAGCTGCGTAAACGCTTTGAAGCCGAATACGGCCTCTCCTCCTATGATGCCGATGTATTAAGCCAGACACGTGAAATATCCGTGTGGTATGAATCTCTGGTCGCAGCGCATCCGAGTGATCCGAAACGCTGTGCCAACTGGCTGGCCAATGAACTGCTTGGCCGCCTGAAGGAAGCTGGCAAAGATCTGGCTGATTCTCCCGTTTCAGCCAAACGTTTGGCTGGCCTGCTAGACCGTGTTGGAGACAACACAATTAATGGTAAAAGTGCCAAAGATATCCTCGATGATATGATGGAATCAGATGATGATGCCGACACCATTATTGAGGCCAAAGGACTGAAGCAGGTTAGTGATACCGGCGCTATTGATACAATCATTCTTGAAGTGATGGCTGCCAACCCGGATCAGGTAGCAGGTTACCGTGGCGGAAAAGACAAACTGATGGGCTTCTTTGTTGGTCAGGTCATGAAAGCATCACGCGGCAAAGCCAATCCGGGCATGGTCAATCAGCGTTTAGCAGAACTGCTCAAAGGTTGATACCTTCATGACAGCTAAACTGCGCACGGCTATTGGAGTCTGCGCAGTTGTATTGGCGCTGATCGTTCTATTGTGGGTGCGTCTGGATGCAGACGCACTCAATGCCCGCTTAAGTGAGCATATGAGCCATTATGGCAATGCAAGCATGCAGAGTGAAAAAACCGCAGTGACATTTATGCATGGCATAGGATTACGGCTGGATCAGGTAAAACTTGATCACCCGGACTTTCAGCTTCAAGCCAAACATATCAACATAAGCCTTCGACTACTGCCCCTGCTAATGGGACAAATAAAAGTCGATACACTTGATATGCACGATGCTCTCTTCAAACTTAAATCCAATGCTGTAGATTTAAGTGCAACATTCATCTCAAGGCTACCTGTTGAACGTATTCATCTTATTCGAAGCACTGTTGAGGCTCCTGATGGAACCCCTCTGCTCAGCAATCTACAATTAGAACTCAGAGGCCTCGGCACAGAGCATGAAACACTGTGGGAGTTCAATGCCCAGAAAGAAAAACAGGCTGTCAGTGGACATGGTCGCCTCCTGTTTCATCAGGGTTACATTGAGAGTGGCTTTGGCAAAATAAAGCTGGCCAATTTACCCGTAGCAAAACTGAGTGCCTTTGCCCCAGCCTCTTTGATGCACTGGATAGAAGGCGAAGGAAACAATCTATCCGGTTCGGTCACCATGGATATCAGTCAACATCAGACATGGGCCCTATTCGGTGAAATGATGCTCGAAAACGAGCCGAATAAGCTGGCCGTCAAACTGCGTGGTAAACTGAGTCATCTGAGTGATGGTAAACTGGAGTGGAAGGATAGCTTCATTCATCTGGATGGGCAGGCAGTCATTGCGATTGTCGGCTCCTGTGAACACAACAACTGCAGCACCACCCTGGATGCTAAAAATATTGAACTGATGCGCTGGCATCCATTTATCCCTAAGGGCGTCACCTTCCACCGTAACATTTCAGGCACAACCCAGTTGATGGCATCGCTAAAATGGAATGAAAAAACATGGCAAGGGCAGGCCGCTCTGGAGCTCAATGACGCCAGCTTTCAGTCTGATAACCAAACCATTGCGTTACCGCCATTACACCTGGATGTGTATGAGCTTTCCGGTAGCACAACGACATGGAATGCGAAATCGCATATTTCCTCATCCAACGTAACCGGCACCATCAATGTGTTAAGTGATCAAAAAGAAAACGGTGATAAAAACCTGGAACTTGAAACCCATGATAGTGACAGCGCGCTATGGCAACCGTTAAGTAATTTGTTGCTATCTTCTTTATGGCTGAAACCGGTATTGCAAGCAAGTGGCAGCATTCAAGGTTCTGTACACCTTCATCAGCATGAAAAAAAGAAAACGCTAGAGCTAAACATCGATGCGACACCAGCACATATCAACTATCAACCATGGGGAAATAAAGCAGTCAATGTAGTTGCACGTTGTCAGGTTGATATCACAATAACTGATCACACACCCTCTGCTATCAATATGAACCGTTGCCAGCTGGATGCATCGAATATTACGGGGTTAAACTGGTCACAAAAAAAAGAACAACATGCTCTGAGCATTGAGACATTAAAATTGGATTTTGACTCACTAAAAAAACAATCCATCGCCGTTCCAGCCAGCATGCAGGATATTACCGGCCAGCTTACAGGCAGTGGAAGCAGCCATTGGAAAGCGTCGCAGCACTGGACTGCCAATTTGCGTGGTAGCTTTCAACTTCAACATATCGGCACCCAGGATTGGCATAGCGATGGTGAAGTACAGATCGACAAGGGCACCTTCAGCTCCGAGCATCTGCTTGTTGATGGCATATTTGGCAAAGCAAGCTTGCAGGGCTCCTTCAACCAAACCAGCCAACGCGGCGATATTGATATCATCAGCGGCACACTGGATTGGAGTAGTCTGCCCCCCCTCTCTTCTCCGCTACTACAAATATCCCTGCGCGGAGAGATAAAACAGGCTGAATTAGCACTATTACATAATCAATGGCATAAGATACGCAGCACCTACAGCTTATCTCAAGGCACGCTGACCCTAAAGAAGCTTCAGAGTGCATTTGCTGCCGGCACACTCACAAGCAAGCAGGTTGTGTTCTTACCTACTCCTGATGGCTTACATATTCAGGGAGATATTCTGGGCCAGAACATTCAACTTGATCAGGTTCAGGGCTTAAGTGAGTGGATGCAAGCGGATATGAGCGGTTCCCTGCAGGCCAATATTATTTTAAAGGGGCTTATCACAAGCACCATTCCAGAGCGTAACTGGCAGCATACATGGCGACATAGCAATGGTGATATCTTGATCTATAGTGGCAATTGGAAACAACACAAAAAAGCAGAATCTCTGTCTGAACGTTTGGGCTTTAAGTCCCCTTCTTTAACACACGCTTATGCATACAAAAAACTGGAATTTCGCTTTCGTGTGTTTGAAAACAGAGCAGATATATCCGGCATCTCCTTGCTTAGTCATGGACATACATTCCAAGGCAAAGCCAGCATGAACTCAGATTCAGATTTGACCGGGACCATACAAAACAATACGGATCAAAGTCACTGGCTTCTGGATAGTCCGCTACCACAAATTTTGTGGAGACAAGAATAACGCCGGCCGATCAAACGCATGCTGACAGCCAACACATATGCATAAATAACATTCTTTTCACATTCCACTTGAGCATTCTTTTCGCTATGGCAGAATAAAGTCATGAAAAGACTATCTATTCGCGTCCAACAAATTAAACCCTCGGCCACACTGGCCATCACTGCCAAAGCAGCCGAAATGCGCGCTGCGGGAAAAAGTGTGATTTCACTCTCTGTCGGAGAGCCGGATTTTGAAACACCACAAGCAGCCCGTGAGGCAGGTATTGAGGCTATCAAAACAGGTTTCACCCGCTACACGGCAGTTGCCGGCATCCCTGAACTACGGAAAGCAGTCGCCGCGAAGTTCAAGCGTGACAATGATCTTGAATATAGCGCTGACGACATTCTGGTATCCTCAGGCGGCAAACAGTGTATTTATAACCTGCTGATGGCTGTTATGAACCCGGGTGAGCGCGCAATTATCCCTGCCCCTTACTGGGTCTCTTATCCGGATATGGTTAAGTTAGCGGAAGGCACACCTATCATAGTACAGACCACTGCGGCGAACGGTTTTAAAATCACGGCAGCACAACTGGATGAAGTATTGTGCCATCGTTGCAAAATCCTGTTCCTTAACTCCCCCTCAAACCCTACCGGCATGGCGTATTCTGCAGAAGAATTGAAGGCCATTGGCAATGTGGTGCGTAAACATCCGGAACTGATTGTTGCTACCGATGATATGTATGAAAAAATTCTCTTTGATGGAAAAGCCTTTGCCACCTTTGCACAGGTCAACCCTGACTTGAAAGACCAGACTGTAACCCTAAGCGGTGTATCCAAAGCCTATTGCATGACTGGCTGGCGCATTGGTTTTTGTGCCGGGCCAAGCTTAGTCATTAAAGCCATGTCCAAAATTCAGGGGCAAAGTACATCCAACCCGAATTCTATAGCACAGAAGGCAGCTCTGGCAGCTCTTGAGGGGCCAACCGATGAATTGGACAAGATGGTTGCCACCTACGAAACCCGCCGCACATGGTTGGTAGCAGCAATCAATGCTATTCCGGGCATGCATGCCATCACACCGGATGGTGCCTTTTATGTATTCCCATCCGTAGAAGCCTGGATTGGAAAAACCACACCATCCGGCATCACACTGACAGACGATGTGGTCATTTGTGAATGGCTACTCGAAGAAGCAGGTGTTGCACTGGTGCCCGGCACGGCCTTTGGTTCTGCCGGTCATGTCCGTTTCTCCTATGCCGTTAGCCAGGATACCCTGGAAGATGCGGTCAATCGCATCTCTGAAGCCGCCAACAGTTTAAACGGGTAAATTACGCGACAATCTCTAAATCGGGTTATCATTTTCAATAACCCGATCCAGAGATTATTCCATCTATCCTCTATCGCGTTTCAATCCTCTCTTCAAATCGATCTTAATCTGCTCTCGCGTAATGCTGGATTCGGTCACTTGAACGGTTCGCACTCCTGTTCAATCGTTCATTCGCATACACCTCTGCATGCCGATGCTCTCTTGAAGGCCTCATCATCCGGCTATGATGGTGATCAAATTTACCATGGTAGTGCGGATTCCGGTTTGTGCTGTAGCGGGCATATTGATACGTATGACTACGGCGTGTTTGTTCATATCTATGTTTGTGATCTCTTCTATGTTTCGCTTGGTAACGATGATTCCTGTACGAATTTCTATAATGATCACGCTGGTGATATTGATATGCAGGGTAAACAACGCGTTGTGGCCTGTGCACATGGCTTGGCGCGGTATGCACATTGGATAACAGAGCACCTGCAAACGCCCCGAACATAGCGCCCATCATGGCTCCTTCTGCTGTTTCATCGGTCTGTGACCCAATCAAAGCGCCTGCTGTTGCACCAACTGCCGCCCCGGTCAACATGCCTCGCTCTTGCGGCCCGGCAGCAGCCGTGAACGGCAGCGCTGCACATAACATTATCGAACAACCAAATAATATTTTCTTCATGATCATCTCCTTGTCTTTGAACATCGAAACATGATCAGTCTGCAAACATCAGCATGATTAAGACATGTGGACATTATCAACCTGACAGGGGAAATATCGCGCTGACATAGACGGCATGCCTCACCGCTAACATTTCTCTTGTGAGTGTATATCATTTCCATCCATGACGGATATTTTACAACTGCATCCACGAACTCAGCTGCAATGTTCACTTAAAGGCATCTATTTGAAACTGAATTTACATCAAATAGCAGCCCCATCAGAGCTATTTATGTATGCCAATTACATTAGCAGCGTCGATGGGCGTATTGCTTTACGTGATGCCGAATCTGGTGAGTACATGGTGCCCGACAGCATTGCCAATAAACGGGACTGGCGACTATATCAAGAGCTGGCAGCGCAAGCCGATGTCATGATCACCTCGGCTCGCTATTTTAGGCAATTAGCTATAGGTAAAGCACAAGATTTACTACCGGTGGGAACAGCGCCTGAATATACCGATCTGACTGAATGGCGTGCGCAACAAGGGCTAAACCCACAGCCAGATGTCGTGATCATCTCCAACTCGCTGGAGCTCCCTGCCCGGGCATTGGCGCAATTACATGATCGGCGCGTTATCGTTTGCACCAGTGAGCAAGCAGACGATAAAAAGGTTAATCAACTTAAAGCATCAGGCCTGACGGTTCTGATCGCCGGACATCAACAGGTTGAAGGTAAACAGCTCAAACAACAGCTCATTGAATTCGGTTACCGCAGTGCTTATATGATCGCAGGCCCAGCAGTACATCACACACTCATCAGTGAGCAGGTACTCGATCATCTGTTTTTAACCACACGCTTGAACCTGCTGGCAGGCGATGCATTTCACACCATCCTGAACGGCAACATGAGTGCTACCGAGCTTGAGCTGCTATCACTCTATCTGGACACGGATATATCCAGTCAGCAATTATTCGCTCAATACAGACTCAAGAGGTAAAAAGATGACAACGATGTACGGCATTCCGAATTGCGACACCATAAAAAAAGCACGCCGTTGGTTGGATGCAAACGATGTGGCATATCAATTCCATAATTATAAGAAAGATGGCATCACCCCTGAGGTACTGGAGCAATGGGTCGATCAACTTGGTTGGGAAGCGCTCCTCAATAAACGCGGCACAACCTGGCGCAAACTGCCTGATGCACTCAAACATGATATTGATCGGGATAAAGCCATCGCCTTGATGTGTGAACACACGTCCATGATCAAACGTCCCGTTTTGATTGATGGCAACCACATCGAAGCAGGCTTCTCCGACATGCGCTATCAAGCGCTGTTTGCATGAAACAACACCACCATCAACAGATTGAATTTGCAGGGCCTGCAGGGATATTGCAGGGCCTCTATCAACAAGGTGATGCCAACAAACCAGCCGTTGTTGTATGCCATCCACACCCACAATATGGCGGTACCATGCGCAATAAAGTGGTCTATTGGATCGCCAGAGCTTTTGAAGATGCAGGCTGTTCAGTATTGAGGTTCAACTTTCGCGGTGTAGAGCAATCCGAAGGCGAATGGGATGAAGGGCGTGGTGAAGCAGATGATGCCGCCGCAGCATTGGATTGGCTTTATGCGCAGCACCCCAGCACCCCCTTATGGATGGCAGGTTTCTCCTTTGGCTGTTATGCAGGACTTCAGGCCGCCAGAAAAGATCAAAGAGTATCGCGTCTGTTTGCCGTTGCTCCGGCGGTGAATCTCTGGTCATTTGCTTTCATGGCTGGAGAGCAGCGCCCCTTTACAGTCATTTCTGGAACGGCAGATGAAATCGTGCCTTTTGAGCAAGTCTGTTTGAATATAAAAGGACAGCCCAACATTGATTTTCACCGTATAGAAGGCGCAGGACACTTTTTCCCAGAACATAAGGATCAGATGATTTCAGCATTGATGAGCAAGGTGAACATCTAATACGCTTAACAACAAAACTTAATGATGGATTTAGCACACCATTGAAGCAGACCTACTTATTAACCAGCCTACTGATAAGCCGGTCAAGATCATCCGGATTAAAAGGCTTACTGATCAGAATAGTATTGTTCATCTTGCGTGTCTCTTCTGTCACCAAAGACTGATCATAACCGGTTGCATAAATCACTGGTAGGTCAGGCCTCAACAAACGCATTTTTTTGGATGCCGCCACCCCATCCATATTTGGCATAACAATATCGGTAATTAGAATATCCCACAGATCAGACTGCTCTTCAAAGGTGCGACAAGCTGCACGCCCATCGCAAGCGATGGTAACCTCATGGCCCATACATTCGAGCAGCTCTTTGGTGGATTCCAATACGCGTTCATCATCATCCACCAGTAAAATATTAATCCCCTCTGAAAAGGTTTTATCCGTATCCATTAAGGCTGCTTTCCGAGGCATAAGCGTGGGTAAAAACAGATGAAAACTACTGCCATGCCCGGGCTTGCTTGCAACATCAATAATACCGTGATGATGTCGAACACAGCCCAATACCATCGCCAAACCCAACCCACTACCCAGTTGTTTGGTCGAAAAGAACGGATCAAAAATACGATCAATCATATTTTCAGGTATGCCTTTACCATTATCACGAATCAATACATGGGCAAAGTTCCCATGCCTGAGCACAGGATATTTCTTCAACAGTTCCCCATGCGCACTACTATTAAACGGCGCCAGGGTAATTTCTATCTGGGGGGCTTCAACATCCTTACAGGCATCGACTGCATTTTGCACAATATTGAGTAAAGATAATTGCAGCTGATTTGCATCACCGCGAAAATGAACTGCTCCCCGCTCAAAGCTTGATATAAGTTTGATATTTTCCGGCACATTGTGCCGAGCCAGCTTCACAAACTCATTCATGAATGACGATAACGAAAACTCTTTGGCAAAATGCTCACCCTGCCGCGCAAATGTCAGCAGCTGTTTGACAATTTCTGCTGCATCCTGAGCAGAAGCCTGGATTTTTTTCATACGCTCGGCTGTTTTGGGCAGGTTCGATACTTCTCGCGAAGCCAGGTACACCTGACCAATCAAACCAGCCAGTAGATTATTGAAATCATGCGCAATGCCGCCAATAAGGGTAATTAAGGCCTCCTGCTTTTGGGTATCGCGCATTTTTTCTTCCAGAGAGATATACTGACTAATATCTTCTTGAATAATGATATGGTGTGTTAATGCCCCATCACCATCGATAATTGGGGCTATACTGATCGAAGCAGTAAAACTGCTACCATCCCGCCGAACAATGTTCTGCCTGCCGACCCATGCTTCTTCTGCTTTAATACTTAGCTTCAATTGCTGGTTAAGATGATCTTCACTCTTTTCAATCAGTGTATCAAAATAGCCAACAGTATTTATTTCATCACTATTCCACCCAGTTTGTTCTACAAAACTGTGGTTGGCATATTCAATCTGACCATAAATATCAGTGATAATCACGGCCTCTCCAGCCTGATCAATAGCAGCAGCCAGCTGCATATTTTTCTTTTCCAGTTTTTGCCGTTGATCAAGCTCATTCTTGAGTGACAGGGCCGATTGCTTATATTGTTCAATCAATCGTATTTGTTCTGTCTGATCTTGAATGCTGAACAGGGCGACCTGATAATCTTGTAACCAGGTCACAGTAACCTGTTGCATTCTGAATTCACCATTGGCCAGAGGACAAGGAATCACATGATGATGCTGTTGCGGAGAGAAAATAACCGGAGCGCCTCCGGTCAGGACTTGCTCTATGCATATTTTAAAGGCATCTGCATGCGTATTTGGAAATAGCTCATACAAGTTCTGTCCAAGCACTTGCTCTCTGGACAGATCACACCATTGCTCCATATTTTTATTCCAAAGAACAATGGTCGCATCGCGATCGATAGCCAGAATACCACTTTCAATATGATCAAGAAGTGGGAATTGGCCTGCTCGATTCTGGTCATCTGCTGTTTGACTACCTTTTATCACACCATCTGTCCCTCTCAATAGTTAGGCATGATATGCGTTGATCGTTCATCCAGCAAGAAACTGAAACAGGCATGAAAAACAGTTTAATGCACTGTTTTAACAAGCGCTCCTGCGCGAGGAAACTCTGCAACACCCATTCCGTTAAGTGCCGCCAGTTTTTCTGCTGTAAAACGACCAAGTATTTGATTGTGCATGCGTGCTAATTTAGCCCAGCTATCGCCACGTTTCCATATATGCAGTGTGATGCGTGGGATATCCCCTTCACGCTCTCCTGTATAAGATGAGAAACTCCGTGCGATACTGGAAAAGTCCGACAAATGGTTAACGTACTCACTACGAGGACTCCACATCAACATCACAAATGCCTGCTGCTGCCGCATGAAGATTCGGGCATCAATCTTAGCCTCACTTACATGCGGCGCAGACATCATAATTTCAGCATGCACAAAGGACATACCTGCCTGTTGGCCTGTTTGCACAATGCTGGTGTGTCGCCTTGGAAAAGCACTGTGCAAGAATTCAGTCGGCGTCTGCCGTTTCTGCAACTCTTTGAGCTGCAATTGAAAGAACACCTTCTGTTGGCGCAAACGCGCATTCAACGACGACGGCGTATTGGTGATCACCCACGGCTCAGGAAACGCAAGCTGAATACCAAGGTCGGGATGCAGGAATCGCCGGCCAACCACGGCCCCCTGTTCAGGACTATCACCATAGGGATATCCATCCACCGCAGCCAGCATAACATTACGATTATCCATAGAAAACGATGCATGCGTGGATTTCGCTCGCGTGACCGCCTCAATGATGCGCTGTTCTGTTTTCGGATGACTGGCAAAAGCACCGTGATATTCCTGCACTTTATCACCGGCATCTATTTTCTCTTTCGTATCAAGATCATGCAGACGTTTCAGTGTTTTAAGAATACCCACTGTAGCTTTGGGATCATAACCTGCCCGGGCAAGGTAGGTCACCGACAATTCATCCGACTGCAGCTCAGCATCTCGCCCGTAACCTTTAATCACTGCCGTGGCCAGCAGGTCAGACAGCATACCTGCAGCTTGAGGAATAGGTACAAAGACCGAGGCAATCATCGTTCCCATCTGATACGCCTGTGCTTTGGAATATTGTTTTACAGAATGGCGAGCGGTGACATGGCCGATCTCATGCCCGAGCACAGCAGCCAGTTCTGCTTCACTATTCATATGATTGATCAAACCGCGATGAATATAAATATAACCACCCGGCAACGCGAATGCATTAATCGTATCGTCATCGACCACATAGAAGCGATAAAAAAGCTCTGGTCGATCAGAAACCTTAGCCATTTTCTGGCCAACACGATCCACATAACGCGCCAGAGGATCTTTTACATCGAGCAACACCAGACTCTTATTCACTTCCGACGCAGCTTTTTGCCCTAGATCCAGCTCCTGTTT
Organism: Mariprofundus sp. EBB-1; assembly: GCF_003665155.1. Lineage (GTDB taxonomy): Bacteria > Pseudomonadota > Zetaproteobacteria > Mariprofundales > Mariprofundaceae > Mariprofundus. The sequence goes on along the minus strand of NZ_RCFQ01000044.1, from coordinate 303 downwards.
TTCAGTCATCATGACAAAATCGTTGTTGTTGGTGGCGGGATTGGTAGCGCAAGCCGAGAGTAAAAACAGCATTGCAGCACTAAAGAAGCGTAAATAGATCATGTTTCAATTATTACGCGTTCACCCGCGAATATCAATTTACACCCTATCATTACCAGAATAATCGCATTAAAACATCCTCTGTTTACAATCATGATTCAGCATTTTTTCACTGCAGAGGACACAGAGTTACGCAGAGTAAAGACAAAAAAATATTATCTGTTTTAAAACTTTCTAACCCATTCAACACTTTGCTCCTAAAGT
>NZ_RCFQ01000043.1 GCF_003665155.1 Mariprofundus sp. EBB-1 | reverse complement strand
AACTCACCAGCGTAAGCTTTGTATGAAATACAATTAAAGTGTAGGGACATAAATTAGGACTAAACAAACAAGTTCTCACCTGACCTTGGCGACCACCAACCTCTTAAAGCGTAGTATCTTGCTATATGGATATAAAAGCCTGCAATAAAGCGTAAAGGGAAGCAGCCTTCTTATTGCCCATTTCCTGAATGGGCGATTCGATATATTTAAAAGAAAGTACAGTACTCTCTTAGGCCATGCTATTGTCCACCACTTTCCCATAATCCCATCATATTCAACCCGCTCAAGAACTACCTGATGAACTGTATTGTATGTATCAGCATCAACCTTGCCCCTATCAAGGCTCAAATCCAGATCATGAATGAGTTGCATATAGTGTTTTATGCGTATATTTGACATTTTTGAACTATCAAGTTCCCGTTTTCTAACATCAGATGGCATATAACTAGTGTGAGGTTTATGGGATAGTGCTCCCTCATGCGTTCGATATTTGATAAGTTTCTCAGGACAGAATGCGAAGCTCTTTTCGAGTAATGCGCGGAAATTAAATAGCATATCTTCTCCGAGAACCCCCATAGGAAGATAACCATAGATTTCCAACAGGTCACTTCGCCACGCTGCCGATGCCCCTGAAAATCGCCACTTCAGCTGACAAAATTGCGACAGTAGATCCCTGTGTTCCTGATCACTTATTCCCTCTATTTTATCAATCCATGCTGGAAAGCCCTCTCCAACAGGATCTTTACCCAGACTAACTCCAGAGGAGTCAATTTTGTAGCGGTTTGAGTTCACCCCAAGTGGTTTCCCGTGTTTCAGCCATTCATCGGTCAAAGTTTGGACTCGATGCGGCAGTGAAATATCATCTCCAGCAGCGGCAACAATCAACTCACCATGGGCCAGTTGGAAAAGCTTATTTACGTGTCCCGGTACTCGCAGGTTTCTCTCATTTCTCCTGACAATAACATGATGTGGCCCTTTATACGAACTCGCCATCTCTTGCATAATTTCATATGTCCGATCCTTGGAGCAATCATCCGAAAGAATTATCTCGAGCGGAGAGTAAGTCTGGGATAGAGCCCCTTCTACCGCTTCACGAATATACTTTTCGCTGTTGTAGGAAAACAATGCTAAAGTGACCAGTGGACGCTCTTCGCTTAAGGCTTGTTTGTTTATTACGTCAGACATTAGTGCGCCCTTTAAGCTGCTCAATGATGTAACTAGTAACAAGATCGGTCTGTTGTGGCCCCATTGCCAGGCTCAGCACTTCAACTGCCATGGCCTCAGCAATCGGGAAATCGCCTTCCTTCCAGCCAAACTCCACATATGCAGGCTGCAAGTGCGGTGGAATCGGATAATGAATCATCGTTCCAATACCCTCTTCATGCAGAGCCCCCTGCAAGTCGTCACGCTGACTGCTTCGCACAACATAAAGATGCCAAACTGGCGAACTCCACTCCGGCACAAAAGGAAGAGTCAGGTTCGGCGCACCCTTCAAGCCTTCGCTATAAAGTTTAGCCACTTCGCCCCGATGGGCATTATCCTCATCCAGCAATGGTAGCTTGACCCGAAGAACTGCAGCCTGCAGTTCATCAAGACGGCTATTATACCCCTTAACAGCATTATGATATTTTCTCTCTGACCCGTAATTCCTGAGCACTCGGATTTTCTCCGCCAGTTCGGCATCACAGGTCGTTACTGCCCCGCCATCTCCAAGCGCACCTAGATTTTTCCCGGGGTAGAAACTAAATCCTGCCGCATGGCCAAGAGAACCGGCCTTACGTCCTTTATAAAGTGCGCCATGAGCCTGTGCTGCATCTTCAATCACTTTCAGGCCATACTTTTCAGCAATCGCCATAATAGGATCCATATCGGCACACTGGCCGTAAAGGTGCACAGCCATAATTGCTTTGGTGTTCGGAGTAATCGCAGCTTCAATCAGATCAGGATTAATATTATAGGTTCTTTCGTCCGGCTCGACAGGCACAGGTTTTGCTCCAGCATAGCTGGCAGCCAGCCAGGTGGCGATATAGGTGTTGGATGGGACAATCACCTCATCCCCTTCGCCTATTCCATATGCCCGCAGAATCAGATGTAGCGCATCCAGACCATTGCCGACACCAATACAATAATTACTTTCACAATAAGCAGCGAATTCGAACTCGAAGGCTTCTGCTTCCTTGCCAAGAATTAGCCAGCCGCTATCCAGAACCCTATCCAGAGCTTCATGGAATGCATCTTTCGAACGCAGGTTTATTGCTTTCAAATCAAGAAATGGAATACTCATTGGCTCTTCACCAACTCAAGGAATTCATCATAATCACGAAGATAATCGTGTTCATCATAGTATTCCGATGCAAGCACCATACAGACGGCTCCTGAAGAGACATTAGTGATATCTCGCCACATCATCGGGCAAATATATAGTCCATAGTACGAGCGGTTCATATGAATTTTTTTCTGATTAACACCATCATTCAGAACGATATCGAAGCTTCCGCTCATCGCGATGATAAGCTGTTGAAGGTTCTTATGACCATGAGCACCGCGTTCAGCCCCTCCAGGCACATCATAAAGGTAATAAACCCTTTTAATATCAAATGGTATATGCCTCTCTGATTCGACAAAGGTTAGGTTCCCTCTCGGATCAGAAATTTTGGGTAATTCAATAATTCGACAGTCGTCAACTGGCATTTATAACCTCTACAGAACCATTTTCTCTTTGGAACTTAGTTCCACAGCAAGTAGCAACCCCTTCATCATTAAAATCCAAAGTCTTCGAACATTTACAAACCCAGCCCGTTATTTTTGCAGGGTTACCTACAACCTTTCCGTAAGCAGGAACGCTCTTGGTAACAACAGCACCAGCTCCAATGATTGCGCTTTCTCCAATTCGAATGTCTGGCAATATGGTTGCTCCGCCTCCAATACTGGCCCCATCTTCAACCCATGCGTTATATAGCCGGAAATCCACATTGCCACTCTTGGGATATTTATCATTCGTAAATGTTACGTTTGGCCCGATAAAAACATCATTTCCCACTCGAATGCCATCCCAAAGCTGGACGCCGCTTTTTACTGTCACCCTATCACCAATCACCACATCATTTTCAATTAGGCAATGTGAGCAGATGTTACAGTCCTTACCTATCCGGGCATTCGGCAGGATAACTACGAACTGCCAGACACGAGAATTATCACCAATTTCTTTTGCCTGCACATCAGCAAGTGAATGACTTAAGAAACTCACAACTCATCCCCCTCTTAACCTAGTGAAATTTAAACGCCACATATCAACTTTACTCCTGGAATCCTGAAAGCAGCACGGGTCAACCGATGCTCTTTTCCAACTCGATGCACCAACCCGCGCAAACACAATATTGATGCAATTGCTGACATAGCAATGCCCAAGAAAGTTGCAGGTAATACGGGCAACAGACGAGATGAAACAAAAACAACACCCACTAAAGGTAGCAACATAAAAAACAATCGCCGAACTCCAGGTGCCCATTTAAATGAGATCAACTTTACCGCAACACCATATACCAAAGCGACATATATTAAATAACTCAAAAAATATGCAATAGCAACACCCTCTAGTCCCAGCGATTGCAGTCCGACAAAGGTCAATACAAGAATAACCACGGTAAAAGATGTTTCAGTAATAAAGAACCATTTCCCCTTTCCCAGAGCCATCATCACAAACCCAACTGGCCATATGATCACTTTCACTAGACAACCGAGAATAAACCATTGCAATAAATCAGCGGCGGGAAGAAACTCGCTAGTGTAAAGAATGTGGATAATCCACGGAGCTAAGCACAAAGTAGCCAGCAAACCAGGTACGGCAAGGAGAAAACCGATTTCAGCCTGTTCGTTGACCATGTGATTCATCGCTGCCTTGTCAGGTGCAACGCCTATCAGCCGAGGGAAGTAATCCGCCCCCATAGCTTGAAATACAAAATTCACGAACATACCAGACAGGGTAAAGGCTGCGCTGTAGATACCTACTGCTTGCAAGCCCAATTGGTTCGTAATTAGTGCGATGGTAATATAAGCAATACTGCTGACCATCAAAGCATTCCACATCATCACAACACCAAGCTTTACCATGCTGCCCGCTTCGAAAAAGCTTTCAGCCCAGGTCATGTCCACTTTCGGAACGGGGACTCGTTGGGCATACTTCCATGAAACGATAAGCTGAAAGGCCGCCCCAAGCACCAAGGCTGGAACAATACCACGCAGGCCCAACCAGAGGTAAAAGCCAACTGTCAATAAAGTGATAATCACTCCGCCTATAATGGTTAAGCGCGCAATATCGCCAATCCGCCTCATACCCTGGATTAAAGCAATTTGTCCCCCACTTAAATTGGCAAACAGGATGATGAGCCCGAGTGCAGCCACCTCCAATGCATGTTCATTTGAGCCAAATGTAAATTGGGCAATGAATGGACTGAAGGCCATCAAACATATCATGCCTAGCAATCCAGTGAACCAGCAGACGCGATGCAGGGTAAGCACAGCGCGACCAATAGCCTCGTTATCTTTTTTAGCCACAGCCGCAGCCACTTCTCGAACAGCGCTTGTTTGAATGCCAAGTCCAGCAATGGTCCCAACTATGCTCTGAATGGCCGTGAAGCTGGCTAGCATACCTATGCCGCCCGTACCGATCAGGATAGCGGCAAATTTGGTGCGCACCATGCCCAGCATCATGCTAATCACCGACGCACCGCCGATGATTGATGACGATTTCAGAATCGTCCCGTAAGAACCAACATTGCTCATTATTTAGGAAACATGCCTTTAACAATCCGACATGCAGCTTTACCATCCCCATAAGGATTATGGGCTAAAGCCATCGCGTTATATTTTTTTGTATCAACAAGTAATTCCGACGCTGTTCGAAAAATGTAATCAACATTTGTCCCAACCAGTTTCACCGTTCCTGCATTGACTGCTTCTGGTCGTTCAGTAGTGTCTCTCATCACTAATACAGGTTTCCCAAGAGATGGAGCCTCTTCCTGCACACCTCCAGAGTCAGTAATAATCAGATAAGAACGATCCATCAGGTATACAAAAGGAAGATAATCTTGAGGTGAAATCAGGTGGACCCTCTTCACATCACCAAGAATTCTTTTGACAGGTTCCTGCACATTAGGGTTAAGATGAACTGGATAAACAATTTCGATATCTGCATGCATTTCAGCTAGTTGTTTCAGGGCCTTGCAGATATTCTCGAAACCTTGCCCGAAGTTTTCTCGACGATGCCCAGTAACAAGAATAAGACGTTTGTTAAAATCAAGGAAGGAAAATCGTTTTTCCATCTGCTGTTGAAGGTCATTATCATCTCTTATTTTTTTCACTACGCCGAGCAGAGAATCAATCACGGTATTGCCAGTGACTGTTATTGATTCAGTAGCTACCCCCTCACGCAACAGGTTTGCTCTGGCTTGCTCAGTAGGCGCAAAATGATATTGGGTAATTGTTCCAGTCAAACGGCGATTAATTTCCTCAGGCCAAGGAGAGTAAATATTGCCGGTGCGAAGCCCTGCCTCAACATGTCCAACAGGTATTTTTTGATAGTAAGCGGCAAGGCTTGTAGCCATCGTTGTTGTGGTATCGCCGTGAACCAAGATAATATCTGGCGTAAACTCTTCAAGAACAGGGCAAAGACCCTGTAGTACTTGGCAAGTAATATCAGTCAGGTTTTGCCCAGCTTTCATGATATCTAAATCATAAAATGGTTTTATTTCAAATAACTCTAGAACTTGGTCCAGCATCTGACGATGCTGAGCAGTCACACACACTCTGCTTTCAAACACATCAGGATATTTTTCAAGTTCTTTAACTACCGGTGCCATTTTGATGGCCTCAGGCCTAGTCCCAAAAACGACCAGAACTTTCTTTTTCATCTAAAACCTTCCCATCTCAGTATTTTATATTTGTGTCTAATGCGCTTGTAGAAAAGCACAATCCCAGCTTCTCACGCACGCTACCGCACAGCAGGTGCATCAGCATCTGTTGTTGAACTTGTAAAACAACCTTCACTCATGTTCAGTGAACGCTTATGTATGATGGTCTTCATGCCTCTAAAATAACAACTGCCACCCCAGTAAAAACTGGTGCGACACTATATCAGAAGTGTGACTATTTTGTGACCATCTGTATCCAGACTATTTCGAAATGCGCAAGGTATTCAGTTCATCATGAAATGTACACACAGCAGCAAAACCACAGTCGCAGATAGTTATAGACTATATAAATGGAAACGCAAGATGCTGGATGCTGGATGCTGGATGCTGGATGCTGGATGCTGGACTTAGTTTAACCCAAACATTAAGCTATTAATTCAAAAACTAGTCAAAATCATTAGCCACGAATACACATCAGGTGAATCGCAAAGCGAGAGAATATCCCCTGGGGGAGAAGCTGCCCTAGGGTACGGAAGTAGACATAGACATTAACTTCTTCGCTGTAATCTGCAGCTGTTCGAACACTGGATCTGCCCGAAGAAAGCATTACCTCACGTGCATATAAATTCCGTGTATTCCGCATCTTCCGTGGTTACTCCCTTTGACCTACCCGTCACCGCCTCTCATGGTGATTTCTTCGATTCGTCTCAAATCCTCGCAAAGCCGTATGGGCATATCAGACTGTTCATGTAAAATGGCCATGATGCCTATTGAACCAGCGCTTAATTCGCGAAAAAATAGATAGCGATGCTCATATTTACTAAAATATGCTTCGATATTCAGATCCGAGGGGACAACAAGGTAACCAGGAAGTGGTCGCCATCGCCGCTTTCTTTCCGATAGTAACTGCAGATGATGATGCAGCCCTTTGATATATTTCTCTGCCTGTTTTTCTCCCCATGTCTGACAGCTATAACGCCATATTTCATCCTGTGCTACATCAGCAGGAGGAAAAAACAGGTAGGTAGACAACGTTATTTATTGCGACGGATAACATTTTCAGCCGTCACCTCAATAAACTCACTCTCATCCGCGCGCAGCGCAGGCTCCAGGTTCCGTTTCAACCAATCCCAGGATTCATCCCTGCTTTTTAAATCACGTCGTATCAGTGCGCGAATATACTCGCTCGCATTCTCATACAAACCATGCTCTCCCACCTGCTGCTGCAGGTGCGTCTGCAGCTCCCCTTTAATTCTCACATTAATATTTGCAGCAACCATCTCCAGACACCTCCTGACTCAAGCTCACTCAACAATAAATCATGTAAAGATAATATTCAATATATTTTACAAACACCGGATGGCAAGATTTACATTGAACTATTAAACGGGCGGCGTGTGGCTGCTACGGTATGGTTATTTAAAGAATTGGCCGAATTTCCTGATGATGAGCTGGATGATGTGGAAGTCATTGAGGCGGATCGCGGCATACTTGCTGGTAGCAGGGAAGCAGTGACCGTGGCGCGGGTGCCTGGACTTGATGCAAGCTGTCCAGAAACCCATGTATTCCAAGCCACCTATGCACCCAGAATCGAACAGCATCCATTCACCTTCTGCCTCGCCCTTTGCATTTCACCCCCCCCCACACACACTGGTGATCAAATTAAGGCGTATAGCTTGACGCAAAAAACTACAATATATATATTCAAAACCAATATTATTATAGGAGCACTTATATGGCCACCATCTCCCTTCGTATTCCGGATGCATTACTTGCCGAAGTCACTTTGCATTCAAAGCAGATGCATATCCCACGCACCGAATATATTCGAAAATCCCTGATCAGCATGAATCATCAGGCAGACCTAGAATTACGCCGAAAACGTTTGATGCAAGCATCAATACGCGTCCGAAAGGAAAGCATGGCCATTAATAATGAATTTGATGCCATGGAGTATAGTGAATCATGAAACGCGGGCAGATTTATCTGGCAAACCTGTACCCCGGCAAAGGCAGTGAACCGGGAAAAACTAGACCTGTATTCATTGTACAAGATCAGGCGCTCATTGATGTGGAGCACCCGTCGACACTGATCATTCCATTGACCACACAGCTGATAGAAGATGCTGAACCATTAAGACTCCGTCTTGCTGCAAAAGACAAACTCAACAAGACATCTGATTTGCTGATCGACCAACTTCGAGCCATTGATAATCGTCGATTGATCGGAGAAGCGCTGCTGCAATGTCCGGATGCGTTTATGGAACAGGTTAACCAGTGTATGCAGGAGGTGCTGGGTATGCTTGCGACAGATCATTCATTGAACTGAAACTATCGGGCACATGCAAACAGTGATTCGTGATCAGTAGTTAGCCCTAAGGTTGCAGCAGCCTTACCTCTCTCCTCTAACATCTAACGTTCTCCCCAGCCCTAGCCCTATCATCTGTAGTGGTTTATGCCTTTGACCTTAGTACCTCACCACTACGGCTTGAAACGCTCCAGTTTCAGTGATTCCAGAAAACGGTAATATTTACTGTTTCCGGAAAGTAAGCTGCGCCCGTGTTCAACAGCTGTTGCAGCGATCAAAGCATCTGCCATCAACATCTGATGACTTAAGCGCCACTCCTCCATCAAAAAAAGTGCGCGTTGACTGATCACCTCACTCACAGGAAAGACTCGGAAACCCAGTTGATCAAGAAATCGATGCAGGGCAATCTGCTCCTGTTTATTGCGCAACCCCTGCACCAGCTCCATTTGGGTAATGATTGAAATAGCCGGTGATTCGAGCCCATAGATAGCCTGGCGCGCATGTTCATTTCCACGCATGTGCCAAATGATCACATCAGTATCGACCATGAGATTGTCAGGCATCAGAACTGGCGACCCTGACGCATATCACGTACGTGCTGCTTAACATCCATCTCGCACTGATCAGACCAGATAGCAAACAGATCATCATGCTCAGGATTTGATCGGGATTCAATGCGCGATAACCTGGCCACAGGCGTGCCACGCATGCTGATATCCAGCACTTGCCCCCCTGCAGCTCGCTCAAGGTATTCTCTCAAGTGTAACCGCAACTCTTTGGCATTGACCTGCATGATAGACCTCCAGTTGAACTTTAGAGTTTAACTTTAAGTCGACCAGCTGAATGCGTCAAGATCAGCAGTAAGCGTCATCATCCCGTTGACCGATAGCATTATACCAGACAACCATCTTTTCATGCGACTTCACATTCACAGTCCTTACCGCCAAGATATTAACCATATGCAAGCCGCGACACCGCCCACCACCACAAAACCGACGGATAGCAAGCTGGAAACGACCACCCACCCGATACACACTCAATATTTCCGTGTATTCAGCCTCTTCCAAGGTTCAGCACTAGACCTTAAAACCTCATCACCACGGACCACATGAGGTGAATGCCATCTGAGGCAGAGAATATCTTGACCTTGTTCCCTGAGGGACGAATCACACTGAAGAATTCAAAAACACTTCAACAAATATGATCTATTATTTCCGTGTAGTCCGTGCCTTCCGTGGTTCAGCACTAGACCTTAAAACCTCATCACCACTGAACACATGAGGTGAATGCGCTTGCGTAAAGAAACTGCCCTGGGGTACTGAAGTAAACTGGAAACAATCACCTCAGATCGCACACAATATCTCCGTGTATTCTGCATCTTCCGTGGTTCGCGCATTTGACCTTACTACCTATCTTTTCACATCAAATATCACGACTCATTAGAATGAATCACCTTGCCAATCTTCATGCCGATGGCGAATGCGGACTATAAAAATATCATCGTTATCATCCACAATATAAACGATCAGATGAGAGCGAAAAGGGTGAATCCTGATAGGCGGGGATATTTCAAGACGTTCACGTGCAATGCGGGGACTTTTCGAGAGCAGATCAACCATTTTCTCAATTTCATAATGATATTCATCGGCCTGCTTCTCACCGAACAGTGAGACTCCTTCGATATATATACCGACCAGATCATCTTCAGCCTTGCGGCTAAAAGTGTATGTCACTGTGTTCCGGCAAGTCGTTTGCGTGCGATTTCTCTAAGCTCAGCCATGGAATGATTACCTACGCCGCTGTTAATGCCCTCAGTAACCTGCTCCTGCATGTTGGCAATAATAGCAGAACGCTCCTGATCCTTGCGAATCAGGTCGCGTACATAATCGCTGGAGTTACTGTAACGGCCTGACCGGGAAAGACTTTCAACCCAAGACTTCATAGCTTCAGGAAGTGATACATTCATCGTAGCCATAGTTAAATCTCCTAAAGTGGATTTTTAATCAATTGGCAATCTTTGTCAACATCACCTCAAGATGAAGTATTTTTCCACCACGGAATACTCGGATCACAGAAGGTGAATGCGCTTGCGTAAAGAAGCTGCCCTGGGGTACGGAAGAAAATAAAACCATATCATGGGTAATCAGAGGTTTACTATGTTCTGTCTACATATCTACAGCCAGTAGCCTCCGGTTTAAGTTAAAACCACCGATCAACCCTATAGACTATTTTCGTATGGTCCGTGGTTATCCCTTTAACCCGACATCGAGTCCGTGTGGGCAGAACGCACGAATATTGCGAACTCATGAAACCCTATTCCCTACTCACCAAATCACTCACCCTTGTTTCTACACGCATCTTCTTCTGCATCCAGTCAAGCAAGACCATCGCCCTATCCTCGCCGCGCATCTCTACAAACACACCCTCAAGCCCTTTTAGCGCACTATCATGCACCCGAACCTTCTCACCGGATTGAAATGGCATTTCCGGCCTCTTTTCTACAGAAACAAAGCCCTGATCATCCTGAGTCGATTGTAATAGTTTAATCGCTGAATCGGGCAGTGAAGGATAGAAATTACCAAATGAGACCGGGGCAAGTACACCGATGGTGCTGCGAATTGTGGTCCACCGCTGTTCATCATCCGCCAGATGCAAGAACAGATATCCGGCAAAGAACGGGCGCGGTTGCCAGCTTACCTTGCGCGCATGGGTAATACGCGTATTCACCATAGGCAGATACACGTCAAATCCCTGATGCTTCAGCTGGTCCCGGGCAACAGTCTCCTGCCGGCCTTTAGTACGGATCGCAAACCAGGAGCGGTGAACATTAGATGACATATAGACTCAAAATATTTTTAGCTACGAAGATCCCTAGGGAGCTTCTCTGAGGGACGTTCAACATCTCATTACCTCACCCACCCTTCAGCACTAAGGAACCATGCATAGGCTTTAGTTAGCAGCAAAGCTGGCGTGAGATGTAATACGTCAGATGTAAGATGTTGAATGATCATTTTCTAACCTCGCCTTCAGCATCAAGAAACCACTGATAGGCGTTAGCGAGGCCATCCTTCAGACTGATCGAAGCTTTCCAGCCCATGTCGGCAAGGCGGGAGCTGTCCATCAATTTACGGGGGGCCCCATCGGGCTTGGTGACATCGAAACTGATAGTGCCTGTGAAACCGACCACTTCAGCGATCAACTTGGCCAGATCATCGATACTGACTTCCTGACCACTTCCCACATTGATATGAGAGATCATCGGTTCGGTGTTGGCTTCGTATTGATCCACCGGCAGATCCAGCACAAACAGTGATGCTGCCGCCATATCATCGACATGCAGGAATTCGCGGAACGGGGTGCCTGTCCCCCACAGTTTCACTGTGGGGGAATGTGAGATGGACGATGTGAGACGAGAGATGGCGCCTTCGGCGTTTCGGGTCAAAATCAGGTCGGAAAGAGCCTCATCTGGAATTGGGGTTTGTTGATCAATGATGTTAAGTGCATCGAGATCACCATCCTGGGCGAGTTTAGCCAGATGGAAACGGCGAATCAGGGCCGGAACCACATGCGAATTCTCGGGATGGAAATTATCACCCGGGCCATACAGGTTGGTTGGCATGACGGAGCGGTAATCGACACCATGCTGGCGGTTATAGCTTTCACATAGCTTGATACCTGCAATCTTGGCCACGGCATACGGTTCATTGGTTGGTTCCAAAGTCCCGGTAAGCAATGCATCCTCGCGCATCGGTTGCACTGCCATACGTGGATAGATGCACGAAGAGCCCAGAAACAGGAGCTTCTGCACGCCGATATTGAAGGCTTCATGGATTAAATTGCATTCAATCATCAGATTATCGTAAATAAAATCAGCCGGATAGGTACTGTTGGCATGAATACCACCGACTCGCGCCGCCGCCACAATCACCACATCGGGCTTTTCTGTCTGCATGAAGGAGCGTACGGCCGCTTGGTCTCGGAGATCGAGTTCGGATGAAGTGCGCAGTAGCAGTTTTTCACAACCCTGGCTCTGCAACAGCCTGACTATAGCCGATCCGACCATTCCTCTGTGCCCTGCAATGTATATCTTTGAACTCTTTTTCATCACTTCCTCAATAACCCTTTATCAAAACATTTTAATCCTTTGCCACGAATACACATCAGGTGAATGCAGTTTACTGCAGAGAATATCCCCTGGGGGACGAATTAACACGAATTTTATAATCTAAAGCTTATGTTAAACCTGTGTTACACCTTGCACCGCTTACCTCACCACTTTATCTAGCGACCAAACGTTAATCCTTTAATTCAAAACCTAGTCAAAATCATTAACCACGAATTACACGAATGAACACGAATGAACACGAATTATAGTAAACAACATTCAATCTAATGTGTGACCATCGCCTATCAATTCTCTCACGCAATTATCAACGCATTAGCCGTCCCCGACTATCCATGGTTAGTAATTCGTGAAAATTCGTGTAATTCGTGGCCGGCCCCTCTCTTTAAAAACCTTTTTAACCTTTTGCCACGAATACACACAGATTTCCACGAATTAATAATCTGCAATTTGTTACGTCAAACCAATGTACATCCAGCACGCTTTCCTCGTCACTTTATTTATCTTGCTACCTTTAATTCTAACAATCACACCATTCTGTAAGTTTTTTAATTCGTGAAAATTCGTGGCTGGATTCCTTTTTATTCACAATGCAAATCGTTTATGTTCTACGCTTTTACCACCCATGTTAATCAATATACCCAGTTTAATACCCGTGGCTTTGAGATAATTAAGCAGCTGTGCTTCATGCAACTTGCTCAATTTGTCTACCGCCTTCAACTCGATGATGATCTTGCCATCTACCAATATATCAGCGTAATACACTCCAACACTCTCATCTTTGTATGAAACGCTGATTTCTTTCTGTGTTTCCACTGGAATATTCCTTATTCCAAACTCTCTCACTAAAGCATTTTCATACACCTTCTCAAGAAAGCCACCTCCGAGAAGATTATGCACTTCAAACGCCGCCGACATCACCTGAAACGAAAGCTCTTCATAAATAATGTCCGCCATACAGCTCCCAACCTTCAACCTTAAAGCATTAGCCACGAATTACACGAATATACACGAATTAATAATCTAATATTCATGCTTACCTCATCACTTTATCTACCCAGCTTCTACCGACCAACCATTTAGAAATTTTATTATCAACAATCTGCCTGAAAATTCGTCCCCTAGAGGAGCCTCTCTCGGCTTTGGCATCCTGCATCGCTCTATCTCCCCCTTCCATGGGGTCGTTACTGCGCACCACAGGCATTTCCTACGGTCACAATTTACCTTCTGTTCATTCGTGTGTCGTGGCTAGTTTTTAGCCTTCTTCCTAAACTAACAAACACACCTTTCGTCAACATATTCTATCTATCAGCTATAATGTTTTTTCTAATTCGTGGAAATTCGTGTAATTCGTGGCTAGCTTATCTTTCTTCAAATCCTCAATAAAATCTTAATGCTCAATCTAAACCATTAGCCACTGATTTAATATTTGTGAATATAAAACTACCAACGCTCAACAATTTATCTTCACAGACTTTATTCCATTCTTGTCTTGCCTAAATAATTCGTCCCCCAGGGGATACTCTTTACCTGATGGCCAGTTTCCTTTTTTATTCATGAGCTATGGGAATCTCGTGACCATGCTCTTTCAACAACGCATGCCGCTGAGCATCCTTCAGGTCTGTAGCCACCATTTCAGCACACATCTCCTGCACAGTAATTTCCGGGGTCCAGCCGAGCTTTTCTTTGGCTTTGCTAGGGTCACCCAGCAGGGTTTCCACTTCGGCAGGGCGAAAATAACGCGGATCGACTTGCACAATCACATCACCAAGCTTAAGGGCAGGTACTTTATCACCGTTAATGGATTCAATAATACCCTTTTCATTCAGGCCTTCGCCTTCAAAGCGCAGGGTAATGCCGAGCTCGGCTGCAGACCATGTAATGAATTGACGCACGGAATACTGCACACCGGTGGCGATGACAAAATCTTCCGGTTTATCCTGCTGCAACATCATCCACTGCATGCGCACATAATCCTTGGCATGACCCCAGTCGCGCAAGGCATCCATATTACCCATATACAGGCACTGCTCTAAACCCTGAGAAATATTAGCTAAACCACGGGTGATCTTGCGCGTAACAAAGGTTTCACCACGGCGCGGTGATTCATGATTGAACAGAATACCATTACAGGCATACATACCGTAGGATTCACGATAGTTCACCACGATCCAATAGGCATACATTTTCGCCACAGCATAGGGAGAGCGCGGATAAAATGGTGTGGTCTCCTTCTGCGGAATCTCCTGCACTTCTCCAAACAGTTCGGAGGTGGAGGCCTGATAGAACTTCACCTTCTTTTCCATACCGAGCAGACGAATCGCCTCAAGCAGACGCAGGGTACCCAGACCATCCACATCGGCGGTATATTCAGGCGACTCGAAACTCACCGCCACATGCGACTGGGCACCGAGGTTATACACCTCATCGGGCTGCACCTCTTGCAAGATACGGGTCAAATTCGAGGAATCACTCAAATCACCGTAATGCAGTACAAAGTTTTTGTTATCCACATGCGGATCCTGATAAATATGATCCACGCGCTGGGTATTAAACGATGAAGCACGGCGTTTGATACCATGTACTTCATAGCCTTTTTTCAATAAAAACTCAGCCAGATATGAACCATCCTGACCGGTTACGCCGGTAATCAATGCTTTTTTCAAACTACACCTTCCTAAAATCTTGTTAGATGGGAGATGTCAGGTGTGAGATGTAAGATGTAAAACCCTTCACCCTTCACTTCTAACGTCTAACCAGTCACTAATCACTAATCACTCTTAACGCCCTTTGGCTGCATGCAAGGCATACTGTTTAGCAGTGACAATCACGCCATGCTCTTCCAGATAAGCCAATACCTGATCCACACAGGCTTCTACCGGCTGCGACCCGGTCTCCACGATTAACTCCGGCGCCTCCGGCGCTTCATAGGGTGAAGAGATACCAGTAAAATGTTTAATTTCACCAGCGCGCGCTTTGGCATACAAACCTTTCACATCCCGCTCTTCACACTGATCAACCGAAGCGTGGCAATAGACCTCAATGAAATCACCCTCATTCACCAGCGCTCGCACCTTGTCTCTGTCGGCGCGAAACGGCGAAATAAAGGCGGTCATCGCAACCACACCTGTCTCTATAATCAGCTTCGACATTTCACCAATACGGCGGATGTTTTCAACCCTGTCTGTGTCTGAAAAGCCCAAATCAGAACACAAGCCATGCCTCACATTATCACCATCAAACACAAAAGTTCTAACGCCTGAGGTATGCAACTGCTCTTCTACCGCATGCGCCAGCGTTGACTTCCCCGCCCCCGATAAACCAGTAAACCAGAGGATTGCACTGCGATGTCCATTCTGATCCTCTCTTCGCTTACGGGTAACCGTGGCTTGATGCCAGACCACATTGCTGCTTTTTTTCGTTCCACTTGCACTCATTACATTTCCCTCTTCATCAGGAGCCTATCGAATTTGTGACAAACCTACTGTGCAACAAGGTAACCCTCAAAACTTTCGTTTTACCCCACATATTCATCATACTACAAAAAATGATATTAGCCGCATTATAGCAGACCTTTGGAAAAATACTCGAACTCCATGAC
>NZ_RCFQ01000042.1 GCF_003665155.1 Mariprofundus sp. EBB-1 | reverse complement strand
AAAGTATCTATCTTGAATAAATGGCACAACTCTATTTCCCTTGTGTCCCAACGCTTTCCGCCCTGTTCGGGGCAAAAGTGGTACAACTTTTCGTAAAACGAAACAGTAGGGTGTGATACAAAAACCGCTATCGCGATTTTCGTACCGGAATCACCGGCCACAACGCCCATAAATGCCGGTCGGCATTTCTAACGCTGTATCGCATTGAAAAGACAGAAGCCTCTGTGATATGCAAACCTCCTGACGCATGGCCAAATGTAGCCACAGAAAGTGCACTCTGGTCACCGTTTGTTGTAAAAATCCTTATTAGTTTGAAGTAGTTTGTTTCGGAAAGGGGTAAGCCGCCATTCAATATGCCGCACAATTTCTTATAATGAAAAGGCACCGTTAACGAATGTTTACTAGCGTTTACAGCCTTAAACAGGTTTTCGGGCATTGCTGGACTTACCAGCAAGGGGAACTGTTGTGGACACTTGCAAGCAAATGTCCACAACAGTTTGCAGAAAAATCATGCAGCCAGTTTGAGTTCGTCCGCAAACGCATTCATGCCGTTCAGCGTATGCTGAACCACTTCCAAATCAGCCACCGCCGAAAGCATCTCCTCATGTTCTGCAATCAAGATGAACCCTTTTTGCTTGCTGGCCTTGATGTAGTAATACACACCATGCTGATTGAAATAGAGCGTCAGACCGGCATCACGTAAAATCGTGTTTATCTGTGCACGCAGTTGATACAAGGCGCTTACATCACTTTCGGAGGCCAGATCAAAGAAGATGCGGTTCAATCGTTCCACATTTTTTTGGGCTGGCGTAAATATTCGCAGTTCCGCTTCCTTGTTCTCCATCTCCTGCTGAATTTGGCTAACCTCTTTCATGGCTTGCATGTAGCGAACACGTGCATCACCCAACATTGAAACATCATCTACCATGCTGAACAGTTCGGCAAAACGATTCACCTGTTTTTCCGATTCCATCAACTTGCCTTGTAATACTTTCAAATCTGATTCCAGCTTTTGTTTGGAATTACTTTGACCACCAAACACATCAAACCAGTCGATTTCATCTTTCAAAATCAGCAAGGCCGCATTCTCCACGCTTTGATAGTTCCACGTTTTGTTACAGTCACAACCGGATGACAGGTAGTGGTTATCGCATCTCATATAGCCGGCCTGCATTCTGTATGTGGTGCCGCACTCCAGACACTTGCACATGCCGGTGAACAGGTTGGTGAAGTTCTTACCCTTCCTGCCGGCTCCGATATGAGGCGCTTTGCTTTTTTTGATGGCCTGCGCCTTATAGAAATCATCCTCGGAAATGATGGTGGGGTAATAGTATGTGATCGGGTCACCCACGGGGGTTTTATTCTGTTTGGGTTGGTATTCACCCAATACGGCGCGGTTATTGATCACCTTGGCGATATAGGATGGATACCACATGGCCGAAGCGCCAAACGGGGCAATGCCCTGTTCATTGAACATGGCGGCTATTTTACGTTGGCCTGTACCGGCAATGACCATCTTGAAAATCTTGTGAACAATATCCACCCGTTCGGGGATGGTTACAAAACCCTGCTTATCACTGGCCAGACGCAACCAGTATGGTGCGCGGCCTGTTGTCGGAATCTTTTTCTCAATGGCGCGCTTGCGGCGCATATCCCAACTGGCTTCCGCCCGTTTGGATTTCATGGCCGACTCGTCATGGGCGCGACTCAATGAAATCAGGCTGAACACAAGCTGGCCAACGTCATTGATGCTGTCCGCTGTATAGCGCTGACCATCGGCAAGGGTGACGATCTCTACACCGGCAGCCAGAATGGATGAAAACAGTGATAGAGCAGAAAAGACCTGCTGGCGTGATAGTCTATCAAGGCTTTCCAGAATCAGAATTGAACCGTGTTCAATCTGTCCGGCATCAATCAGTTCCATAAACCGTTTGAGAGCACCTTCTGTGGCATTTTTTCCTTTGAATGCGCTAACACCCAGATCACGCAGGGATTCATCCAGCACCAGATTATGCTCTGATGCATATTTGCGACTGGATTCTAATTGACGGCGCAGGCTATCGCCCCTAAGTTGCTCCGGTGTTGAAAATCTGATGTATGAATAGGCTTTCTTTAATTTCGTTGACATGATTGCGGCTCCTGAAGTGTAAAGCCCTTATATATGTCGGTTTCTTATTCGACGACTTTACGACTAATGTAGCAGCAGTGTGTACTCTGCGGTGAAATATACTGAATAATAATTATAAAACAGAGGCTGTTTTAACGCGATTGCCCTGATCAAAGTGCTTGATTATGCTTTGTTCTCCTATATTCTCGAATTACACACTGTCGTTAAAACTAATCAAAGCAGGATAATGGGCGATAGTGTTTATATGAGGAGCCAAAAAATATAAGATATGTGAGGTAACCGATGCTATATGCGAAAGTAATCGATATAAATTATCACAACCCACGTACCAGTGCTAGTCAGTGGAGTTTATCCAGAAACGATTGGCTCATTGAAGAAGTGGATGCTCCTTTTGAATTTATTACTATTCATTCCAATTGCGCAAAACTTAATGAAGTAGCTTCTGTGGATGATGTTGCTGAAACGTTCTTGCGAGGGGGCGGCACGATTGTTCGAGAAAAACTGACCATTGCTGGTGTTGCCTCATTGATCAGTTGCAAAGATAACCATGGACATGTGTTCTCATTTATTGAACAGGAATCCACGCTCTGAACTTTAGGGTGCTGCTAATTTATTCAGCATCTCCTTAGACAACTGCAGTTACAATATAAAGAATTAGATATGCCATGCCGCAGCTGTGAGCAGTTTTCAGCTGCGGTTATATGTGTTGTTACAAGGTCTTTTCTTTAGACCTGTGCGCCAGGTCACAGTCAACAATAATGATATCTGAATAGTTCGGCTCTTTAATCCGCTGCTTTAAATGCAGGGATAGGATAAAGAGGAGTTTATATGTTATTACGTTCATGCATGGCGGGAGTTGTTTTCCTGTCACTTGTTGTTTGTTCCACGTCTATTCAGGCAGCAACAATCGATGAGGCGAAAACTGCAATTGCAGAAGCAGATGCCTTACGTGCCTCTGAGTTTTCACCGAGTCATTTTCAAACTGCGAAAAATCGGCTTGTTCAGGCTGAAAGTCTAAAGCGCTCGGGTAGTGATGCTGGTGAAGTAGATCGCTTGTTGGATGAGTCTAAGCAGGCTGCCAATAAGGCTGCTGCATTAACACAGCAATTTACCCATGATCATGCAGCATTGGTTGAATCGCGGGATAGATTGAGACTGGCTGGAGATGAATATATTCGTGATGACCTGGGTGAGCGTTCAGAGGAAGAGTTTGCCCGTGTTGTTACAGCTTCTGAAGATGGTGATAGCCGGAAAGTAGAGCGTGAAGCAAAAGCGGCCTTGGCATCGTTCCATGCTGCGCAGGTAGTGGCGGCACGTCAGCAGTTTGTTAGTCCTGTAGCGAAAAACATTGCGCAAGCGCGTAATGGTAAGGCGCATAAATTTGCTCCTAAAGCCTTGAAGGAGGCGGTGAAGCTGCAGAAGAAGGTGGAGCGTTTGATTAAAAAGAATCCTGATGCACAGAGTGAGGCTTATGCGTTATCTCAGCAGGGGCTGGATTCTTCTCACCATGCTATACGTATATCTGAACTGGGTGCAAAGTTTGTTCATAAACCTGCCAATATTGAGTCATGGGTTGATGCATCGGATGCACGAATGCAAACAGTTGCTGAAGCAGTAGGTCTGAAATTTGATTCCACACAGAGTCCTGATACGCAGGTGGCTTTGCTTAAACGGGCAGTGGAAGAGATGAAAGCAGAGCATGCGCTACAGATTCAGGATGCAGATCTGCAGTTGCGAGGGCTGAGTGAAAAACTGGCCAAATATGAAGGCAAATTATCTGCCTATGAAGGTGAGCTGTCTGACATGGCTGAGGTGCGCCGGAAACTTCAACTTAAGCGTGAAGCTGAAGCAAAAATCAAACGCCTGACAAAACTATTCGATCCTGAAATGGTGGAGATTTTACTGACACCTGATGCCGATGTTATTTTGCGTATGAAGAAGTTGAACTTTTTAAGTGGTAGTGCCGTGATTCCACCAGAAGCATATGCGTTGTTGGATAATACGATTAAATCGATTGCAATATTCCCGAAACGCTCTGTTCGAATTGAAGGGCACACCGACTTTATGGGAGCCAATGCATACAACCAGGACCTTTCCGAACGTCGCGCCAATGCGGTACGTGACTATCTGCTTCTGCAAGTGCCTGGAAGTGATGCCCGCTTTTTTGCTATCGGGCATGGTGAAGAGAAGCCGATTGCCAATAATGAAACAGCAGAAGGGCGCACGAAGAACCGTCGCATTGACATTGTGCTGATTGCGCCATTGGCCGGTCAGGTGGGTGAGCAGCCACCATTGTAATATATGGATAAGTGAAAGAGGGGGGCGCAGTTCATTCTGCGCCCCCTTTTTTATGTGTTAACGTGTGTATGAACTCAATCATAGAAGAACAGTGGTAACAGCAAAATTGTGATAATGCTTAACATAAGCCGAACGCTTTCACGATGCGGGTTTTATCTGCTTAGCACTTTCAATAAGCATAAGTATATGAGCTTGTGAGATGGCATGACTGAGAAAGGGGTGATGCTGTGGCTGTTTGTGAGCAATAATGGCATTGAAATTGCTTTGTCATAATGAGGTTTTTGAAGCAGGAGCTGAAGATGATTTATATATGGTGGGCGTTTTGTATATGTGCTGATTTGACGTGTGATCTAAAGTAATTCCGTTTGTTGCCGATATTTGA
Organism: Mariprofundus sp. EBB-1; assembly: GCF_003665155.1. GTDB lineage: Bacteria > Pseudomonadota > Zetaproteobacteria > Mariprofundales > Mariprofundaceae > Mariprofundus. The sequence continues at coordinate 12,433 of NZ_RCFQ01000042.1, read as the reverse complement.
TTAGATCAAATGAGCTCTCAGAATAGTACTAAAGTCGTATTGTTGGTGAATTGTGAACTACCTAGAATACAGCATATCTTTGTAAGTTGAGATTATTTCGGATGGTTGCAAGACCACGAAGGTTATAGAGGAGAAAATATGAAAAATAGTGCACTGGTAATTTTCTTTGCCGCCATGCTGACGTTCGCATTCAGCAGTGGAACAGGAACATTTAGTTTGGATATTCCATTGGCAAATGCAAAATCGGATAGTGAAAAGTCTGATAGCAAGTCTGAATCTAAATCAGATAGTAATTCCAAATCAAAGGGCAATGCGGACTCGGATAAAAAAGTAACGATTTGCCATGATACATCGAAACCCGATGTTGCATCATCAAACGAATCGGAGAGCAAGTCTGACAGTAAATCCAGCGCGAAATCTGACAGCAAGTCAAACTCTGATAGCAAATCCAAATCGAAGTCGGAGAAAGAAAAATCCGATAAAGAAAAGTCTGATAGTAAATCCAGTTCGAAGTCTGACAGTAATTCAAAATCTGACAGTAAGTCCGGTTCAAGTAGTAGCTCCAGTCAAAGCAGTAGTTCAAACAGCGACACCAGTTGTACTCCTGCCAAGAAAACTATTACTATCACAGTAAGTACATCGGCTTGGGCAGCTCATTTAGCCCATGGTGATTCACTGGGAGCATGCACAACGACTGCGCCAAGCTGTGTTTGTCCTTTAGGATCATGTTCTTGTACTTGTGCTGATGGTACGCCGGGTGATCCAAACCCGGATACGACAACGACATCAGGCACCGGTACAACATCATCTCCATCAGCACACCGTGAAATCAGGAGTCAATAAGATTCATTGATGGGTGAATAAACACTAACGGCGTCTCTCCTTGTATAAGGTCAGACGCCGTTTTTTTTGTGATAAGGTAAGCTTGTTGTGTTGAATGACTAAGGGAGATTGGATGTTGGATGAGAAGCAGCATTTAAACGTAGATGCCGATCATGTGAGCAGGCAATTGTTAATGATTCTGGTGGGCTGCGAGCTGATGCTTGTGTTGCTCGATATCGTGATTAATTATATGGAAATCATCCCATATAAATCGATGCATGCGCTTTTTAATATTGCCAGGGAAGATGGTTTGGCCGGTTGGTTTATGACGTCGCAGACCATGATTGCAGCGCTCGTCTTATGGTTTATCTATTATTTAAGTCACCACATTGATGGTATTACGGCTTTCTATCGCAGGAGCTGGTTGATTCTGGCACTTTTTTTCAGTTATATGTCGGCCGATGATGGGGCTGTGATTCATGAGCGTATGGGGACGATGTTCGAAGATATGATGGCTAATCCCGATGCACTGACTGATCCGGGCTTGCTTACCAGATGGCTGGATCTGTTCCCCAGTTATGAGTGGCAGTTTTTATTGCCGATTTTTGCACTGATTGGGCTCTATATGCTCTATTTTTTATGGAAAGTGCTGGGGGTATCGCGCGCTCTGATAATGGTGTTGGCGGCATTTTCATCGCTTTCCGTAGCCGTGGTGCTTGATTTCATAGAGGGCATGCCGCCAGAGCACGCGTATAATCTATATAGTTGGTTAAAACAGACCTATATGCTGGAAGATTATACTGTTGATCATTTTGCAAAATCTCTGGAAGAGTCTCTGGAAATGCTGGGGATCAGTCTGTTCCTTGCAGTCTTTGTTGCTCAGATCAAACTTATGTTGCCTGAGAACTTTAGTATTCATTTACAGGCCTCGAAGGGATTACCTGAGAAATAAACTTTGATCATTCTTACAGATAAACCGACATGATGTGTATGAGTGTTTTCTTCTGATATCTGGTGATATGTATCACATCTGCAATCAAATCGGGCCTTAGACTTCATGCTTATCGCAAGACCAAGGAGACTGATATGATGAATCAAGCTATGAAGTCAGAACATGAGAATAATGGTGATGTAAGAAGTAATCTGGAAATTGTAGCCATGGTGACAGTTCTGGTCGGTTTCATTGGAATTACGAACGCTATATTTTAGCATTGACTAAAATATTCAATGTTTAAAAGAGCCACCCTTTGGGTGGCTTTTTTGTGTCTTTTTTTTGCTTATTTTAGAATTTTGGCCGTAATCGCAGTGATCATTGCCCTGGGAGCTGTGCGTAGAGAGAAAACCCGAAGTCGGTTAAACAAGCCATGCACAATCAGTGTTTTTTCATGGTGCATGGCTTGATAACCTTCAAGTGCAACGTTTGCTGCCGATGGCAGTTGCTTGTCTTTAACCAAACCTGAATCTTCCATTGTGGCTTGACTGAAGAACTCGGTTTGGGTCGCGCCGGGGCATAAACATGTGGCTGTCACTCCACTCTGTTTTAATTCATAGGCCAGCGCTTCAGAGTAGGATAAAACATAGGCTTTGCTGGCAAAGTAGGCAGCCATACCCGGTCCGGGTTGAAAGGCGGCTGTGGAGGCTATGTTAAGAATGCGGCCAAAACCACGTTGCTTCATGGCAGGCAACATGCTTCGGCAAAGATGGCTCAGTGCGATCATGTTCAGTTGTAACATGCCATCTGTTGCAGTCCAGTCATTGTTGGCAATATCACCGAATTGACCACAGCCGGCATTGTTTACCAGATAATCAACCACTACATTTTGCTCAGTAATCTCAGCCAATAACTGAGTGCGTGAGACACTGTCAGAGAGGTCACAGGCAAATAGTGTTACCTTAACTGATTTTGATAGTTCGTTTTTCAGCGCCTCAAGTCTGTCCAAGCGGCGCGCCACCAGAATTAAAGGGATACCATCAGCAGCAAACAGACGCGCAAGCTCAAGCCCGATACCACTTGAGGCACCCGTGATCAGGGCAAAATGTGGATTGCTTTTGCTCATGAATTCAGTGTGAACAATGCATTATGCTTTTAATACGGCCATTCCAGCTTTTAATCGCTGCAGCGTTTCCTCTTTACCCAACAGTCCAAGGGTGAGGTCTATCGGAGGAGAAACGGGGCCACCAGCAACCAGAATGCGAACCGGTTGAGCAAGTTTTCCCATACCCATGCCTGCTTTTTCACAAATCTCACCAATCAATGCGTGCGCCGCTTCACCCGAGAAATCATCCATGGCATCGATCGCGGTGATGAAGGTTTCAATCAGGGGCCAGGTACCATCCTTGAAATTCTTTTTAACAGCTTTTTCCTGGTATGTTGTTGGAGCCTGATAAAAGAAGCGTGCACCTTCTGTCAGGTCAAGCAGGTTTTTTGAACGCTCCTGCAGAGATGAGATGACCGGCTCCAGATCAGGGCCGCTGGTTACATCAAGATTGAGAAGCTGAGTAACAGCATCAACAAGATCTGCTGGTTTAGCATTACGCAAGTATTGCCCATTGAGCCAATCGAGTTTTTGTTGATCGAAACGGGCAGCAGCTTTACCGACCTGAGTGAGATCAAAGAGTTCAATCAACTGCTGACGTGAGAACACCTCTTCATCGCCATGTGACCACCCCAATCTAGCCAGATAATTGTTTACGGCATCGGCCAGGTATCCCTGTTCACGATATTCGGTGATAGCCACAGCACCATGACGTTTGGACATTTTGGCACCATCGGGCCCATGAATGAGCGGAATATGGGCGAACTGAGGCATGGTCAGTTTAAGCGCATGATAGAGCTGAATTTGGCGTGGTGTATTGTTGAGATGATCAGAACCACGTACAACGTGAGAAATACCCATGTCGGCATCATCAACTACTACAGCCAGATTATAGGTCGGAGTGCCATCGGTGCGCAGTAGAATCAGATCATCGAGTTCTGCATTAGGGAAACTGACGTGACCAAGCACAAGATCATTGACCACGGTTTCTCCTTCATCGGGTGAGCGGAAACGGATGACATAGGGTTGATCGGCAGGTTGATCATTGCGGTGGCGGCAGCGGCCATCATACATCGGTTTTTTGCCTGCGCTGCGCTGCGATTCGCGCATGTCATCAAGCGTATCCTTGCTGCAATAACAGCGGTAGGCATCACCTTGCTTGATGAGCTGATTCACAGCATCAATATGTTGATCCTGACGTGCCGCCTGAAATACAGGTTCACCGTCCCAGTTCAGCCCTAACCATGACAGGCCATCCAAAATGACTTCAGTGGCCTCATCGGTTGATCGTTCGCGATCTGTATCTTCAATACGTAATACAAATTCACCACCATGATGGCGAGCATACAGCCAGGCAAACAGGGCAGTGCGGGCACCGCCAATATGCAACATGCCGGTAGGTGAGGGTGCGAAACGAGTGCGAACAGTCATGAGTTCTCCAAAGAAAAGTGCGTTAATAATAAAAAAGAGCCGCAAGGTACTCCGAACAGTCGATAATTTCACTATCGTTTTGTATGAAATAAGGGCAATATAAGACCAATAGGGCGGACTTGCGGGAGGAATCATGCTGTTGAGTGAGACCCTGAAGGGCGTACAGATGCGCATGCGTGTAAGCTGATGTTGATATTGCAGAGTATTGGTGCAGCTACCGAACGGCTGGCGCATGCTTTTGGATTGTATCCCTTGATGATGGCTAAGGTGTTGGCGCGTATGCGCAAACCGCCATGGTTTTTTGCGCTGATCATTCGGCAATGTGAAAAGGTTGGTGTGCAATCCTTACCCGTGGCTCTGTTAACTGCTGTGTTCACGGGCATGGTCATGGCGCTGCAATCCTGGGTTGCTTTTCACCGTTTTGGTGCGGAAAGCATGATTGCCACGGTGGTGTCGTTATCGATTCTGCGCGAGCTGGGGCCTGTGTTGGTCGGATTGATGGTGGCTGGCCGGGTTGGAGCATCTTTTGCTGCTGAACTTGGTACCATGCGTGTGTCCGAGCAAATTGACGCCTTATGGACCCTGTCAACGGATCCTGTGCGTTATTTGGTTATGCCAAGGCTGATTGCTGTGATTGTAATGATGCCGTTGCTGGTGGTGCTGGCAGATGCTGTTGGTATGTTCGGTGGTTATGTTATCAGCGTGCATGTGCTGGATCAGAACCCGCATACTTATCTTCGCAACTCCTTTGAATACCTTCAATTGATCGATTTCTATTCGGGGCTGCTCAAGGCGGCTGTGTTTGGTTTTATCATTGGTCTGGTCAGTTGTGCTGAAGGATATTATTGCGCTGGTGGTGCTGCCGGCGTTGGCCAGGCGACAACACGTGCGGTAGTGATCAGTGCGATGAGTATTCTGATCGCGGATTACATTCTCACAGCGTGGATATTCCAATGAGCGATTACTCTCTGTTCGGGGACACTCAAATTGCGCCGAATTGCGGAAAAACAGTAAAGCAAGGCGGTGGTGCTGAAAAGCCATTTGATGATCAAAGGGCACCAAAAATAAGCCTGCGCAATGTGCATAAATCATTTAAAGGGCGCAAAGTACTGGATGATATTTCGATGGATATCATGCCTGGCGAATCGCATGTTGTGATAGGTCTTTCAGGAGCAGGTAAGAGTGTGTTGATCAAATGCATCCTTGGTCTTCTAAGGCCTGATTCAGGTACGATTTTGATCAATGGTGAAGACTGGTTCGACATGTCGATTGAAGAACGTTTAAGGCGCATGCCCTGTATTGGAGTGTTGTTTCAGGGGGCGGCACTATTTGATTCGATGTGTGTGTGGGAAAATGTTGCCTTCGTACTGTTGCAACAATCGATGCCTCGTGTTGATGCGCGTAAACAGGCAGAGCAGATGCTGGAGATGGTTGGGCTTCCGGGCATTGGTGACAAAATGCCGGCAGAGCTGTCCGGCGGTATGAAAAAACGTGTGGGTCTGGCGCGGGCTATTTGTCATCGACCAGAAATTGTTTTTTATGATGAACCACTGGCAGGGCTCGATCCGGTCATGTCCGATGTCATTACGATTTTGTTAAAACGGTTACATGAGACCATGAATGTTACGTCTCTGACTATCGCCCACAATATGAAGCTGGTTCAGGCGTTCAGCGATCAGGTCAGTATGTTGTATGAAGGAAAGATTTATGCACAGGTATCTGCGCAGGAGTTACAAGAAACGAAAGACCCATTGATAAGGCAGTTTGTCGAGGGTAGGGCAGAAGGTCCGATTCGCTTTGGCTTCGAAAGCGAAATGTCAGGACAACCGGATGCGAACGATAAAGGAGAGGCAACATGAATTCACAAACGCGATTGGGAGCATTTGTATTGATTGCTTTGATTACGCTTGCCCTGTTTAGCAGCAAAATCGGAGGCTTCCAGTGGGGCGAAGCGGAGGGTACAAGCATCAATGCTACCTTCAGTGATGCTTCGGGTGTTGATGTGCAAACGCCGGTATTTATGGCCGGTGTGCAGGTCGGAGCAGTAGAGTCGATTATACTTGATAATAATCAGGCGTTGGTGAATTTGTTGATTCAACCCGGTATTCAGTTGCCTGCCTCCACCAGGGCGCATATTGCCGGTGGAGGGCTGGTGGGAGAAAAATATATCTCACTGAGGGCGACTGCGGGCGATAAAAAACCGCTAGCAGGAGCCTCCATCCCTGTCTCTGACGGTGGTGATTTGCGTGATATGATTAGCAGGGCATCGAGTTTAACAGAAGATGCCAATGCGTTTTTTAATAAAGCAGAGAACATCACGGATAGCATTCATGCGATGCTGGATGAGAACCGTACTGATATTCAGACCGCTACACATGGTCTTGCTCTGTTGGTAGAGGAAAACCGCCCCGACATCCGTAGTGCAACGCATGAGCTGGCAGGGGCTGTGAAAGAGAATCGCAAACAGATAAAACAGTTGATGAATACGTTGCCGAAAACGGCTAAGGCCGGAGAGGCGTTTTTTAAACAGGGTACGGTGGCTATGCGCGATCTGCATATGCTGATGATGGATAATCGTGAGAACCTCTATCGAACGCTCTATGAACTGCGACTGGCCTCTGAAAATATTGAAGCGTTTAGCGATGATGTTCGCAGAAATCCGTGGAAATTGATGAAGAAAAAACCGGAAATCAAAGCGGATAAACGGGATCGTCAACGTCGTATGGAAGAGATGTTGATGACTACGGGGCGCATGGGGCTGGAGGGAGAACATTAGATGCCACTGTTCATCATGAGAGGGCTGCTCAGCGCTGTGCTTGCTGTTGTATGTATGCATACTCTCCTGCTTTAGCTGCAAGCCCGTATGAATCAGCCTTGCAATTGATTGCAATCGGTCAGATCACAGAGGCAAGAAGAGCCTTGAGAACTGAGCTGCGCATGCGCCCCGAGCATCTTGAAGCGCGTTATAATCTGGCTTTGTTGTTAGAAGATATTGGTCATGCGGATGATGCGTTAGCACTATACAAAGAAAATTTATCGTTGGGCTGGCATCTACCCAGCCTGGTGAATCTTGCAGCATTGCTTGAGAAGCAGGGCGAGATTGATTCGGCACGCAGTTGGTTAGAAAAGGCGACAATGAAGATGCATGACGAAGCGGCGCCATGGTATCTGTTGGCCGCGATGGCAGAAAAAAAAGGCGATATAAGCACGGCTCGTTCCTATTTTTATAAAGCCACCAAAGTCGATGCGCTCAATGGTTTTGCATGGTTTCACCTGGCGGCATTTAAATTTCGACAGCATAGTGGTGATGATGGGTTAAAAAATGCGGCAAAGGCGATGCGTTTGTTGCCACATTGTGCACCATGTTGGCAAACATACGGGGATATGCTTCAAGCACGAAAAAAACATCAACAGGCTATGGTTGCTTATCAGAAGAGTATTGCTATTGCGCCTTCAAATGAAACGAGAAAGCATCTGATTGTCACGCTGCGCAGTCTGGGTGAACATAGACGTGCTAATGCCATGCAGCGCATTGTCGATATCGGCAAGCCATAATCTACACTTGTTGGATTCGTTGAAGCGTGTAACGCTTGCTCGATGCCAGATATCGGATTTCCTTATGTCGCCAAACCTGATGCGCGCGTACTTATCTTGGGTTCAATGCCCGGTCAGAAGTCCTTGGCTTTACAGCAATATTATGGTCACGCGCAGAATAGTTTTTGGCCCATTATGGCTGAATTGTTCGATTTTTCTGTTGAGCTGGATTATCAGTCACGGTTGAGCTGTTTGTTGGATCAACATATCGCACTGTGGGATGTGGCCCATCAATGTGTGCGACTGGGTAGTCTGGATCAGGCCATTGAAATGGATACGGTGGTGGCCAATGATTTTGCAGGGTTCTTTGTCGAACATCCGCATGTGACTGCAATATTTTTTAATGGGCGCAAGGCAGAACAGCTTTTTCAGCGCTTAATCATGCGCGCACAAGATCAATGCCAGAAGATGCTCGTGCCAACATTGCGTATGCATCTATTGCCATCGACGAGCCCCGCTCATGCCAGCATCTCACGCCAACAGAAGTGTAGTGAGTGGAGCATGATCAAAGAGACCCTTGAAATGCGATCATAAAGACCCTATCTATCTCATTCATAAAAACGTTCTAGGAGACCGCATGACAGCAACTGCAGCAAAAGAGACCCGTGCATTTCAGACCGAGGTAAAGCAACTATTGGATTTGATGATCCACTCGCTCTATTCGAATAAAGAAATTTTTCTACGCGAATTAATTTCCAATGCATCTGATGCCGCTGATAAACTGCGTTTTGAAGCGACCAAAGACGATGCTTTGAATGAAGGTGATTCAGATCTACACGTCTATATCGATGTGGATAAAGAAGCGCGTACCATCACTATCCGTGATAACGGAATCGGCATGAGCCGCGATGAAGTGGTGAGTAATATTGGTACGATTGCACGTTCAGGTACCAAAGAATTTTTCGGTCAATTGACCGGTGATCAGGAACAGGATGCCCATCTTATCGGCCAGTTCGGTGTTGGCTTTTACTCCTCATTCTTGATTGCTGATAAGGTAACATTAACTACGCGTCGTGCCGGTCTGACCAAAGAGCACGGTGTACACTGGGAATCTGCCGGTGATGGCGAATATGAGTTGGACACGGTAGAAAAAGAGACTCGCGGTACTGAAATCGTATTGCATCTGCGCGAAGAAGCTGATGAGTATCTTGATGCCTGGCGTTTGAAATCTATCATTCATAAATATGCGGATCATATCCCGTTCCCGATTCGTATGATGGGTGTACCGGTTCCTGCTGCAGAAGGTGAAGAAGAGACACCGGCGGTAGTGGAAACCGTGAATCAGGCTTCCGCACTCTGGACACGTCCAAAATCAGAATTGACTGACGAAGATTATAATAACTTTTATAAACATATCGGTCATGACTTTGAAGATCCAATGGCACACTTGCATCAGAAGTTGGAAGGCAAGTATGAATACAGCCTGCTGCTCTATCTGCCAAAACGCGCGCCATTTGATCTATGGCAGGCCGAAGCAAAACATGGTGTGAAACTGTATGTGCGCCGTGTGTTTATCATGGAAGCCTCCGAAGATCTGTTGCCACGTTATTTGCGTTTTGTGCGCGGTGTGATGGATACCAATGATTTGCCGTTGAATGTGTCACGTGAAATTTTGCAGAAGAGTCCGGCGATGGATGCCATGAAAAAGGGCGCAACCAAACGTGTCTTGGCCATGTTGGAAGATATGGTGAAGAACTCACCGCTTGCTGATGATGACAGTTCTGATATCACCGAAGCTGAGATTGTGGGTGAAGAGAAAGAAGAGAGCAGTGTAAATTACGCTGATTTCTGGAGTGAATTTGGTAACTGCCTGAAAGAGGGCATTATTGAAGATGACGCGAATCGTGATCGCATTGCCAAACTGCTACGTTTCTCAACCACGTCATCGGATGATCAAACGGTAGCGTTGAGTGATTACGTTGAACGCATGCAGGAAGGTCAGGATACCATCTACTTTATTACGGCTGAAAATCTGGCTGCCGCCAAACATAGCCCGCATCTGGAAGTATTCCGTAAGAAAGGTGTCGAAGTTGTGCTGTTGCATGATCGTATCGATGAATGGCTGACCTCACACCTGACTGAGTTTGATGGTAAGAAACTGCAGTCCATCGCCAAGGGTGAGCTTGATCTATCAGGCATCGGCGAAAATGCTGATGAAGAGAAGAAAGCGCATGAAGAAAAAGCCAAAGCAGCAGAACCTGCGGTAGAGAAAATTAAAGAATCGCTGGGTGATAAAGTGAAAGATGTACGTGTTACCGATCGATTGACTGAATCACCTGCATGTTTGGTATCGGATCAATTTGATATGAGCTCGAATATGGAGCGCATTCTTAAACAGGCAGGTCAGAATGTGCCGGATATGAAACCGATTCTGGAAATCAATCCCGATCATGAGCTTATTCAGCGTCTGTCTAAAATGCGTTCAAAAGACAAAATTAATGATTTCTCAAGTATTTTGTTTGATCAGGCCGTCTTGGCCGAAGGCGCATTGCCGGAAGATCCAGCTGGTTTTGTGCGCAAGGTCAATGCTTTGCTGAAACAGTAATCAGTAACTGCCTTCATCATGAACGGCTCTTTTATGGAAACATAAAAGGGCCGTTTTTTTTGTGTTGAGTTCAGTGCAGATGCATTATTCAAAATACTTACCGCAAAGTACGCAGAGTTACGCAAAGTAAAAGATTAGACATATTGGACTGGTCACTGTTCAGTATGTTCTAGGGGCGCCTGTTTTTTTTGATTTGATGCTATCATTCTGAGTGACAAATAAAGTTAACACTAATAATGCATTTGACTCTACTCCGCGTACTCTGCGGTGAAATGCTTTAGATTTATTCCTTCATTGTGATCGTATGATTGATGTTGCGCAGTAACAGGCATAGCGGAATACCTAACAAGGCAACCAACGCACAGAGATAAAAGGCTGTAGTAAAACCAAAAGCACTGGCAATCAGGCCGCAACCCATGATGCCAATGGTACTGCCCAGCCCGAAACCTGCGGCAGAAAACAGGCCCTGTGCCGCGGCATGACGCGAGTCGGGAGATAGACGTTTTACCCATGCAATAGCTGCAACATGGAATGCTGCAAAGGTTGCCGCATGCAAGAGCTGTAACAGAACGAGTAGTACCGGGTCTGTGGTCAAAGCAATGCCAAACCAGCGCAGTGATGCGAGTAGCAGACAGATGGTGAAAACAAGTGCGGGGGCAGCTGCCTGCAGTGCTTTTGACCAGCGCCACATGAGTATGATTTCAGCCACCACACCGATGACCCAATAGATGCCAATCTGCCCGCCTGAATAGCCTGCCTCTGACAGATAGAGGCTAAAGAAGCCATAATATGCACCATGAGATACCTGCATGATGAAAGAGATGGCCAACAGGGTATAAAATGTTTTTGAAAAGGCAGTGGATTCTAAGGTTTCCACTGCTACTGGTTTGAACATGGGAAAACCGATGGATGCAAATACCAGAATCAACATCAATACCCCAAGCACGATGGGGAATGCCTGGATATAATCGCCAACAAGCCATAAACCGCCGGCCAATGAGGTGATCACAAAACCAATGGAGCCCCAGACACGCAGACGGCCATAATCGGCTCCATCTGATTCAGATACCGTAATCGATAGCCCGTCAGTGAGCGGTAATATGGTGGCCCAGAAAACACCAAATAGCAGCACGATGATGGCAAACAAGACAATGTGCTCTGAAAGACCGAACAAAAAAGCCGTAAGTGCAGCCAGTGCCGATGCGATGACAATGAATCGATGTGTGGCGGCTGCTGATCGGCCATCCAGCACATGCCCGATCCACGGCGGAGCGATGACCTTGGCCAGAGCAATCAGCCCTGTCATGAGGCCGATCATGGCGGCATCAAATCCTCGATCATCCAGATAGAGCGGAAAGAAGGGCAGGATTAGCCCCATGGCTGCAAAGTATGCAGCATAAAACAGCCTGATTTTGTTGAGTGATTGGTGGGTTACCATGGTGCGTGGAAGCTAGTGCGCCAGAGCTCGAATAGGAATCCATAGCATGCATGTGTGTCGTGTCAAAAAGGGTAAGGGAAGTTCGCTTGGCTTTATCTGTATTAGCGACTGCTAACGGCCCAGAGTGTGTGAAAACGCTGATCAATAATGGTATAATTATCTCACAACGTCTTGTGGGGTATTTTCATGAAACGATTTGTTGTTGGAGAAAGCCGCAGTCAAAGCACGCTGTTTCCTGAGTTGCTTGATGATTATGTAACTGAAGACAATCCTGTTCGAGTGATCGATGTTTTAGTTGATGAGTTGGATATGCGAGGGCTTGGTTTTAATGGCGTAGACCCGCAAGCAACAGGTCGTCCTGCGTATCACCCTGCGACCTTGTTGAAGCTCTATGTTTACGGATACCTGAACCGAATCCAATCAAGTCGACGCCTTGAACGTGAAAGTCAGCGTAATGTTGAGGTGATGTGGCTAACTGGCCGGCTAATGCCGGACTTCAAAACGATAGCAGACTTCCGCAAAGATAATGGTAAGGCGATACAAAACGTATGCCGCGAGTTTGTGGTT
>NZ_RCFQ01000041.1 GCF_003665155.1 Mariprofundus sp. EBB-1 | reverse complement strand
GTTCTTGTGCATGCGTTATTCTCAAAACTCAGAGCAGCTTTATATGTTGTGTTGTGTACGCCAGTGTCGATTGAATACAGTATCTGGCCACTGGAATGAACGCTGAGTGTTGGTGTTGGCAACGGCAAAGAGGGTAGGGATGTATATAGAATTTTTATCAGATAGCTGGTCTTTTTTTAAGGTTCATGCTGTGGCTCTATCATTGATTGTGCTGCCTTTTGCTATACCTGTTGAAATATTTAACACGCTGTATCAGCACGTGTTCACCAATGGGGAAGAGCAAATCCTCCCTATGGTGATCCATTTTATAGTATATCCGATTTATACGATTGCTGTAGTCTATTATATTGCTTCGTTTGTAAGCGGGGAAGCGATTGGCAGCAAGGCTCTGTGGCGCTTGGGTATGAAGCGCTGGTTCCCTTATATTACCCTCAGTGCTTTGGTTGGTCTGGCGACCATTGGTGGTTTGGTGCTGCTGATTGTCCCCGGTATTATAGTCATTGTGAGGTGTGCGTTTGCTGAGTTTGAACTGCTGCTGAATCACAGAGAGCCAATGGATGCGATCATAAAAAGTGCTGCCTCAACAAAAGAGCACTTTTGGATCATCCTGTCCGGCTTTGCAGTGATTACTGTGGTGTTGTATGCCCCATACATTATGTTCTTCTCTCTCTTTGATGAGACTTCCACGGCGTTTTGGGTTATCGAAATGCTGGTCAGCTTTGCGTATGCGGTGCTGGATGTGTTGTTTATTATATTTGCTTTTCGTGTGTATGAGTATGCTAAGTCACAGGATAGTGCTGATGTTTAGTCTGTAGTTGACGGAGAGGGATAGTCGTGTGGAATGACACGTTGAATATGTTGACAGACCACCTTCTTTAATCGTACTGTTTGTAGTGTTGTTAAGGAGTCTGTTATGCATACTATTGTGGCCAATGATCTGAAAATGCGTGGTGTATCCGCTTTGGAAGAGGGTTTGAAGTCTGAGGATGAAGCCATGATCACCGTGCGCGGCAAGGAAAAGTATGTGGTCATGCGTGTGGATCATTACCACTACCTGAGAGAGATGGAGCTGGAAGCAGCTTTGCTGGAAGCACGTCAGGATGTGGCAGATGGCAATGTGATTCGGGAGTCTGCCGAAGCACATGTAAGAAGAATGGCTGGATAATGAAGTATTCATTGGTTTTTACCGCAAGTTATAATAAACGAGCGGTTAAATTTTTGAAAAAGCATCCGGAGTTAAAAAAACAATATTTGAAAACCTTGCAACTATTAGAACTAAATCCTCACCATCCGTCACTGCGCTTGCATGCACTTGGCGGTCGATTGACCGGCTTACATTCGGTATCAATCAATATCAGTTATCGTCTTACGATGGAGTTTATTGTTGATGTTGATGAAATTATTCCAGTTAATGTGGGGACACACGATGAGGTGTACCGGCAATAGGCATAAGGAAAATGTTTTCTAAGACAGCGGCAGGGCGGTTTTATCCACTACCCGACGCAATACAAAGCTTGAATGCACATCGCGCACACCTTCAATGCTGGTGATCTTGTTCAATAGCAGCTGTTGATACGCATCCATATCTTTGACCACCACCTTGAGTTGGTAATCAGCCGCCTGGCCGGTGATGAGTAGGCATTCCAATATTTCAGGCCATTTGGCGATATTGGATTCGAAGTTGGCAAAACGTTCGGGCGTATGCTGATCCATGGAAATATGGATCAGTGCCATGAGTGACAAACCCAATTGTTGCGCATCAAGCAGGGCACGATAGCCGGAGATGATGCCGGCCTCTTCCAAAGCGCGAACACGGCGCAGGCAGGGGGAGGGAGAAAGTCCAATACGGTCAGCCAGCTCCTGATTGCTGAGTCTGCCCTCTGTTTGCAACACCTCTAAAATACGCTGGTCAAATCGATTACGTTTCATAAATTCCTCTTATGTCAGTGGATTATACGCATAATATATACATTACAGCAATTATATTGTTATAAATAGATTTTATCACTTAACAACGCAAGATAATTTCATGATAGATGATTTAATATTGCGCTATTCCAGATGCGTTTGGAAAGGCATCGCCAGCCATTGTTAATCACAGTGCTCTAAGCAGTACATGGCGAGATATTATTATTGGAGTAACACCATCATGAACCCATTTGATCATCATAAGTATCGACCAGCGGCCAGTGTGGCGATTGAGAATCGCGCATGGCCGAACCGTGTTATCGAAAAGGCCCCGCGCTGGGTAAGTGTGGATCTGCGCGATGGTAATCAGGCGCTGATCGAGCCTATGAATATGCACAAAAAGCAGCAGATGTGGGGCTTGTTGGTCAATATGGGCTTTAAAGAGATCGAAGTTGGTTTTCCTTCTGCAAGCCAGGCTGACTATGACTTTGTGCGTTGGTTGATCGATGAAGCGCAGATTCCAGAGGATGTGACGGTGCAGGTATTGATGCCTGCACGGGAGGATTTGATCAAGCGTTCCTTTGAGGCGTTATCTGGGGTGCAGAGAGCAATCATGCACGTCTATAACTCAGTATCGCCGGTGCAACGTGAGCGGGTGTTTAAGCTTGGTCGTGAGGGTATTACAGCCATTGCCCGACACGGTGCTGAATGGGTGAAGCGTGAAGCTGCAAAGTATCCCGATACCGAATGGGTGTTTGAATATAGCCCGGAGAGTTTTAGTAGCACGGAGATCGATTACGCAGTGGAGGTGTGTGAAGCAGTGTTGGATGTCTGGCAGCCGGGAGCTGATCAGGCCTGCATTATCAATTTACCGGGTACAGTTGAAATATCTACGCCCAATCTGTTTGCAGATCAGGTGGAGTACTTCTCCACACATATAAAATGGCGCGATCATATTACCCTGTCCGTTCACACCCATAATGATCGCGGAGGAGCAGTTGCCTCATCAGAATTGGCACTATTGGCAGGGGCTGAACGTGTTGAAGGCACATTGTTCGGCAATGGCGAGCGTACGGGCAATATGGATGTCATTACCATGGCTATGAATTTATATAGTCAGGGCATTGATCCTGAACTCGACTTGTCCAATTCTGAGGAGATGATGCGAATATATAGTGCATCTACCGGTTTAACGGTTCCTCCACGCCATCCCTGGTTTGGAGAGATGGTCTATACCGCATTCTCCGGCAGTCATCAGGATGCAATTCGGAAATGCCTGCATCAACAGCAGCAGGATGAAGCATGGCAAGTGGCTTATCTGCCCATCGATCCACGCGATATTGGCAGAGATTACGAGGCGGTGATTCGTGTGAATAGCCAGTCAGGGAAGGGTGGTGTCGCTTTTCTGTTGGAACGCGATTACGGCATTGTATTGCCGCGCTGGCTGCAGGTTGAGATGGCGCAAGTAGTGCAGCGTGAAAGTGATAACAGTGGTGGTGAGATAGATAGTGCCGGGATCTATAAACTGTTCGAAAAGCACTACATCCATGATACGTCCGTGATGCGCTCACATTGTCATCAACTGCAGGATTATCAATTGCAGCGCAATGGAGCAGCGCACATTGTTGATATGCACCTTAAACATGGGAATGAAACGGTGACATTGAACGGCAGCGGGGAGGGCGGTATTGCTGCTTTTGTGGACGCCTGGCAGCGTTATAGCGGTCAGAATGTTCAGGTTATCCATTATGATGAACACGCCATAGGCCGGGGAACGGACGCAAAAGCAGTAGCCTTTGTTCGCATGTCTGTGGATGGTGAACACATCAGTGGGGCAGCGATTGATGCGGATAGTGTCACAGTATCCTTTAAGGCAATCATATCGGCATTTAATCACCTGCGTTGAATGTGAAAAGGAGTGCTGCAAGTCGCAATCAATGGGACGGGGATATTGATACATCTCGTATTGGTTGTTTAGAAGGCCTGCTAAATAAACCATGGGCCTTCATTTATCCGTAACAATCGTTAATATAGATTTGCCATCGTTATAAAAATATCCGAGGATTGCGCTCAGGTATTTATTGAGAGGTGTAAAATGGCCGTAGCATTAACAGAAGCAGCCGCTGTGAAAGTTCAGGGCTTACTGGAAAAAGAAGCAGATACGCTTAATTTGCGTGTGTTTGTTTCCGGTGGTGGTTGCTCAGGTTTTCAATATGGGTTTACATTTGATGACAAGATTAATGACAACGATACGGTTGTTGAAAATCATGGTGTCAAATTACTCGTTGATCAGATGAGCATGGAAATGCTTAACGGTGCCGAAATTGATTATCAGACCTCGTTGCAGGGTGAATCTTTTGTGATTCGAAATCCTAATGCAGCCTCAAGCTGTGGTTGTGGTAAATCGTTCACGCCGGCTGAGTCTGGTGGCAGCGGTTGTGCTAACGCCGGTTATTAATTGAGCGTGGTGTTCTCTTTTGTTGCGGAGCCTTCGGGCTCCGCTTTTTTTTATCTCCTGTTTAAGACTAGGGTGTGCCTATTATGAGTGCTTTGGAAATTAAAGGCCTGAGTAAGGTCTATAGCAACGGTAATGTTGCTCTGCATGATGTGTCGTTATCGGTACCCAAGGGTAGTTTTTTTGCACTGCTGGGGCCTAACGGAGCAGGCAAAAGTACCCTGATTAATATTTTGGCTGATACGGTGCTTGCCACCGGTGGTTCGGCACGATTGTTTGATCAAGACCTGTTTGCCGAGCGCAATTGGTGTAAACGACAGATTGGCGTAGTGCCACAGGAAGTGGCGTTTGATCCATTTTTTACGCCGCGTGAAGTATTGGCTATTACCTCTGGTCTGTTTGGCAGTAAGCCTGATGATGCCTGGATTGATCATTTGCTGGATCGATTGGAGTTAACCGCTCATGTGGGTAAAAATACCCGTCAGCTTTCCGGAGGTATGCGCCGTAGGCTGCTGGTAGCACAAGCACTGGTACATAAACCGAAACTTGTGATTTTAGATGAACCGACAGCCGGTGTGGATGTAGAGTTGAGGCGTCGTTTATGGGGCTTTATGCGTGAGCTGAACGCTGCCGGTACGACAATTCTGTTAACCACCCATTATCTGGATGAAGCAGAAGAGCTATGCGATCATGTGGCGATTATTGATCAGGGTAAGGTGGTTACGGCACAACCAATGGCCGATTTGATGCAGCAGGTGGCATCTTCTTATTTATGGATGAATTATGATAAACCACTATCACTTTCCGAGGCAGATACGCTTGCGCTGACGGATTTTAAACCGCGTGTGAGTGATACAGGTGTTTGTTTGCAACTGGGTAAACTTGAGAATGGTCAATCTACCTTTCATACTGCCTATGAGGCTGCAGTTGCCCGCTTCGGGCCGCCACAGGATGCCGGAGTGCGATCAGAAGACCTCGAAGATGTGTTTTTGCGTCTGACCAAAAAAGAGATCAGGGAAAGAACATGAGTACAATGAACCTGCGTGGTTGCATGACGCTATTTAAAAGAGAAGTGCACCGTTTTCTCAAGGTGAAAATGCAGACCATTGTCACCCCCGCACTAACCGCAATTTTATACCTGCTTATTTTTCGTTATGCCATGGGTGAGCGACAAGTACCCGGTTTAGATGTCGATTATTTTACTTTTCTGGTACCCGGCCTGGCCATGATGGCGATGATGCAAAATGCCTTTGCCAATACCTCCAGCTCCATGATTATGGGTAAGGTGATGGGAATGAATATCTATCTGCTGATGGCACCGCTCTCCGCTCTTGAAGTGGTGGTGGCTTTTCTTGCCGCAGCTGTAGTGCGTGCCACGGTTGTGGCCGTTGTTTTCCTGTCGGTATTGTATCCATTTGTTGATATCTCAGTCATGCACCTGAGTATCATTCTGCTCTATGGATTGTGTGCCAGTATTATGATGGGTGGACTGGGCTTGATTGCCGGCATGTGGGCTAAAGATTTTGATAATATCGCCATGGTGACCAATTTTGTGATCCTGCCGCTGACTTTTCTCTCCGGTGTCTTTTATTCAGTCAAACAACTACCTGAATTCTGGCAGCAGATAAATAATGCGAATCCATTTTTCTATCTGACGGATGGTTTTCGTTATGGTTTTCTTGGTATTGGTGATACTGACCCGTATGCATCGATCATGGTGGTGATTGGCACATCATTGCTGACGATAGTTTCATGTTGGCATCTATGGCGTATTGGCTGGAGAATGAAAGAATAGTTCTAGCTGTCCAGCTTACCCCCCCCCTGATTTTCCTAATTACTGCGTTCAAAAATGCTCGCGTACACGAGTACGCTCGGCTTTGGCATCCTGCGTCGCTCTACCTTCTCCATCCATGGCGTCGTCCGCTTTTTTGCCTTGTCCTTAGAAAAATCAACGGCAAGCTGAATTAGCTATGGCTATAAAAATAATTGGTACTTTTCTCATAAATAAAGCTGAATAAGCGATAGCTTGCCCGCAGGGTGGAAAACGATGGATGGCTTGAATAGCTTACAGTAATATATTTCATATCGTTGTCTGTTTATGTTTTAATAAGCGCTAACAACATATCACTACACCTGAATGTTTCAATAGGATTATAAAGCACATGGGAATGTCATCAAAGAGTAAATCGGATCGCAAGACTTCAGCCTGGTTTCAACGCCATGCCAATGATCCACATGTTAAACGGGCTCAGCGTGAGGGTAAACGATCACGGGCTGCATTTAAATTGACTGAAATCCTGGACAATGAAAAGCATGGTTTAAAAATAAAAAGAAACAGTGTGGTCGTTGATTTGGGTTGTGCGCCGGGTTCATGGAGTGTGGAACTGGCTAAGTATGTGGGGCCAGAAGGGCTGGTTATTGGTATTGATCTGCTGCCACTGGATCCTGTTAATGGCGTTACCCTGATTCAGGGTGATTTTAATTCAGCAGAAGGCCAGCAGGCTTTAGCTGAAGCATTGCAAGGGCGTCAGGTTGATATGGTTGTCTCCGATATGGCTCCTGAAATGGCCGGTGATAAGCTGGTAGATCAGATGCGTATGATAGGTTTGAACGAAATGACCCTGTATTTTGCGAGTCAATATTTACGCCCCGGTGGCGATGTGTTGATGAAAACCTTTATGGGTGAAGGTTATGATGGATTTCGCCGTGATCTGGGTAAATCATTTCAGAAAGTGAAAAATATTAAACCGGCAGCCAGTCGAAAAACGTCATCCGAGTTCTTTTTGCTCGGTAAAAGTTTTCGTCAGGAAGCGAGGATTGAGGTTTAGCCTTTGATGAAACACTTTTGGACATGATGAACCTGATGTGGGGAATGTTGCACAGACAAGCTTATGAACAACTGCATAGGTGCTATTCCCTTCGGTACCACAAACTCATAGTGTACCGACATGACTAAAGAACTTCCTATTCTTGGCCGCCCTCGCGGCAAAATGCCATTCGCGCCAGAAGGTTGGCCGTTTATTATACCAACGGCACTATTATTGCTCATTTCGTATGCCTTTTGTTGGACGATTCCTACTGTCGTTCTGTTGCTACTGTTATTATTCATGGTGAATTTCTTTCGTGATCCAAACCATACAATGCCGATGGGTGATAATCTGTTCATTTCTCCGGCCGATGGCAAAGTGGTCCGTGCAGAGATGACTGAAGATGGGTATCAGCGTGTTGATATCTTTATGAATGTATTTGATGTGCATGTAAACAGAGCGCCGATGGCGGGTCGTATCAGTGCGATGGACTATACTCCGGGTAAATTTATCAATGCCAGCTTTGATCATGCCAGTGAAGAAAATGAACGTAACCGTTTTGAAATGGAATGTGATAACGGTAGCAAGATCGCCTTTACCCAGATTTCAGGGTTGGTGGCACGCCGTATTGTCTCTTATGTAAAAGTCGGTGATCAGATGGCTGCCGGTGAACGTATTGGAATGATCCGCTTTGGTTCCCGGGTGAATTGTGAAATACCTGCTGATTACACCTTAAATGTTAGGGTTGGTGATAAAGTGAATGCTGGACTGAGCATTATTGCTCGTCAGCATAAAAAGGAAGTTGTTAACAATGCCGAAACTTAAAGAAAAAGTAGCCGAGCGTGGCGTTTATCTGCTGCCAAGTCTATTTACTACAATGGGGCTATTTTCCGGATTTTATTCCTTAATCGCATCCATTCAGGGGAATTTTGAAATAGCCGCCTGGGCTATTTTGGCCGCTGCTGTTTTTGATATGCTTGATGGGCGTGTGGCTCGACTATTGCATGCTGAAACAAATTTCGGCGCAGAGTATGACTCCTTGTGTGATATGCTTTCCTTTGGTGTGGCACCTGCTATTTTGCTCTATTTCTGGGCATTGGTGAATCTGGGCTCGGATCTGCATCGATTAGCGTGGCTTGGAGCATTTTTTCTGGTGGCTTGTGCCGCAATTCGTTTGGCGCGTTTTAACACCAAATTGGAAGTGCAGGATAAACGCTATTTCCAGGGGCTGCCTACACCAGGCGCTGCATTGCTGATTGCTATGGCTGTACTTTACCATATTGATGGGAACTTTGAGCCCTCACCATGGCTATGGTTTGGTATGTCTGTTTTTCTGGCTTGGTTAATGGTAAGCAATGTGCGTTTTGTATCGGGTAAAGATATTGATTTGAAACAGCGCCGTTCAAGCGGAGTCATCGTGATCTTTGTTGTTCTGGTCGGGTTACTGGCTCTTGATCCGTATCGGGTGCCTTTCACCGTGATATTGGCTTACTGTCTGCACGGACCGTTATTGAGTTTGTGGCAAAACAGGCGTTTATCATACCTGCGCCAGGCGCGTAAATTGAAAAAGAAAGCACGTGAAAAAAAAGCCACAGATGATGAGCAGAGCTGAATCCAGCATCTGCTGTTTCGTGCTGTCCTAAGAAAATCAACGATAACTGAATGCTTCTGTCTATTGATGTGCAAGCCGAACAGTTATTGCGGGAGAAATAATGTCTGATCGTTTACATATTTTTGATACAACCTTGCGCGATGGCGAGCAATCGCCCGGTTGCTCAATGAACATTGAAGAAAAAATGCGCGTGGCACATGCGCTGGGTGCGTTGGGTGTGGATATTATTGAAGCAGGTTTTCCCATTGCTTCACCCGGTGATTTTGAAGCGGTACACCGTATTGCGACTGAAGTGCATGGCCCTAAAATTGCCGGTCTGGCGCGCGCTGCGGTCAAAGATATTGAGCGTGCAGCTATGGCTGTTCAACCCGCTGGTGACAATGCGCGTATCCACACATTTATTGCTACTAGTCCGATTCATATGGAGGCCAAACTGCGCATGACTCCGGACCAGGTCCTTGAACGTGCAGTGGATTCGGTGAAGCTAGCTCGATCTTTGGTGCCAGAAGTAGAGTTTTCGGCGGAAGATGCCGGACGTACTGAGATTGATTTCCTCTGCCGTATTGTTGAAGCGGTGATCAAAGCTGGCGCTCGCGTGATCAATATCCCGGATACCGTGGGATACATGACTCCGGATGAATTCGGTTATCGTATTCGCACCCTGGTTGAACGCGTCCCCAATGCTGATCAAGCTATATTTTCCGTGCATTGTCATAATGATCTGGGCTTGGCTGTGGCAAACTCTCTGGCTGCAGTGGAGAACGGCGCGCGTCAGGTGGAATGCACAATGAATGGTCTGGGTGAGCGTGCTGGTAACGCTTCGCTGGAAGAGATTGTCATGATCATGAAAACACGTTCGGATCGTTATGATCTTGAGATGGGGATTGATACCACCAAAATCGTGCCGACTTCCAAATTGGTCAGCAGTATTACCGGTATGCCGGTTCAGGCCAATAAGGCCATTGTTGGTGCCAATGCGTTTGCGCATGAATCCGGTATTCATCAGGATGGTATGTTAAAGCATAAAAAGACGTATGAAATTATGACGCCTGAATCTGTCGGCTGGAATACCAACCGTATGGTGTTGGGAAAACATTCTGGTCGTGCAGCACTTAAAGCGCGTTATGTGGAACTGGGCATTGAACTTGATGATGCGCGCCTGATTGCTGTGTTTGATCGTTTCAAGATATTGGCAGATAAAAAGAAAGAGATGTTTGATGAAGATTTGATGTCGCTGCTTACCGATGATGCAGAGCTTGATGGAGAACATGTGAAATTAATAAGTTTGCATGTGGCATCCGGTACCAGTGATACACCTGTGGCAGCCATTGAACTGGATATTGATGGTGAAATACATAAAGCCACGGCAGAAGGTGATGGCCCTGTTGATGCTGCGTTTAAAGCGATCAAATCACTGGTTGAACCGAATGGTAAGCTGCTTCTTTATTCGGTGAATGCTATTACAGCAGGCACCGATGCACAGGGTGAAGTGACCGTTCGTTTGCAGTATGGTGAGCGCATCGTTAATGGGCAGGGATCTGATACTGATATTGTGGTGGCTTCAGCGAATGCATTGATTGCAGCCCTGAATAAATTGCCGAATATGCATGCTAAAGAGGTGCATGCACAATACTCCGGCGTATAGTTTTAGTTAGGAAGTAAGGTGAAAGGTGTTGAAACCTTTTCGCCATTCACCTTACTCCCTGACTATCTACTACTTGATTTGATGCAGCCATTTTTCCAGGAAGTGGATGTTAAAATCAGCCTTCTGGAAACCCGGGTTAGCAAGCAGTCGTCTATGTAGTTCCTGATTGGTGGTGACACCAAGGATAACCAATTCATCAATCGCGCGTTGCATGCGGCGAATGCATTTCTGGCGGTCTCTGGCATGGGTGATTATTTTACCAATCATAGAGTCGTAGTGGGGCGGGATTTTATACCCGGTATATAATTGTGAATCTACACGTACGCTACGACCACCAGGAGCATGATACAGCGTTACTGTTCCAGGTGATGGAATGAATTTGAAGGGGTCTTCTGCATTGATACGGCATTCAATGGCGTGGCCTTTGATTTTGATATCATCCTGCGTGAATGCGAGTTCTTCACCAGCTGCAACACGCAACTGCCATTCAATCAGATCAACACCGGTAATCCATTCCGTTACAGGATGTTCTACCTGAATACGGGTATTCATCTCCATGAAAAAGAAAGATTTATCAGCGTGCATTAAAAATTCAATGGTGCCGGCGCCAACATAATTCACTGCCTTGGCAGCAGCTAAACCAGCGGCACAAATTTTAGCGCGTGTTTCATCATCAAGAGCCGGGCTTGGCGCCTCTTCAAGTACTTTTTGATTGTTGCGTTGCATTGAACATTCACGTTCAAACAGGTGAATAAGGTTGCCATGCGTATCGCCCAATACCTGTACTTCAATATGACGTGGTTCAACAAGAAACTTCTCGATAAAGACCGTATTATCACCGAATGCA
Source organism: Mariprofundus sp. EBB-1 (assembly GCF_003665155.1). GTDB lineage: Bacteria > Pseudomonadota > Zetaproteobacteria > Mariprofundales > Mariprofundaceae > Mariprofundus. Next base: position 6,383 of record NZ_RCFQ01000041.1, on the reverse strand, counting down.
GCTCCGGCTTCTTGTTTACACAAGGAAAATGCGTTCGGTAGTGATGTTTCAGTATGTACCACTTTCATACCACGTCCACCACCGCCGGCAGATGCCTTGATGATGATCGGGAATCCAGCTTGCTTGGCGATCACCATGGCTTCTTCAACGGTTTCAACTGCACCTGTGGAGCCGGGCACGAGGGGAACGCCTGCCTTTGCCATCTCTTTCTTAGCGGTTACTTTATCACCCATGGTGCGCATGGATGCAGGTGTGGGACCAATCCAGACAAGACCGGATTCGATAACAATATCAGCGAATTCAGCATTCTCAGCAAGGAAACCAAAACCGGGGTGAATCGCTTCAGCGTCGGTTAATTCTGCTGCAGCCATGATAGCCGCAATATTAAGATAGGACTGAGCACTTGCTGCAGGGCCTATGCAAATGGATTCATCAGCAAGTCTGGTATGCATGGAGTCACGATCAGCTTCTGAATAGACAGCTACTGACAGGATTCCCATCTCTTTACAGGCACGAATGATACGAACGGCAATTTCGCCACGGTTGGCGATTAAAATCTTGTTAAACATAGATATCCCGATTACGCCGAAGGAGCGATAACAAAGATATTCTGGCCAAACTCAACAGGTGTTGCGTTATCAGTCAGAATAGCTTCTACAGTACCTGCATATTCAGCTTCGATGGTGTTCATCATTTTCATCGCTTCGATGATGCACAGGGTGTCACCCTTTTTGACCTTTTGGCCTACAGATACAAAGTCATCTGAATCCGGATTAGGTGCCGCGTAAAAGGTTCCTACCATCGGTGATTTCACGATGTGTGCTTCATTCACACTCTCGGCTTCGGCTGGAGCATCAGCAGCAGGCGCTGCCGCGGGAGCAGGGGCTGCTGCATATTGCGTGACTACAGGTGCTGCAACAGCGGCAACCTGACCCTGGCGGGAAATGCGTATTGTTTCATTGCCTTCAGTCACTTCAATCTCAGTAACATCTGAGCTTTGAATAAGTTTGATGAGCTTGCGGATATGGGAAATGTCCATGTTATCTCCTGTTTTTGTGTTGTGCGTATAGTTGTTGATTGTGGTGTTACGTGTTTCTTAACTGTTGATTGATACCGTTGAGCGCCATGGTGTATGAGGTGGCACCAAATCCTGCAACTACACCGATGGCTGCATCGGCAAGCATAGATTTGTGTCTAAAAGCTTCACGTTTATGAACATTGGATAGATGCACTTCTACAAATGGAATGTTGGCAGCGAGCAGGGCATCTCGTAGTGCGATACTGGTATGGGTGTAGGCGGCCGGATTGATAACAATGCCATCAACAGCATCTGTCACGGCCTGATGAATGCGATCTACCAGATCACCTTCATGGTTACTTTGATAGTTGTCGATATCAATATGCAAAGTGCCGGCTAAAGCAGTCAGTTGTTGATTGATATCGTGCAGGGTCGATGCGCCATAGTGAGCCGGTTCACGCGTCCCCAGTAAATTTAAATTCGGCCCATGCAGGACAAGAATCTTTAATGTGTTCATTCCTGATGCTCCCTGTTCCATTGTTGCTGTAAATCCAGCCATTCTGCATTGTCACTCTCTTGCTCAAGTAAAGAAGCTATCATCTGTCGGGCATGATCATATTCATGTTGTTGCCAAAGCAGTTTGGCAATGGTGATAGAGACCAGCGGTACATCTTCAATATTGGTGTTCTGTAACTGCAAGGCACGCCGGGCGCTATTGATACCTTCATCAATGTGCCCCAGATGTCGCTGTGTTCTGGCAAGCAGTTTCCATGCTCTGATTTCAACAGGGGCAAAGTTCAGTAGTTCAGTCAGAATAAGTTCAGCCTGAGCCAGATCGCCGTTTCGGATAGCGTTTTTTGCGGATTCCATGCCTCCAGCAACACCATGCCAACCAGCAGGAGTAGTTGCACGGCTATTGGAGGCTTGTGTCTTGTTGGGTGTGGAAGCACTTGCTGCTAGCATGTGGCTCACACTACAGTAGAGCAATATGTCGGGTCAATCTGCTTGGTTAAAAAAATGCTTAAAAATCAAAAAAATGATCGATTATGTATCTATAGCGTGTGTTTTATGTCGGTTTGTTGTAAATCTTGTTTGTATGATGAGGCCTTATGTCAGATAGTATAGCGATCCACTTGAATGGAGAAGAACGATCATTTTCAGCAAGTAATTTAACAGACTTGATTGCAGAGCTTGGACTTGAGCAACGGATGATTGCCATCGAACTCAATCTCGAAGTGGTGCCAAAAAGTCAATATGGTGAGACAGCTTTAAAAGCGGGTGACCGCATAGAGCTGGTACATATGATTGGTGGCGGTTGATTACACGCAAACTATTCAGATTATTGTTAACGTTGACTGGCAGAAAATTCCAGTAGATATGATATATAGTAAGATATAAAGAAGTTATGGGGATAAAAATGTCTGATATTTTTAAAGTGGGGACTTATACCTTTCATTCACGATTGATTGTGGGTTCCGGTAAATATAAGGATTTCCAGACCACCAAAGATGCGACTGAAGCATCGGAAGCGGAAATGATTACTGTTGCTGTGCGTCGTGTGAATATCACCGACCCGGGGAAAGAGAATCTGCTCGATTATATTGACCCAAAGAAATATACCATTTTACCGAATACTGCCGGTTGTTTTAATGCTGAAGACGCTGTGCGCACCTTACGTTTGGCCCGTGAAGCCGGTGGTTGGGATCTGGTGAAATTGGAAGTGCTGGGTGATACCGAAACACTTTATCCTAATGTGGTAGAGACCATCAAAGCAGCTGAAACACTGGTAGCTGAAGGGTTTCAGGTCATGGTCTATACCAATGATGATCCGATTGTAGCACGCCGGCTTGAAGAGGTGGGTTGCGTGGCCGTGATGCCGTTGGGCAATCCGATCGGTTCAGGTCGTGGCTTGGCGAATCCGTTTAATATTCGCGTGATCAAACAGCGTGCGAATGTACCCATTGTTGTGGATGCCGGTATCGGTACCGCTTCTGATGCAGCCAAAGCTATGGAGTTGGGAGTTGATGCCGCGTTGATCAATACGGCTATTGCAGAAGCCAACGATGAGTGCCTGATGGCGACGGCTATGCGTGATGCGGTCAAGGCAGGGCGTTCAGCATTTCTGGCTGGACGCATGCAGAAACGTGCTTTTGCCAACGCCTCAAGCCCAACCGAAGGTTACATCTGGGACTAATGTTAAAAAAACTGCACCGCAGAGGACGCAGAGTTACGCAAAGTTAAAGCAAAAGAATGGTTGTCCACTTACTACTGATTCTGGCAAGGTTTGATGAATGTTTTGTGGTAATGATTTATAAATGTTTTTACTCTGCGTACCTTCGCGTACTCTGCGGTAAAAAAATAAAGGACTTTATAATACAATGACTGAATTAAAGAATGATCTGTTTTTACGCGCATGTTTGAAAGAAGATGTAGAGCGTACACCGGTTTGGATGATGCGGCAGGCTGGCCGTTATCTGGCTGAATACCGTGCTACACGTGAAAAGGCCGGTGGCTTTTTGAATCTGTGTCGTTCGCCGGAATTATGTTCGGAAGTGGCGATTCAGCCGATTGATATTCTCGATGCAGATGCAGCGATTCTATTCTCTGATATTTTGGTCGTACCGGAAGCGATGGGTATGGATTTGAGTTTTGGAGCAGGTGAAGGACCGAAGTTTTCTGATCCGTTGCGTACGCGCGCCGATGTGGAAAAATTACCTGTACTCGATGACCCGACCAAAGAGCTTGGTTATGTGATGAATGCGGTGAGTACCATTCGTCGTGATTTGAATGGTCGCGTGCCTTTGATTGGCTTTACCGGCAGTCCATGGACATTGGCGACGTATATGGTGGAAGGCGGTGGCTCCAAAACCTTTTCTAAGGTGAAGGCGATGATGTTCAATGAGCCGGAAACGATGCACTTGCTGCTCGAAAAACTGGCTGATTCTGTGGCTGCTTATCTGAATGGACAAATTGCCAGTGGGGCGCAGGCGCTGCAGATCTTTGATACTTGGGGCGGTATTCTGAGTACGAAGGACTATAACGAATTTTCCTTGCAATATATGCAGCGTATTATAGATCAACTTACGCGTGAACATGATGGCCGCAAAGTGCCAATCATCCTCTATTCCAAGGGTGGTATGGGGTGGTTGGAAGCGATGGCTGACACAGGTTGCGATGTGATCGGCTTGGACTGGTCGATTGATATTGATCAAGCTAAGGCACGCGTGGGTGATCGGGTCGCTTTGCAGGGTAATATGGATCCAACGATGTTGTATGCTAAGCCGGAACGTATCCGTGCAGAAGTGAAAGAGATACTGGCCAAATTTGGTCATGGCAATGGCCATGTGTTTAATCTTGGTCACGGTATTACCCCGGATGTACCACCTGAACATGCGATTGAGTTCTTCAAAGCGGTGCGCGAAGAATCAGTTAAATATCACCAGTAACGTTCAGCTCACCGCTTATTCTCCCGAGGACGGCGTTGAAAAATGCTCACAAAAAAAGCAGGATGCTGTTTGCACAACCGATAGGTTGCCCACAGGGTGAAAGCCATGGAAGGCTTGAATGACCTACAGTAGTAGGCTCCGTTTTTTCGCCTTGTCCTTGGAAAAATTATCGGCAATCTGAATCGTTACGGTTATTAACTTAATGTATTGGAAAAAAAGGGCTGCTCTGTGAGTGGTCCTTTTTCTATAGAGAGTGAGATATGAAAGTAGAATCATTGAATTGGGAAGAACGGTATCAGGCAGGTGATATCGGTTGGGATCGTGGTGGGCCAAGTCCCGCATTGATGCAATGGCTGGATGATGAAGCTGTGAAAGAGGGCGCACGCGTACTGATTCCCGGCTGTGGATATGGTCATGAAGTGATTGAGTTGGCAGGTCGTGGTCATGCGGCCACTGGTCTTGATATTGCCCCATCGGCCATCACTGCCCTGCATCAATCCTTAAACGATATTTCAGCATCTCGCTCTGAAGCTGTTTGTGCCGATCTGTTTGATTATCATCCGTCAGAGCGCTTTGATGCCGTGTATGAGCAGACATGTTTATGCACCATGACACCAACAGAGTATGTGCAATACGAGAAAAAACTGTATGGCTGGCTCAATGATGGTGGTGTGCTGCTGCTGTTGCTGATGCAAACAGGTGATGCTGGAGGCCCGCCATATCATTGTGACCTGAAAGAGATGCGTCAGCTCTTTGATCCATCCCGCTGGGCATGGCCAGGCAAAGCTCCAATGATTATTTCCCGCCCCAAAGGCCCACGTTTTGAGTTGGGCTTTGTTTTACAACGCAAAAGTTAAAATCAATTTAAGGTTCTTGGTGCCTGGGGCTGCATTGGCGTTACCGGGGTAGTTTGCCTGTATTTCAAACTCACCTGAATTAAGGTCAGAGTCCTTTTTCAGTAACGGTAAAAATTCAGGGCTAAAGGATAGGGCCCCTGATTGAATGTGTATGTGACCGGGTCAGATGCTAATCGTTCGGGAGCTAGAGGTCGAACTTGGCTACACGTTTAGCCTTTGCATTATTGCGTTCAATTACGTCCATCTGGTATTGAACTATCCTCTCTTCAGAAGCTATACCTTGCGATTGCAGGCTATTAAGACATTGAACATAGTGATTATATGCAGCCTCTGAGTACTCATGCTTTTCACTTCCACAATAGTTGTACCCCCATTTAGAAGTCATGACTGCAATCTCAGCTACTAGTGGATCTATCTTTTCTCCCCAGAATTTCTTTTGATTGGCTTGATGTGAGTTCACCACTCTTTGCAATTCAGCAGATGTTTTTATGACCCCGTCATCATCGCAAGCGTGTGCAGTAGCGGATAGACACATTATCATTAATAGTGTTGCTATACTTGATATAAGTTTTCTCATTCAGCTCTCTCCGATGTTTTGGATAACCCAGGTTTCATTGGACTCACCTTATTTGTACGCATGCTGCAGCCGTTCGGGCAAAACATGGTGTTAAATACTTCACACAGATGAAAATGAATTTTATAAACAGCCATGTGACATGGAATAAGGGGACATTAAAAGAATTCACGCAGAGGGTGCTGCTTTACTGTTATTTGCTTTGTTGTCATGGTGCGCTTTTCCATACTTAGGGGAACAATAATATATGAAAATGATGATTCTTAATCTAGATCGTAGTACGACCAAGGAAGAATTAAAGGCTCTCTTTGAAGAATATGGCACCGTAGAATCTTGTGAATTGGTGTTAGATCAATCTAACGGTAAGTCCAAAGGTTTTGGTTTTGTTGAAATACTGGAACCAAAAGGTGCTGGATTTGCGCTAAAAAAATTGAACAATAGAATTGTTGGCAGCAACAGAATCCGTGTTAAAAAAGCTGAAGACAAAA
>NZ_RCFQ01000040.1 GCF_003665155.1 Mariprofundus sp. EBB-1 | reverse complement strand
ACACCAAACTTGGGTTGTTCTGAAGAGATTCCAAATTACTGCATTGATCATGAAACAAATATCACATGGTTATCTATCTTAGGTAATAATCAGCGGGATAACGATATCGCTAAACTCTTTGCTTTGAGAATTGGATTATGTGAACTGGTGACCAGAAAGATTATTCCTATAGAAAGGGCTACAGTGATTTTTGAACAAGAGCGAGAGGGTGTTGTGACAAAGAAGAAAGTTGATCGGGAGTTGGAGTTGAGACGATCTGAACCTCAAGGGTAGCACAAGCACGCCACGGACAAGCTCAAACGCGAATCGAAAGAGATTGCTAATCTGTCGCATTCTGGAAAAAAATACGACACTTTTTCATGGAAATATCATTTCTTAGTCTTCTTATTATCGCACTACTTGGCCTTTTATTATGACCAGGTGGGGGTTCCCCCACCCGGCCTATAGCTAGCCTTTTGGGGGAAACGGATCATTCCCATGACTATCTTTCACGCTGATTTTGCCATCCTTATTGTGAACGACTAATTCAGTTTCCTGATTGCGGCTTATTTCTCTTGCTCTATCTACAGCATCTTGCTTCGTGTCAAAATGACCAGAGGATCGAGATGAACCACTTTGTTTAATATCCCAGCCTCCGCGATCGGAGTTGGGAACTACGTGTGTAGAATCAGACATGTTTTTTATCCTTGAAGGAGATTTGCTCATATATGCCCTTAAAACTATGTTGCCGGTCCCAGTGAATGGGTCGGTAGGGTTAATAAGTCTGCATGCCTTCATCATGCAGATAAAATGCCTCGACTCGGGTGGCCCAAATTGCAGCTTGGGGCACCAGCATCTGCTTTGGATCAATATTATGACTCAAGCATCTGAGATGCTAAGGGCGATTACACTTTTTTGTCAATGCTTTGGCTTTTCTTGAGCACACTATATATTGTGTGTGATAACTTATTATTTACTAGGTATAGTATATTATTGGGTTGCTTTAGCTGCGCCACAGTCCTTCAAATCTTTTAGCGTTAGTTTGAGTGTACCAGACAGTTAATCAGTAGCTGAAAAATTTTTCTTTTCATCTTCTGGGAGCTTATTAAGAGCGCAAATAGCTGAAGCAAGCCAGTCATCGTCAGCATAAAAATATGCTGTAGGTACACCGAGCACTTTAGCTAACTTCTTTAACATAGAAAAATCAGGCGTGTGTTTTCCCCGCTCATATTGGTTCATACGAGGGCTGGCGCTGAACTCATCAATGCCTGCAGCGATGCCTAGTTCTTTCTGAGAAAGCCCTTTTGCCTGTCGCGCATCTTTAAGTCTCTTGGGGACAGGGGATGCATGTGATTCTTTAATTTGCATGCCTAAGAGTTCCTTAGTAAGGTGGGGCTTGGATACTAAGGATTCCTTAGCTTAGGCGCGGATATGCCAAACACTCTAAAAATACAATTAGGAGAATACTAAATATGAAAAAACTATGGAGAGTGTTGGCAATAGCCTCAATCACTCTTATCACCAGCTGCGCCAGTGTCGCACCAACAACTGAAACTTACACTGGATATAGGATCTACCATGTTTCAAATGACTACACTTTAACTCAGGTAAGAAATGCAGTTGTTGATGCAGCAAAAGAATTAAATAACAACGCTCAAGTGGTGAGTGGGATACCACCTCACCCAATGCCTGAAAAACCAGGGCGTTTTAAAATCAAAGATATGGCATTTGGGCCAGTCTCAATGCAATTCCCGCAAACGCCAGGAGCAACCGTTTCTGTTCGTTCAGGTAATGATAATTCAGCACGTGGCACAAGCATGAATTGGGTTGCAGGCATTTACCTATATAAGGACGGCTATTCAGTCCAATTAGTAATGACAGCTAGGCATGAAAGAGGTGCATCTAATATCTTCGATCCAGCAGCTCTTGGTGCCGCTCTGGCGCGTGCAACACTTGATTCACAAGATGGTGGCATTGAAGGCAATTCAAAGAAATGGTTTGATATATTTGCAGATGAAATCGGTAAGAAATTGAAGATGGAGTTGGAAGAGGCTTATCCTCAGGGTTAACTGAGCCAGTTAGTTAATAACCGTACACAAAGCGACGGTAAAGTGCCGTCGCTTTGTCATAGGGGAGGTTTATTCTCCAATGGGTCAAGGTGTATAATAGCCTATTTATGCAGGCCAATAACTACTTGTGAATAACTTCATCCAAAGTAATAACAGCTTTTCGTAATACAGCTTCACCTACAATTTCAAGCAGCATCAATCCTAGATTGAGTAACCGAACCTGATTACTAAGCTTAGTATTTTTAAGAAGTAATTCTTGTCCTCGTTTAAAGTCTGCTTGCTCTTCTTCGGTTACGTTCTGCATTAATGCAAAACAAAAGGGTGGCAACTCAATAATAGCTTCACTAAAGTCGATATCTGTCATGATTTCTTTGACAGTATCAGCGCGATGTTGTGCGCGCGTTCTGTCCAAATCCCTATCTAGAGTAAATAGAATAACTTGAAGAATGGCGCTTGGACCAATTCCAACAGTCTTGTCTCCAACCTGAACGTTGAATAAGGAACTCCTGAAAATAATTATAGACCCCAATCCGGCAACTATTACTTGAGTTGCTAAGGTTTTTGCGTGACCACTATTTTGGTCCACTCCAAATTGCCAGGCATTAATTTCGACCAAATAAAGAGCGATAACTGCAGATAGGCCATTGATCAAAAGATAGGTCATACCTGAGAGTGTGAGTACAGCCGATAATGGGGCATCCTTATATCGTGAGATAATCTCAGCGAGCCCGGCTAGAGCACCTAGTATGGCAACGATCAAACCAGTCCAGCATGTAAGGATTTCAACCTCCATTAGGTATCTCCATGGGATGTTATTTTTATCAATTCAACCGCTCGACGTTGACCTCTTTTGGTTAACTGAATTACATTTTCTGATTTATCATCAGTATATTCAATCAGGGACTCCATTTGTAAAACATCCAGTTCTTCCATAAGTATTCTGAAGGGGACTCCACACTCATTTGATATTTCACCAATATTCACGCCATCATCTTTCGTATAGATAAATCTAATTATCATTTCTAATTCTTTTTCATCTACAAACGTTCTATTAGTAATATCATTATTATTGGACATATAAGTACTAAAGCTACTAAGTGTATTTAACTTTTTCATATTTCCTCTTTTGTTTTTAGTAAAGCTAACAAGAGCTCGTCCGCTGATAATATCTGTCGGGAAAGAATTCTATGTGGCTCGATGTCTTCTTTGGTAAGGGGTGTCATTTTTAATCAATTCAATATCCAATTCATAGCCGTTGTCTAGGTTTTTTTTAATTGCAAATATTCCTGGTAAATGAACAGATAAAAAAGGAATGTCCTCTGGGTTTCCTGTGGCATCGATTATTACTTCACCCAACCTAGATGTCTGATGAGCACTTCTATCGCCATAATTATTAAAAGTATTTATTTCAGTAACCCAGATTTTTCGAGGTAATTCCATTTTTCGATAAAAGTCTTTTAATTTAGAGCATATGGTTGATTCGAATGCTTCTTTTCGGAATGTATGACGATTAGAAAGATATGTTCTTAATACAATTCTGTCATTCCCCAATCCTTCATATTCGTCTTTATATCCAGCCATAGCAGTTTGTTCTACGAGTTTAATTGCAGCATTAGATGCGATTTCCCCTTCCTCTGCATCCATATAGACCCCGTTAGGAAATAGTGGAATGGCATATATTGCAGATTCTAAAGAATATCCATTTCCTTCGATAGAAAACGGATCAAGCTCTTGGTAAGGGCCGGAGTTATCATTATGAATAAAAAATGGCTTGGCCCAACTTACTGCCTTTATAAACCTATCGTCATTACCTTTTCCATCAAGGATATGCTCAGAACTATCAAGGTTTTGATCCCATCCATGTCCAATTAAAACTACAGCATGTCCTTCACTTTTCTCTTCAAGGGCTAATATTACTGGAATGCCTGATTCAACATAAGGATATAAAATGCTTCTAATTTTATTGAGTCGGACTTTCCGTCGTTCAACACTTTGTTGACGTTTTTTTGGTAACTTTTTATCTTGATGTTTAAGTTTTTTAATTCTTTTAGGTAACGATAAAAGGCTGGGCGCATAACCAGCACTTCTCACTGCCTCTATCATTTGTTCAATGTTAAGTCCTTCTCTGTTTGGTAAAGTGCGTCCTCGAACTACATACTTAGTTGCTAATGTAGTTATTTTTGCTGGGCTATGGGCACTCCTTCCCTCTTTTTTTCGCATTGTGCGTAGCGCCATCCATATTGATGCCTGAGCACATGCCCCCACGGCATTATCTTGCTGCATAAATGGAGTACCTGATACTGTAAAAGTTTTTCCTGCCAAAGTTACTTCGAAACTATCTTTTGATAGGAGAAAGTGATTTTTACCCTGAACCGGAACTAGAATAGTTGCACCAACAGGGCTTGCTTGAACTGGCCGTATTGTCATAAATCCCAAATAATCTTTAGGGGTCAAGCTATCAATTACATCAAGTATAGGAGTCTTAACGGGGAAATTCTGTTTTATGAAATGGAGGCGTGTGCATAGGCGTTGATTTTCTTGAAATACCTTACTATGGAATGTATTAAACTCGGCAAAATAATCTGGATCCCAAACTTTTCGTTGCACTATTAAACCATTGGCCTCTAATCTATCGAACGCATGTTCTGCAATACTTTTCAATGGTGCACTTTTATCGTTCCAGTCAACGCCATTGATGTCAAACAGGCCCTCTATATTGGAGCATGGGTAGTATTCTAGGCGTTCCTCTTGCATATTATCCCCTCTTCTGGCTAAACAAATAAGGCCAGCAAATTGCTGGCCTTATTTTAACATTAAATTTTATTTTAGGTGTTTATTTCAATACAAACCTTTTTGCAGCTTCATAAGCTCCAGTATTGCGATCTTTTACACTTTTGAGATCTGCATGAACCTCTTCGTAATAGCGTTGGCGGAAAGATTTCATTTCCGCACCTTTTAAAATAACTTTATTTGACATCTGAACCTCATCATTCAAACTCATATCTTCCCTCCTATTCTTTGTTACCATGCTCCCGCCTTTGCAAAGGCAACAAAAAAGGGGCCGCTTGCTATCATACTAATTAATAGTATTCAACAAATATCGGCCCGAACAACGTACACTTGAGCACAGGTTTGTCTCAAGAGTGCGTGCGACATTGAAATATTTTACATCCCATTCCTCAACTTTAGACTAAAAATTTACCGATGGAAAGTTTTTTGCGCCTTGAATTTACTCCGTACGGTTTGTTTTTGCACAAAGTCATTCAGAAGTGAGATAGCATTTTGGTTTGTGTACAAAATATTCCTGTAGAGCCCACAAGCCTCAGTAATGACTTTCTTGTTGGGTTTGTTACCCCTTGAAAGAGGCAAAGGTAAGCCACTTTCTTTCAGGTTTTTAAGGTAGCCTGATAGGACTGTCACTGCGTCAAAACCCTCCATGTTCAAGCGGGCTTGTTCCTCTTTATCAAACTGGTTTAAGGCCTCAACAAGCGATGGTGAATCGTAGAGGCGGGCTCTGTCAAATCCACATGCATTTGCAATATCGGATAAATTTGGTTTGCCTCCTCTGCGTGGCAACAACCCATTTGTTGCTCGCAGATTGGTTAAATACTCTGAAAGGGATAATTCACATGCAGCATCTCTATTTGCAAAAGAGTTGTCTTTTCGCTTCTTTTCTTCTGCATGAAAGAGATCCACCAAGTTCACTTCATAACTTCGAGGTAAAACATAATGCTTACCGTTACCATTCGAACGAGCAATTAATTTGGCTGGAATATTGTGTCTTTTGCAGATATTCCCAAGCTTTCTGGCGGTTGTTCCAGCTGTTGGAGCCAAGCGTGATAATGTGATGTATTTAGAATTAAAATGAGTAATTGATTCGCCGCTTATTCGAGTGCGTCCATCACGCTCAACAGTAGTTAGAAGCCCCTCATTGATCGCACTCTGAATCGCCATTTGGTCGATTCCCGTTTGATCTGCAGCCTCTGAGAACGAATAGCTATCCCCCTCTACTTCAACGCGTTTTTTGAGAATAAATAGATCAACTTCGTTCTTATTCAGAAGCAGTCCTGAAAGGTTATCGCCTATGTGTCCGGCAACACTCAAACGTCCATCAAATGCCGCCGCTACAATATCCGCCTTTGCTGATGAATCTCTCAAAGTAAGGCGCATCAGGGTGCCAAGTTTTTCCATGCCTTCAGACACAGTCTCGATTTTGCAGGCAAGGCTTAACCCTCGCCTAAGAAATTCCTCTACATCATCCTGATGCCATGAGCTGGCAAAGCCTGCACGAGGTTTGGTTTGATAGACACCGGTTTCACGCAGATGATCGATTACTCTCACAGGCAACCCTAAAAAAGCAGCAGCCTCTCTATCTGTGATGACTTGTTCGGATTGCACTGGGGGCTGACTGAGTTCTAAATCAACCACCTGTCTTTTTATCCCGCCTATTTTAACCTGTTTCGTAACTATTGAGCCATCTGCGATCAAGCGATCCATGACCGGTTTCCAAATATTAAATCGTTGTGCAAATTCAGCGCGTGAAATGAACCTTTGTTTTAATTCTGATTCAGAAGGACGAAGAAGCTTTTTGTCCACAACGGCATTGCCCCAAATATTGAGACCGAAATTCACAAATTCATCGCGTAAAAATGAAATATCTTCAGAAAAAGGTCTTTTAAACATCGCTATATAAAATTGCTGGAATTGTTTTCTGAGGCCAACTGCTGATGGTTTTTCAGCTATATAGACATTTCCAAGTCTGGTTAAAAACTCATGATACCCATGTGGCCAATTTGATAAGGTATCAATAGCTGCTCTGGTTATTGCATCACAGTCTGTCGTTACGGGTTCTTTCTTGCTTTGTAAGTTGAAAGTGCCCAAACGATTCAGCATTAATAGAAAGGAATTCATGGGTACGTGTTCAAAGTGATCGAGTGGAAAGCCAACTTGATTAGAAATGCTTGAATGAGCCTTATGATGAAGTTTGGCCTGAATGATTTGCATTAATTCAATCATAGGTTTTTCAGCCTTAGTTTGAGCCACCTGATTTAGATCAGCGCCACAGGTGCATTTTAATAGGCCTTGTCGAAACCATGTCAGTTTGCAATGGCACTCTGGGCAATTGGTTAGTACCTTGCATTCGTGTTTCGGACAGGCGAGAGAAGTACTCATATCCCAAAATGCATCAATGTGCCCATCCTCTTGCGCACAGCAGACACAAAATGCTGAGTACTTTATCCTCAGAGGGGCATTTTTGGATGACTTCCCAAGATCATGCCCCAGAATTTTTAATGAACTGGATCTATTTTGTTCAGTTCGGTATGTGAGCTTTTGAAGCACTTCAACCTTTTGGTTCAGGACACTTGCCAGTCCTTCGATTGGGATAGTGTTAAGGGTGATCCTGTGACTCACCACTCCAGTTAGCCGTAAAATATCTCCTGGCGTTTCATAACCATTGGTTTCAGAGGCTCTCAGTAGGTAGCCAAAGAAACTTTCGGTAGAATGAGGGGATGGGGTTCTCACTAGCATCATAAAGTCCTTAGTAACTCTTATTCAGGGCCATATTAAGGTTGGAGAAGTTTTTCTTTGCACGGGAGCGTTTCTTTGGTGGTTCAGGCTCACAAACTCCCAGCTTCATTGCCTCTTCAACCGTTTCTTTTGATGGGCATAGTATAAACTTCCGAGAAAAAGGAGCTGGTGCATGTTGAGATACATTCAAAATTGCCCTTTGCTGGGCTTTATGAATCATTTCTAAATCAATGCTATGGGTGCCTGCATACACAGCAATAGAAGTGGCTTCACGTAGAATTTTAATTACATACCCAATGAGTCCACCAGAAGCGATATACATTCGAAATGACATGTCATCAGAATCCAGATCAGGGAAATCAAAAGGACTAAGGTCCTCCTGCAAGGTAAACAAAATATTTCTGAATTCATTTCGCTCTTCAACTATCGTCCAATCAAAACGCTTAAAATACTGTGGAGCCATAAATCTACGGGTCAGTTGGTCATTGCTCAGGATTACATTGATACAGTTTGGAAGGCCTGCCACCACAAGGCCAACCCTGGTTTTATCAACAAGTATCTTTAGCCAGTCAGCAACATGATGCTGAATATTGTGACTTGCCTGATCGATAAAATGCTGGAACTCATCAAGAATCAGCATTTTGGTGCCCGACTCAGCCATCAGCTTCCTTAATCGAATGGTTTTAGAGCTTTCAGTTCCCTTGTCGAAACTGGGATCGCCAATATTATGTAGGAGTTCTTCCAACATGCCTTTTACAGTTGGTTTTGAGGGAACCTCTATCCGTAATATTGGCGTGGTGAGTCCCTCTGCATTCCGGTATTGCAAATATTCATTTTGAAAATGCTCAAGCGCTCTGGATTTTCCAGTCCTAGATTCTCCAAGCACTGCCAGACATGTTGGGTCAGCACTACTCAATGCACCGTCATAACAGGCCTGAATACGTTCAACCGCATCTTTAAAGGCAGAATGCATAATCAACACATTATCGATTTTGGTCCGAAGTTCTATTTTTTCTTGTTCTGTCATTATTTCTCTCCTGTTTGAAGTGGGCTGCGGTTTTCAAGGATTGTGCCCAACTTTCCTCTTACATATTCTGTTTTTGGAATATCGGTTTTGGTTGGCTCCTCCACTTTTTTATCAGTAGTAGGTACATCATCGTTTTTGGGCTTTTTACCTGATGGGTCATTTTTGAATCGCCCTGCTTTTTTCCGGGTTTTCACTTTTTTCTTTCCAAAATCATCTGAGATGAGTTCTCGAATGATTTCTTTAGCCTCTGCAAGATCTTCGATTTCTGATCGCTCAAGAATTTGCGTAGAATATTTCTTGCAAATATCGTGCTGAAACTTGGTAAGACCATTGGTATATTCAGGGTTCAATGATGGCACTTTAATGAGATCATTTGTTCGAGGGTTGATCACATAGATATGCCCTAAATCATTAACATTGTATCGGATTGATACTTGCAGGGTGCAGCCAAGCTGCTCGCGCAAACCTATCAATTCATGAGAATTGTATAGCAGGCGATCTAGCTCAATACCTTTATGAGACAATATTCTTGTTTCGATATATCCAGTGAGTGCATCCAAGTCCCGAATACTTGAAGGCAGTGGTACCGGAATTTGATCAATATTGTCACGCCAAACCTTTGCTGGTTGCTGACGGAGTGTTCTGTGTATCCTCTGATGGTAATAATCAACAATCCATATATTCGTGATCTCATGGAGCGTTGAAAGTGTAATGGTCGATTTTTTGAGTGCGTCATAATCGCCCTTTTCAAAGATATTGGAATATGTGGTGCCAGGGACTTTATGAATAAGTCCTTTATTGAGTGTTCCAATAACTCTTTCTATATATGGCTTAAACCATGGCTTTTTCCTTGGTGAGTACTGAATGTTGATCCCATAGCTTTCTCCAAGGCTATCTAAGCTATGGCCATGAAATTCAAGGCCGTTATCTACAACCAGTGTTTCCATGACTCCAAAACATTCCCAGTCATTGCGAACCTTAGGGTACAATTCCTTCAAGTTAGATTTGGGGAGAAAACAGTGTTTTAGACATTGGGCTACTGTTGAGTGGCTGGGTGATTCAAATCCAATATAGAGCCCAAGAATACACCTGGTCATAGAATCAATGCATATGGTCAAAGTCGGTCTGCCAAGTGGAAGCATGGTTTCCTCATCAACAACGATAATATCAAGAACCGTGTGATCGATTTCTGCATTCTCTAACGGTTTGCTGGAAACATTTTTACCTAATACCCCTCTATAATCACGCAGTGCCGCCTGCCTTCCTTTTCTGGCCACTGCTTTGTCGAATTCAGGAAGCTGAGAAATCTCTTTTTTAACTATATATCGTGTTGGAAGAGGTAGTTGGTCGCCAGCAGGCCTTAGCTTATTTTCTATACTGATTAAGTGGGTTGCATGCTCAATGGTGTCCTGGACCGAACCTCTCTCTTCAGACATATAGATAGCATCAACTGCCTGCTGAACAGCATCAATAACAAATGAGTCATATTTGGCTTTTCTTCCCTTATTACTATTACATGAAACAAGGCTGCGAATATCCTCGCCGGATTTTACGAATTTCTTTCTCCACCTGTTTACAGTTGCCCAGTGCGGAGGCTTGTGGTCGCTGGCAAGCTTTTTTGCAGTTTCTGCGATGACTGGTTCAAGTGTTTTACCGGTGAAACTTCTTAGTTCAGCTTTTTTGGTAGCCATCATATACGCATAACGCATTTTGGCTTCTTCGCGTAAATGCTCCGGGATGAGATCCAACGCAACAGCAAGCTTCTCAGCCTTACCTTTCTGTAACGCCGGTATGGCAACCTCAAACTCAAGCCTGTCTGCAGCTAGCAAACTCAAAAGCTCTTTGGTTGTCTTGGTTTCAATTCGTCCGCTTAAACACACTTCAATCTGCCATTCATCTTTTGCCACACTGCGAAGAATTGTGTGCCGGGTGCCATCAATAATAATGACCTGCTTGGCTTGCAGGTATGCTCTGCTCATGACTGCACCCCAAATTTATAATTTAGAGCTATTTGAGTTTGAGCATCCCATATCTGATTGATGTCTTTCGTCAGCATTCCATCGATTATCATTCGGCAAATGACTGGATAATCGGAATTGCAGTTAGCACTTGAGGTGATGTCTCCCGAGAGACATTCCCCGGAAGAAAAATAATCCTTTTTAATTCTCTCGATAGTTTGGATATCAGGCTTTATGCGTCCATATCGGAGAAGCCTTCGAACATTTTCCAAATTTGGATTTTTTCGAATTTCTTCTTCAGTAAAGACAAGGTAACTATAGCCCTGCATGGGGAGCTGTTCAGATAAAAGTTGGGTACGAGCGCTGACCTCATCTTTCGAAGCGTCCTTCTCTTCTTTGATTTCGACAAAGCATGATCCTTCATGTGAGGTGGTGAGAATGTCTGGGTAATGGGCATGTTTTTCACCATCAAGCCAATATGTGATTTTAGCAGGCTGTTCGTGAAATTTTAAGATGGAACGGTTGATATCCATCAGCATGAACGCATCACGCTCCAGTGTGGATTCCCAATGCATCATTCTCCCCATTTTAAGGCTTGGGTATTTCCCTGTTACTCTGTGGTTTGAGCGAGAAACAACTTTTCTGATTCTATGCTTACCTGCTTGGGGCCATTCGAGCATGATGCTGTCATTGGTTGGCGCATTAGTTTGATTCATAGAGACCAGTCCCCGGATAGGCTGGTTAAAGTATGATTCAGTGAACTTTTTAGACCCTTCAACATAGTGAAATCTCCGAGGCAAACAGGCCCGAAATTTCATTATAACACCCGTTTTAAAGAGAGTTCAATGAAAAGGTGTTTCCGAATTTCGGAATTAAATTAATATGTTAGGTGATATTTTATAACGATTGTCTATGTGTAGGTAGAGTGCAGTGAATTATTATATATTAAACAGTGGTTGCAAATATCTATAGTTTTTATATGGAGGCAATATCCTGCTAAGGGTTCATTGAACGACTGCTTTCAGCCTAAAATATTCCCAATACCAAAATAAATGAGCAAAAGCTCATTTTATCATCTATATTGATGATGAACTATCTTTTTGAACTGGCATGATTCGAACTTTGTGCTGAATTAATAAAAGACACACTTTTTTCTGAGGAGGGAGGGGGTATATTTGTCGATCACTGTAATCAACAGAAAGTAAACCGGAGACAAGTAAGTTCCAATAGTTCTCCATCACCGTTAAAACCAACTGTATTGGTTATTGATGATAATCAAATTATTCTGACATATTTAACTATGTTATTAGATGAGAATCTGAATATATTAACCGCTTCAACGGCCAAAGAAGGTTTAGATATAATAAATACAAAGCACAACATATCGTGTGTGCTACTTGACCTTATATTGCCAGATTTGAATGGACTGGAAGTATTGAGAATATTACGAAGTAATGCAAAGATATCTCACATTCATGTTGTTATGATCTCTGGGTCGAGCAACAATGAGTGGATGCTTCGTTCTGCCAAGTTAAATATTCAAGGTTATTTTATGAAGCCATTTGATGGTGCTGTTTTGAGTAAGCGTATTATGGATCTATGTTCAGCAGTAAAAAAACCAGATTTGCAATTCTTAAAAGAACTATGGGGAGATGGTTTTGAGCAACGGATGGGGTCATTTGATCCAATTATAAAAGCTTCCATTGCTTTTATCGATAATAATTTCCATACACGTTGCCGTCGAGATGATATCGCGAATCATTTGAATATCTCATCTTCTCATTTAAGCAGGCAGTTTAAAAAAGAAGTAGGCCTTGGCCTGAATGCATATATCATACGCTATCGGCTGCATCTGAGTTGCGCGCTGCTTACCAGTCAGCCAACAGAGAAGGTGAAAAATATTGCGCAATTTACGGGCTTTTCAGATGTGGATTATTTTTGCAAACTATTCAAGAAGCAAACCGGATATACTCCAAAACATTATCGATTAATGTCGAATCATGTGGATTGAGCACAATTTTACAGTGAAAGCTCGATTATTACAGTGTTTGTCAGATCTTTCCTGTTGAGTTCGTTTACTAAGTATATTTAGGTTTGGCACAGTTGTGGCATTGGAGAATTTGAGTCACTCATATCCCTTGGGGGGGACTGTATGAAACACGTATTTATATTTATGGCAGCGCTGACGCTGTCCTCAGCATCTGCGTATGCAGCTGATATTACTGCTGCAGAGGCTATGTCTGTCGAGATTCTACATGAGCAGCAGGTGCAAGTGCAGATGGAGCAATTACAGCAAGAACGTGATGCTGCATTTCTCAAGCAGTTAGAGGCTGAAGCGATGATTGCTGAGCAACAGATGTTAGCTGAGCAAGCTGCACAGCCAGCTGCGACTACACTACCGTAAATCATATGCCGTAGGTTAAGCGTTTAACACAGACCTGCGGAATTCATGTATCACAAAAAAACACGCCTGAAAAACAGGCGAGGGTATTTCTATGCGCAAAAAACTATCTTTATTCAAAGCAGCCTTGTCGTTGTTGATGTTTATGCAACTATCTTCGTTATCAGCATTTGCAGCTGTCGATATGAGCGCTAGCCGAGGTGATGTGGCCTCTTATGTCGGTTCATTTAGTCACAAGGTTCAGATCGGAGTGGCACCGGGACGCGCTGGGATGCAGCCAGCTCTGGCTTTACAGTATAGTTCCTCAGTTGGTAATGGGATCTACGGTTACGGTTGGAATTTAGACATTACGCGCATTGAGCTGAATGCCAAAATGGGCGCGCCGAAATACAATGGTGCAGACACCTACCTGCTGGTGATGAAAGGAGCACGTCAGGCGCTGGTGAACGTAGGTGGTAATGAATACCGCGTAGCTAATGAAAATTCCTTTTTAAAGATCACCAAAACAAGTACCGGCTGGACGATTCGTGATCAGAAAAACACAGTTTATAATCTGAATGCACCATGGCCGATGACAGGGTTTCGTACATTCAGTTGGAGTTTGAGCAGTGTCGTTGATGTGAAAAACAATAACATGTCCTATTTTTATACTGATGGTGGACAGGGACATCGTTTGACTGAAATTAGATATTCACCGAATAATAAAGTTGTTTTTGCTTATGAGGCACGCCCTGATTCAGTCTTAAGTTTCCGTTCAGGCCATCGCAATAATATCAATGTGCGTCTGAAATCGGTAAAGTCATATGCAGGCGCTCGTTTGGCTGCACATACTGGCTTTACATATACCTCTGCAGGGGCGCTGGATTCACGTAGTACGCTCATAAAAGCGACTGTGTTTGATGTCGATGGATTACTTCCTTCGCGTAGTAGTTTGTTTGAGTACACTCAACAGAAAGAGGCAACTCCAACAGGCGGATGGGATACGCCAAGATTTTTAAGCCGTAAAACTGGCTTTCGCGTATGGACTAGAACTACAAGTGCAAGCATTGATGTGAATGGGGATGGGGTGCCAGAATCAACTGCTGGAGCTATTCAGCGTAGTGCAAAGTTCGGCACGTTTAGAGCACCATTTGTTTTGCCCGATCAGGGTGTTAAGGCTCAAAAAACAAGGTTCCAATATAGAACATTTGGCAGAAGTAAAAGGGTTGTGTTGTCGAGAACTTTTTATGATCGCGCCATCGTTGATATAAACGCCGATGGATTCGTTGATTGGATGATCCGTGATAATACAGGTGTATGGAAAGTCTATTTCCATAATGGCACGGCACTGAATACTGTGCCTGAACGTTGGAACGATCCATCGGGCTCACTACATGGACATGCTTTGTATGATGTGAATGGAGACGGGCTACCAGATTTGCTGCACCACGGCCCAACTCCAAGTCTTTACTGGAAAGTGTATCAGAATACTGGTTCAGGTTTTGCAGCACAGGGCTACAGCGCATATTTTAGTAGTTCTCCCTTTGCTGTAGGGGGACCACAATCGATGCAGAGTTATATTCCAGCTGTTTTAGGACATCAACCTTGGAATTCAAAACCATTAATGACAAGAGTGATTGATCAAGCCAATGGTGCAGTGAAGGCTGTTACTTACTCTCTTCACGCTGGAATTGCCAATGCTCCGAAATTGAAATTGTGGACTGTAAATAAGATTGCCACCAGTAGTTTAAGTGGAAATGCTGAGGTTCGATCTTCATCCTACAGCTATAGTGGTGGCCTCTATGTATTGAGTAAGCAGGAGTTTCGTGGCTTTAAAACGGCGGTTCAGACCGATGACCAGACCCAAATTAAGACAACGACGACTTATGATCAGAGTTTGATCTTTCAGGGACGACCTTCACGGGTAATTACCAGCTTGGGAAACACTACACTTTCAAATGCTATCACGACCTGGGCAGCCAAAGACTTGAGCAATAATAAAGGTACACGTCATTTTGCTTATCCCGCTTTAGTGCGACAGGTCAGCTATGACCTGAATGGAGTTTTGCTGAGTGCAAATACGACTCGATCTTCAGCATCAGACTATGATATGTTTGGTCACCTCTTGAAATCAACCAGCACGAGTACAGGTGGTTTCACAAAAACACTGGTAAATACCTATAGCGGAACAGATACCTGTGCTCCAATTCGAATTACGGTAACTAAATATCGTCAGGTTCCGAATGTTATGCCAGCCTATGTAAGGTTGAGTAGAACATACAGGATGTATAAAAGTTGGCTTAGGAGCAGGTCTTCAACCTTTCGATTACGTGCGGCCAGATATTTTGCGGCGTTAAATAATCGCAACTGGGGTTATCATTTGGTCCCTTATCAGGTGGCAAGCACCCGCCCAGACACAAGATGCTGGAAAGTACGCCAACTGATACGTGCTGATGTTACCAACACCGTAACTACAAACCCTGTCAGTGTTTCTCCGGCCGACACAAAGAAACGCAGTTCCAGTTTTACTTATGACGCTTTTGGCTTTCTAAAGACAGAAACTATTGAACCGAACAATGCTGCTCTAAAGCAGGTGACTACATACACATATGATCGCTATGGTAATCGCACCACCACTGCTGTCACAGGTGCAGGCATCGTATCGCGTAGCACAACTGTGGCCTATGATGCCAATGGCATGTTCCCAGTCAGTACCACTAATGCATTGAATCATACGGAAACATATACGTGGGATGAGCGTTTCGGAAAAAAACGTACTTTGACAGGTCCTAATGGTTTGAAAACCGAATGGCGCTACGATGGCTTTGGTCGTAACACCCGCGAAATAAGGGCAGATGGTACGATTTCATCAATCTATTATTACGATAGAACTGTGTACCCTAATTGGTACTGGTCTTCATTGGTGGTGAAAACGGGCACAGGTAAAACACCACAATACCTCTATAACGATGTGTATGGGCGTACCATCTATGATTACTACAGCATGGGTTTAGATGGTGCATGGATAATCAAAGTGAAAAACTACAATAGTAAAGGGCAGTTGCAGCTTAGTTCGGATGCGTATAAACAGGGGCTTCCTGTGCAGTGGACACATTATGCATACGATGCTTTGGGTCGGGCAATTACGGTAACCGCACCAAATGGCGATGTGAGCAGTATGGCATATAACGGCCTGAGTACCACTTCTACCAATGCCAAAGGACAGGCAACGACAACAGTAAAAAACGCTCAAGGTAAAGTGATCAAGGTTACCGACGCAGCCTTGCAAAGCATGACTTATGGTTATGATGCTTTTGGTAATTTGACCAGAACCACAGATGCTGCTGGAAATGTTACTACCATGAGTTACGATATTCGTGGTCGTAAAATAGGTATGAATGATCCCGATATGGGCATCTGGAGCTATGGTTACGATGCGCTCGGCAATCTGACCAGTCAGACCGATGCCAAGGGCCAAATCACAACGATGGTCTATGACCAACTTGGTCGCATGACATCACGTACAGAAGCAGAAGGCACAAGCACCTGGCAGTATGATACGTTATGGACTGGTGCCTTGAGCAGTGAAACTTCAGGCATCAGCAGCAAGTCCTATCTCTACGATACTTACGGTCGAGTAAAATCCTCTGATACCACAATCAATGGACAGCTTTTTAATGTCACAACGAGTTATGACAACATAGGCCGTGTTAGCAGGATCACCTATCCGACCGGTGTAGTGATTCAGCGTAATTACGATGTTTACAATCACTTGATATCCATCAGCAATGCTTCAACAGGCATGGTACTCTGGAATGCCAATAGCATGGATGAGTTTGGCCATGTTACCTCTGAGTCGTTTGGTAATGGTGTCATCACAACTCGCACCTATGATCCCAAACGCGGCATACTGACCGGGCTGCAATCAACATCAAACGGTATAATGATTCAGAACTGGGCTTATGATTACGATGCAGTCGGAAACATGAAATTCCGCCATGACAAAGTGCTTGGTTATAAAGAGCAGTTTATGTTGGCTGGCGTGGATGGATATGATGAACTGAATCGTATTCGCAAAGTATGGGATACAAATGGCACACTGGTTAAAACCTACGATTATAATGCAATAGGTAATATCACCCAAAAATCCGATGTGGGGACTTATCAGTACAGCGATCTGAACCACAAACATGCGGTGACGAGTGCCGGTGTTAACACGTATAGTTACGATGCCAATGGTAATATGCTTGATGGTGCAGGTCGTACGCATAGCTGGACCAGCTTCAATAAACCGGCAGGTATCTGGACAGCGCAGGGATATACCGGTTTTACTTACGACGCCAATCACAATCGTATAAGTAAAACCACACCGACCAGTGAAACGGTCTATGTTGGTAAAATCTTTGAGCAGACCACCATGGGCGGTCTCATCAAAAATAGCAGCCATGTTTATGCAGGCAGCAAGCTAATTGCCACGATCCAGGATGCGGCAGGAGTACCAAGTATTCACTACATGCATGGTGACCACCTGGGCAGTATCAGTGTAATCACAGATAGCACGGGAGCGGTGGCCGAGCGCCTGCGATTTGATGCGTTTGGTGCGCCGGTAAATCTGGATGGCACGAAGAAAGCTAATATTGGAGCCACCAACACCACGCGTGGTTATACCGGCCATGAGATGGATGCATCAACCGGGCTAATTAATATGAATGCCCGCTTGTATGATCCGGTGCTGGCCAGGTTTATCTCTGCCGATACGGTTATTCCTGGTGCTGGCAATATGCAGGCGTTTAATCGGTACTCATATGTCGATAATAATCCGCTTGCATACACTGATCCGAGTGGCCATTTTAAGCTGGGTAATTTATGGAATGCAGTAAAACCAGTGGTGGCAATAGCTGCGGCAGCTGTTGTTATGGCTGTGACTGGAAACCCAATGCTAGCAGGTGCAATTGCTGGGTTTATTAATACGGGTAATCTGACTGGCGCGATAATGGGTGGTATCTCGGGATCCTTTTTTGCAGGAGCAGGAGCTATAGGAGATACATTTGGTACGTTAGCTGGAGTTGCTGCCAACGGAGTCGCAGGAGGTTCTATGAGTGTCATGAACGGTGGTAAGTTTGGTCGTGGATTTATTACCGCAGGCATTACGAAGTTTGCAGGTAGTGTTGGTGGTGGTAAGTTTGGTGTCAACGGCAAAAGTTTTGGATCAATGTTTACACGAGTCGCTATAGCAGGAGCAATTGGCGGTGTTTCATCCAGAATTTTTGGTGGTGATTTTTGGAGTGGTTTCCGGACCGGGGCTTTCCAACGACTCTTTAATGATGAATCCCATGGAGATGGGTATTTTGCTACACATGCTCAAGCTAAGGCTTATGCAATAAGGAAAACCATGGGGTATGGGATGCGAGATGCAACAACAGGGGAGAAGCTTGATATTGCGAGTGGTGCATTAGGGATAGCTTCCTGGGCATTTGCTCCACTAAAGCTAATATCACTTGCAATAGATGGAGCATCTCTTGCCGTTTCATCAGCTAATGCATATGTCGCAGGGGACATAACTAAATTTGCTCCTTGGGTAGCTGGAAAATATGCATCTACCGTTGTCCGAAGCACTGCAACTCAGGCTCAAACCGTTCGTGTCGGAGTTGTATATGATCAAGCTACTGGGGTAGCTCTTTCTCAATGATGAAATATGAATTTATAACGTTCAGTATCATGCTAGTTATTTTTTACATTAATTCACTGTTCTTGCTTGATGATCCTGATATCGGATATTGGTTATTTCCAATTATAACAACTTACCTTTCATTACCAATAATAGGGTTTATTTTAAAAAAAGAGTTTTTTGCAGGGGCCATTGGAAATTTAAAATACTCTGAAGAAAATAGACATGCTCGATTACTTTCCTTTGTGTTAAGTGTAGTGCTGTTGTTCGGAATGTTCTTTGTTTTTAATGAGTTTTATTTGCAATAACTGAGTAAAAGGGGGCAGAGCACTGCTGTCCCACTTAAATCTATCGTCCTGTCGGGTCGGACCAAGCCAAGTGATCAGAACTGGGCCTACCAGTACGATGCGATTGGTAATATGGAGCACCGTAAGAGTCTGTTGACGGTTGGTGGTTACGAAGAGCACTTTGGCTATGACGACCTTAACCGCGTTAAGTCAGTGCGCAATGCAGTCGTTGGTTTGCCAGTAAAAGAGTATTGCTATGATGCTATCGGTAATATCACTTACAAATCCGATGTAGGTCTGGCTGATTACACCTACGATCCGAATCATCCGCATGCCGTGCAGACAGCTGGTGGCAACACGTATGCCTATGATGTGAATGGTAATCAGGTCAGCGGTGCGGGCCGTGAACTGGCTTGGTTTCGCGTGGTTATACCGGCCATGAGATGGATGCATCGACTGGCCTGATTAATATGAATGCAAGATTGTATGATCCGGTGTTGGGCAGGTTTATCTCGGCCGATACGGTGGTGCCTGATGCTGGCAACATGCAGGCCTTTAACCGCTACTCTTATGTAGATAATAATCCTCTGAAGTACACTGACCCATCCGGGCATTTCAAGTTGGGTAACCTCTGGAATGCAGTGAAACCTGTCGTGGCAATTGCTGCCGCCGCTGTTGTGATGGCGGTGACTGGTAACCCCATGTTGGCAGGTGCGATTGCCGGGTATATCAATACAGGTAATCTTACTGGAGCAATCATGGGAGGCATATCGGGGGCTTTCTTTGCCGGAGCAGGAGAAATAGGTGATACTTTCGGTACATTCGCAGGGATTGCTGCTAATGGTACTTCCGGTGGCCTTATGAGTATGATGAATG
>NZ_RCFQ01000004.1 GCF_003665155.1 Mariprofundus sp. EBB-1 | reverse complement strand
TTGGCTGCCCTTTCCATGACTGCTTGTGCGCATTCCATGAACACGAATACCAGCGAACTTGATGCTGCGCGTAATGCTATTGCTGCTGCTAAAGCAGCAGGCGCTGAAAGGTGTGCACCTAAGTTACAAGCTCAGGCTGTAGCATCCTTGTATTGGGCTGCACATGAACTGACAGAGGTTGGTTATCATCCTGAAGAAAATTCAGAGTTGATTGCTCGGGCTGAAGCACAAGCTAAAGCAGCGCATGAAAAAGCGCGTAAAGGTTGTAACGTGGTGGTTGAAGTGATCAATCTCGATGGCGTTTATTTTGCCAACGATAGTGCCGCCCTTAAACCAGCGTCTATTGCGACACTGGATCGTGGTGTTAAAACATTGAATAAACGCAGCAAGATCAATGTTGAAGTTGCCGCGCACACCGATAGCAGTGGGTCTGAAGCATATAATAAAGCACTGTCTGAACGCCGCGCATCCAGCGTGAAAGAGTATCTTATTTCACATGGTATTAGTGCACAGCGATTGACTTCACACGGTTATGGTGAATCTCAGCCTGTAGCGAGCAATAGAGATTCTGCCGGACGTGCTAAAAATCGACGCGTAGAACTTCGCGTATTGTCAAAATAACATAAAAAGCGATGAATGAATGCGGGTCGCTTGCGGCCCGCATTTTTTTTGACGGTTTGAGATTTATTATGGGATAATGTGTGGAAATAATGATCAAATGACATATCCGCCAGACGAATTTTTATGACCATAGATAGTATTCAGCAGATACGTGGTTATGATTCGGATTTTAGTTGAAGAAGCAATGGAGAACCAAGGTGAAACAAGCACTGGAACAAGCACTACAGCAAGCACTGGAAACATTATTGGCGGAGCATCCTGATGCACCTATGCCTCCGGTTGCATTGAACCGCCCCAAGCAGAAAGATCATGGAGACTATGCAGCTAATATTGCGATGCCCTTGGCGCGTGTATTAAAACGTAGTCCGCAGCAAATTGCTGCTTCCATTCTTGATGTAGTGATCTGGCCTGAAGCTGTTGAACATGCGGATATCGCAGGACCGGGCTTTATCAACATTCGTTTGAAACAAGCTTCTGAAGCGAGTGCTTTGAAAACAATCATCCAATCAGGTGTTCAGTATGGCCGGATAGCTGTGGCCGATGATGCAGAGAAGGTGAACTTAGAATTTGTTTCCGCCAATCCAACAGGGCCAATGCATGTCGGCCATGGTCGTGGAGCCGTTGTGGGCGATGCACTGGCTAATGTATTGATGGCAGTAGGGCACAATGTTCAGCGCGAGTACTATATCAATGATGCTGGTGCACAGATTGGCGTATTGGCGAATAGTGTCTGGTTGCGAATGCAGGAACTAGAAGGTGAGAAGATTGATTTTCCCGAAGGTGCATATCCGGGGGAATATATTGTGCAGATCGCACGTGAATTACTTCAAAAACATGACTATAAAACCTTAAGCCTACTCTCTGATGACGAGCGTACACAGGCGATATCTCAAGATGCTATCGATGGTAATATGAGCATGATTCGTGAAGATCTGGCTGCAATTGGTATTAAATTTGATTTCTTCTTTTCCGAGCAAGGCTTGCATCGCAGTGGGCGTGTACAGGCATTGATTGAGCAGTTGCGCGCTGATGGCGTGGTATATAAAGGTGTTCTACCACCACCTAAAGGCAAGGAAGTCTCCGATTACACCCCTGTTGAACAACTACTCTTCCGTACCACTGACTTTGGTGATGATGTGGATCGACCACTAGCCAAGCAGGATGGTACGGCAACCTATTTTGCTGCCGATATTGCTTATCATTTTGATAAACATCAGCGTGGTTTTGATCGCATGATTGATGTCTGGGGTGCTGATCACGGTGGTTATGTCACCCGCGTTCAGGCAGCGATGAAAGCCTTGATACAGACCGAGGCTCAGCCTGATGTCATTCTGGTGCAGATGGTCAATCTGACCCGTGATGGTAAACCTGTAAAAATGTCCAAGCGGGCAGGCACCTTTGTCACCCTGCGTGAAGTAGTCGATGAAGTGGGTTCCGATGCGGTGCGTTTTAACTTTATGACACGTCGTGTGGAGTCCCAGCTTGATTTCGATCTGGAAGCCGCCAAGAAGAAGAATGACGAAAACCCGGTCTATTATGTGCAATATGCTTATGCTCGTATTCAGGCAATTTTACGCAAAGCCTTGGATGAGGGTGTTGATGCAGAGCTGATCAACGGTAACGCCATTGAAAATATAGATGTGTCTGTACTAACAGCAGATGAAGAGCAGCGTTTAATCGCACAGTTGCTGGCCTACCCCGACACCTTGAAAAAAGCAGCAGAACGCCTTGAGCCGTACCGTGTGGCGACCTATGTCATGCGTCTGGCGGCTGATTTTCACAGCTTTTATCACAAAAACAGAGTTGTCAGTGAAGATACAACCCTGACTGCTGCGCGAGTACTATTGATCCGTTCAGTCGCACAAGTGATTGGCAATGGTCTATCTATTCTGGGTGTCTCTACACCGGAACGTATGTAATGGATGCAGTTGCGATGCGCGGAGAAGGTAATTAAATGGCAAGGGACTTTGCACATAATGCTGCACCAAGTAAAACTCCGGCACCTAGTAGTGCCGCTTCAGCGCTGCCTGTAGTAGCCATTATCTTTGTTGCTGTCATATGTTTTACCGCAGGGTTTTGGCTAGGTGCAGGAAACGATAAGCACACAGATAACCAAACCGATATCGATGCTATGAAAGCTCAGCTGGAGGCGAAGAGTGCTGAAGCAAAGATACACATTGCACGGATTGAAACATTAGAAGCACTGGTTGAGCAGTGGAAAGCTAAAGCCGAAGAAGGCGCTCACACCAAGGTTGGTGAGCTCCAGTTTTATAAGTCTCTGCCCAAGCAATCCGTAATGCCTGCTCCGGTCACGGCCAAAGCTGAAGATAAGCCTGTATCAAAGGCCGCAACACCCAGCCATGTCAGCAACAATAAGCCCGCTTCAAGCAGTACTGCATCCGTAGTGCCGGTGAACAACACATCGCTTGATGGCCATCCTTATCGTATTCAAATTGCTTCATTCCGTCACCAGAGTGATGCTGATCCAGTGCAAAGAAAAATTAAGAAAGCTGGGTTTCCTGCCTTTGTACGGTCAATTGATTTGGGTGAAAAAGGCTTGTGGTATCGTGTCTATGCCGGTCCGTTTGTTTCTAAGGCTGTAGCCGAGAATAAACAGATGCAGATAGAAATGCAGATGCACCTCAAAGGCTTGCTCATTCGTGGCAACTGACGCGAGGGCCTTAGCCCGCCAGGGCTGGCTAAAACAGGTACTTGGCGATGATGTATCGATCCGCCCTTTGGCTGGTGATGCTTCTTTTCGTTGTTATTTCAGAATAGAGCATGGCAATGAGCATTTTGTGTTAATGGATGCACCACCACAGCATGAGGATGTGCGACCCTTTTTGGCAGTGCGCGCATGGCTTGAGCGGGCCGGTCTGCGTGTTTCAAGTCTAAAAGCAGAAGATCAGACATTAGGCTTCCTGCTGATGGAAGATTTTGGTGATGAATCATGGGCTAGTTTTCGTGCCTCAGCAGGTGAAATGAAGCCTCTGTTTGAGGATGCCTTGGCTCAACTGCATCTGTTGCAAGCATCTGAGCCTGAGATGGTGCTGCCTGTTTTCAATGTGGACAGAATGCGCCGTGAGTGTGATCTCTATCTGGATTGGTATCTACCTGAACTGACAGTGAAGCACCCGAGCAATGATGAGCGCAACACCTTTCATATTGCTCTGACAGACACATTGAACCGCCTGGCTGCATTACCACGGGTGCCGGTACATCTGGATTATCATAGCCGCAATCTGATGCTGCCCGCGTCTGGCTTACCACTTGGACAGATTGATTATCAGGATGCTGTCATGGGGCCTGTGACTTACGATCTGGCATCGTTATTATATGATTGCTACCAGGATTACCCGGAACAAGAACGTCGGCATTGGAGCAAGGTATTCTTTGCCGCGCTGCCGGAACGACACTCCAAATATTTCGATGATTTTAATGATTGGCATCAGCTTTTGCGTTTAACCGCTCTGCAGCGTCATATCAAAGCGATAGGTATTTTTGCACGCCTAGCTCGCCGCGATGGCAAAACACAGTTTCTTGATGAAATTCCACTGACACAAAAACACCTGCGACAAGAGATGAATGATTTGCATATCTCCGAAGATGATATCCCCCTTCTATTTGTTGAATCCGTATAACTGAATAAACGTAATATAGGCTTTCAATGAGAGGCAGCAATGCCTCTCAAATGCGTATGAACCATACTAAAGCGGGACGCAATACCCCTGCATCTTTTCAGCTCGGCAGAGTATGGTAACCCAAGGGTCAGTTTTTTACCGGATCTGGATGTTGAAAGCGGCCTGACTGATCAAGCTCAGGAAAGTTGTCTTCCTGGCGCGCTTTAAGCTCTGCCAATGCATCAGAAGGCACGCCAATAAGCCCTGAAATGCGATTAATATACTGCTCTTCCAGAAATGCGACATTACCATCGGCCATCGCAACACGCCAAAGTTTGGCCAGCATGGCAGTACGTTCTTCAACATTATATTGATCAATAATCTGATCTACCACCAGATCAATGCGAAGATCCGCGCGACTGGTATCTCTAGCCTGCTCAATTAGCTTGGAGCTCTCTTCAGTAGTCAGTTCAAATTGCTCTCCTAGCAACTTTACGATTTCAGCCTGCTCGTCATCATCAATTTTTCCATCCATCGACATCATGCCTACCATGAGTTTAGTAATCGCAAGTGTGAGTTCAGGCCTTTGCTGGGCGCCCTCTTCTCTGCGCCACCATCCTTGTATTGTCTTAAGCATATGAACCTCCATATTTTTTGGCGAGCACTGCGCAGGCCACCGTCAATTTATGGACATACTTGCAGCATATTCAGCTGTCAAAACAACGCCATTACATAACGTATTTGACGGCGTGCAGACACAAACAAGCAATTGGATGTCCTTTGGAATATGTATAAGCAGATTAGATGCCAAAACATTAACAGTATCTCTTCAACACCCACTATGCATGGATCATGATGCCTCATTTATGCTCATGCATGACATCTACCACTGCGTGCCGGTATTCTGGTAAACTTGTTTGCCTCTTTTTGTTTGTTAGTGTGCAGGCCTTGTTAGATTTATTTCAGGAGAAGCCAATGCAGATTGCAAAAAACAAAGTGGTATCCATCCATTATACATTAAAAAATGATGCCGGTACCGTCATCGATTCATCAGAAGGCGCAGAGCCACTGGTGTATCTGCATGGGTCACAGAATATTATTCCCGGTTTAGAGAAAGCGCTGGAAGGCAAGGTCGCTGACGATGCCTTACAGGTGAGCATTAACCCTACTGAGGCCTATGGTGAATATAACAAGGCTCTCACTCAAGTTGTGCCAAGCAGTATGTTTCAAGGTGTTGAAAAGATTGAAGTTGGTATGGAATTCCAGGCTCAGACTGAGCAAGGCGTTGAAGTCATTCGCATTGCAGCAGTCGATGGCGACGATGTTACCATTGATGGAAATCACCCCTTAGCTGGTGAACGTTTACACTTTGATGTTTCGGTAGCAGAAGTACGTGATGCATCAGCAGATGAACTTGAACACGGACATGTGCATACAGCAGGCTGTTCACACTAATCATTATTCAGTAATTTCTATCGCAAAGAAATCAATACAATGATCAGAAAAACCATGGGAACCTGAGCGTAGACATGAGGTTTTTTGCAAATGTTTTGTCTTTACTCTGCGGCACTCTGCGTACTGAAGGTGAGTGTGCTCACACAAGAGAGACTCCCCTGGGGGATTACGGTAAAAGCTTTTAAGTACTTTAATGCGATTGACCTGTTTGTAATGCCCGCCACGATTCATCAGGATTGATGAATTGAACGACACAGCATGTCGGCCCCAGAGGGGTGAAGGACAGGATGCCCGGAATACACGCGGGCATTACTGTTTGTGCTGACGACGCAATAACACCAGACATGCGCCACCACCACTGTTCGGCTGTGGCATGACTGCCAATACCATATACGCGAAAGGCCCTTCACTCAGCCAGTGATAGACTGCCTGTTTCAATATCGGTTTGCCTTGTGAATGCAGGCCTCTGCCATGCACAATACATAAGACACGCATGCCTTCCTGCAGCGCTTGTGCAACACCGTCTTGCAGCAGGGTTAAAGCAGCATCACGCGTTATGCCATGCAGGTCGAAATCCATATCAATGGCGGGTCTGCCAGCAGCCAAGCGTTTAAGGGTATCTTGGGAAACACCATCAGCGATGAATAACCAGGGATCATTCTGACTGGCATGAGGCCTTTGCCCGCTTGCTTCAGACACATCCGGTAGATGTATTGATCGCCGAATTATTTTTTTGCGCGAGGTTGTTGGTTTTATTTTTTCAATGTGGACTTTGTCACTATTTTGAAGTGGTTTAACTTTCCCCATGGCCTCGGCAAAGAGGTGTTGGTTATCGTCTTTGTCCATCCTTATTCAGGGCGCTCGGGTCGTGATAATAGTTGTGCCAGTGCAAGCTGGATATCAAGTTTACCATCCAGAATCTGATTCACACTTTGCATTAATGGCAATTCGACACCGAACTTCTTGGCCATGAGCGCCACCGCTTGTGCCGTTCTTACCCCTTCAACCACCTGACCAATTTCAATTTTAGCTTCATCAATCGTTTTTCCTGTTGCAATGGCCATACCGAAGCGTCGGTTACGTGACAGGCTTCCAGTGCATGTGAGCACCAGATCTCCCAGACCTGATAGCCCCATCAGAGTTTCAGTGCGGCCACCGCAAGCCTCGGTCAAACGGGCAATTTCTGCTAAACCACGGGTAACGGCTGCTGCGACAGCATTATGACCAAAACCCAATCCATCAGCCATACCTGCGGCGATTGCAATAACATTTTTCAGTGCGCCACCCATGGCAACCCCGATCACATCATCACTGAGATAAACACGGAAATTGGTATCATCAAAAAAGGTGGCGGCCTGTTGAGCCAACGCAAGTGTTTCAGCAGCCATGGTGATAGCTGTAGGCTGATTTTGTGCGACTTCCATCGCAAAGGAGGGGCCGGACAAAATGGCGATACGTGAACGATCTATATATTGGGCCAGCATTTCATCATTGCGGGTCATATGATCTGGATGCAAACCCTTACAGGCAGCTATAACCGGATAATTTCCATCGGCTAACTGGGGCAAATAATCATCAACGGCGATGCACGGCAAGGCATAAATACAGGCATCGATATCGGCAATAGCAGTTTCTAGGGATGAAGTGAGTTGAATGTTATCGGGTAAGCTTATACCGGGCAGATAATCGCTGTTTTCCCGCGTTTGGTTAATCTGGGTAACCTGATCCTGTTCGCGTGTGTATAGACGAACCTGACGCTTTCCGGAACGAGCCAGAACCAGAGCCAATGCGGTTCCCCAGGAGCCTGCCCCCAGCACACATACATGTTCTCCTCTCATCTCTTCTCCTATCGCTCGCGATTGATGATTGCTGGCATGAGCAGCAGCATTAAGACAATGAGCAATGGCCAGTCACCCCAGCGTACATAAGGTGTGATCATATTGGAACTGACAAATGAACCTTGCAACACTGCCGCAGTCCACCACGGCAGTTGATGGCTGACTACGCCATTGGGTTCAATAATGGCGGTAACGCCGGTATTGGCTGCACGCAGCACATAGCGTCCTGTCTCCACGGCCCGCATGCGGGCTGCCTGAAAGTGCTGCCATGCGGCCGGTGTTTTTGCATACCATGCATCATTGGTCACATTCACAAGCACTTCTGCCCCAGCCAACACCCGGCCTCTGGCTTCTTCAGGAAATAGCGACTCATAACAGATCAAAGAGCCGTAGGAGATACCACGCACCTGCACTACACCGAGATCATCAGCCGCTTTGAAATCTGCAATCTCCGGTACCAGGGTATGTAAAAAAGGAATCCATGCCGGCACATATTCACCGAAAGGCACAAGATGGTGTTTGCCGACAAAGGATTGTTCGGGCACCGCTGGATCATGGGCAAACAAACCGTTTTGAGCGGCATTCCCCCCCATTAATTTTAGACCACCATATAACAGAGGTGTATGCCAAGTTTGCATCTGTTCGTTTAACCACTGATTCCAACCCGGAGCACGTTCCAAGAAGAAAGGGATAGCGGCTTCTGGCCAGATAATGAGATCCACTGCCTCTGCGACACCAGCAGAGAGTGAGCCATATCGATGCATGGTTTCGCCGACAAATGCCGCATCCCACTTTTGATCCTGCGGAATATTACCTTGCACCAGCGCTACCGAATGTTGCTTACCTTGTGCGACTGGAGGAGTGGGAGCCAATGCAAAGAGCAGTAGCGTGATACTCAAACCGACTGCTCCAATACGCTGATTGCGCTTGTTATCACATTTTTCAGCTGGATCTGATCCAGACTGCGGGATGAGCAAGACAATGGATGCAGCCAACATGGCAGGAATGAGCGCTAATCCATACACGCCGAACCAGGAGGCCCAGCCAATGGCTGGCGTATCAAGCAGCAGGTTACCAAGCGCTGTCCACGGCAGTCCTGTGAGCAAATGTCCTCTTAGCCACTCTTCAAGCACTGCTATGGCTGGAAACACCAACAACAGCCAGCCTCCTTTTTTAGCAATACGCCACGTTAACCAGCTCCATAACATGGGAAATAATGCCAATACGGCACCAAGTAGCAGCACGCAAAAAGCAGCAGCTATCCAGGGAATATTTCCATAAGTGTGCAAGGTTGGAGCGACCCACCATGCTCCACATGCAAACCAGCCTAAACCAAAGGAGAAGCCTGCAATCAGCGGGCATTCTCCCCGCCGGATAAGCCACAACCAACCGGTAAGGGCAGGAATTGCCAACCATGCGTGATCGAACGGCGAGAAAGAGAATGGCATAAGCGCGCCAAACAGGAATGATACAAACGCGTAAAACCTCTTGCTCTCAAACATGATCGTTATGCTTTTGTATCTAGATCGGATTGGCGCGCTGTTGTGATGACCTGATCAGCTTTGAACCGATAAGAATCAGTGCTCTTCGTGTTGAGCTCCTTAGCACTACTCTTGGTCAGCTGTTGAATACGCAGTTTACTGATGCGGCGTGGATCTGCTTCGATGATTTGAATCTGCAAGCCTCGCACTTTGAGCTGTTCTCCAACCTTGGGTATTCGGCCAAGATGAGCGGTCAGCCACCCACCGACGGTATCATAGTCTCCCTGTGGCAGTTGTATGCCCAGTGCTTCAGCCAACTCTTCGATGTGCATACGTGCCAGCACCATATAACTGCCATCGGCAAGCGTCTCCAGTTCACTTTCTTCATCTTCACCATCTTCACCAATTTCACCGATAATTTCGACAAGCAAATCAGCCAGTGAAATAAGCCCTGCCGTGCCTCCATATTCGTCCAGTACGATAGCAATCCGGCATGAGTGTTGACGCATTTCAGACAGTAGCCCGGATACCTGTTCAAGCTCAAGGACACGCAAACAGGGGCGCAGGAGTGTTGCCAGGGCTGGCGCTTCACCACTGAGGCGAGCTTTGACCACATCCTGAACATGCACAACGCCCAATACGTGATCAATATCGCCATCCATCACCGGTAAACGGCTGATGCCATGTGTAAGCATCACCTGTTCGATATCTGCAAGGCTATCCTGAGCTTCAACCGCATGGATTTCTGAGCGAGGCACCATCACTTCCCGCACACGTGTATCATGGAACTCGATCAGTTGCTCCAGCATGCTACGTTGCGCATCAGACTGCACCGCTTCGGCGCGCCCCAATACAGCCAACAACTCTTGTTCATCGCGTCCGGGACGAATGTGATCAATGATCTGTTTGCGTATGTGTTTCATCCAGCCTTGAATAACACTCATAGCTGTTCCGCATCCATCGGATAGGGATCATACAAACCCAAGTTATGCATAGCTTGTTGCTCAAGATTTTGCATCTTTTGCGCATCATCATCATCAATATGATCAAAACCAAGCAGGTGTAGAGTGGCATGAATGATCAGATGCCGGATATGATCGGCTTCCGGTAATTTTAAGCGTGCTGCTTCAAGCAGAATAAACGGCACCGCCAGTGCAATATCTCCCAATGATTCAGATGTATCGCAAGGGGGCTCCTGCATCGGAAAGGACAGTACATCGGTAACCTTATCTTTACCGCGCCACTGCTTATTCATGCTTTGTATGCTCTGATCACTGGTAAAACGAACACATAAATCGATCTGTTCTGTATCCACACCGGCACTTTCACAGGCTACACGCACAGCTTTATCCATGTCAGCAGGAGGTTCGAAAGCGATATCTTCATCAATGACAATATCAATCATGGCTAGGGTCATCATCACGGTCTTCATAGGCATTGACGATTTTTTCGACCAGTCGATGACGTACCACATCGCTACTACTCAGGCGGCACAGACCAATATCACTGACATGTTCGAGTACCTGCAGGGCATGTAAAAGCCCACTTTTTTGATGTCTCGGCAGATCCACTTGGGTGATATCGCCAGTCACGACCATTTTTGAACCAAAACCCAAACGTGTGAGAAACATCTTCATCTGTTCGCGCGTTGTATTTTGCGCTTCATCCAGTATCACAAAGGCATCATTGAGGGTACGGCCGCGCATATAGGCCAATGGAGCCACTTCAATGCGACTTTGCTCGATCAACGCTTGCATCTTCTCTACACCCAGCATATCAGCCATCGCATCATAAAGCGGGCGTAGATAGGGATCGACTTTTTGCTGCATGTCTCCAGGCAAAAATCCCAAACGCTCACCGGCCTCTACCGCAGGGCGGGTGAGAATGATGCGTTCCACCTGATTGGTGTTCATCGCGGCGACTGCCGCAGCTACGGCCAGATAGGTTTTACCGGAACCGGCAGGGCCTACAGCCAGCGTCAGCGTTTTTTGCTGAATAGCTTTTAAATAACTGCGCTGGTTGACTGTTTTCCCACGGATACGCCGCCGACCTGCAATGAGTACATCAGCATGTATTGCATCACTGCTGTCCTCTGCTGTATCCGCATCGTTATCGCGCAGGACGCCTTCCACATCAACATCGGTAAGTTCACATGCTTCCCTGGACAGCTGTTGTTGCAGCCTGTGCATGGCTTGTCTGGCAGCGCCAGGGCGGTCGCCTTCAATTTTCCAATTGCCCGGCTGACCGATAAAGCGCACCTGAAAAAATTGCTCTACCCGGCTCAGAACCCAGTTGTCTGCGCCGCATAGATTACGTAAAGAAACTGTATCAAGCGTATCAAGACGCAGAGAGATAGTCATATATAAAAGCCTGTTGAGATAGCGTTATTCACCCGTAAGAACCAACTCGCCACGTAGCGACTGGCCGTATGCTTCTGTGATGCGCACGGGCATGATTTGACCTATTTGGCGTGGATTACCCTTGAAATGCACAATTTTGAAATCTGATGTCCGACCTTGCATATCGCCTTCATCACGGCTGTTTTTTTCCACCAACACATCCACGGTTTTACCCACGGAAGACTCCATCGCACTGCGTGTTTGTTCCCGCATCAGGGTAAACAGCTGTTGCAAGCGCGCATCTTTCACTTCGGTGGGCACATCATCTGCTGATTTGCCAGCCGGCGTACCGGGGCGAGGGCTATATTTGAAGCAATAGGCCGTGTCATATCCAACACGTCGTATCAGATCGAGAGTCGCCTCAAAATCAGCATCGGTTTCTCCCGGATATCCAACAATGAAATCTGATGATAAAGCCAGATCAGGACAATGTTGGCGCAATTCATCAATAATGCGAAAATAATGTTCACGATCATGTCCGCGATGCATCGCTTTTAGTATTTGATCTGAGCCGCTTTGAACGGGCAGGTGCAGATATGGCATCAATTGCGGTATCTCGCCGAATGCAACGCATAACTCTGAAGTCATTTCCATGGGGTGGCTGGTCGAGAAACGCAGGCGTTTCAACCCTTCCAATTCAGCGACAGCATATAGCAGCATGGTAAAATCCCACTCGTCACCATCAGGTCCTATACCGCGATATGCATTGACATTCTGACCTAACAGGCTGATCTCAAGGGCATCACCAGCCAGCAATTGTGTGCACTCTTCTAAAATGTCAGCAACAGGACGAGAGAGTTCAGGTCCACGCGTATAAGGCACCACACAGAAGGTGCAGAATTTGTCACATCCTTCCATGATCGTGACACAATCTACGAAACCATGGCTTTTTGCTTTAGGCAGATGATCAAACTTTTCAATTTCAGGCATATCAACTTCAGTGAGGCA
Source organism: Mariprofundus sp. EBB-1 (assembly GCF_003665155.1). Taxonomy (GTDB): domain Bacteria; phylum Pseudomonadota; class Zetaproteobacteria; order Mariprofundales; family Mariprofundaceae; genus Mariprofundus. Next base: position 109,675 of record NZ_RCFQ01000004.1, on the reverse strand, counting down.
GACACGATCACGACGAATCTCTTTTACCATTTCGGGTAAGCGGTGATAGGTCTGAGGGCCAAACACAATATCTACATATGGTGCACGTTGCTGAATACGTTCACCTTCCTGTTGGCCAACACATCCACCTACACCAATAATCATATCGGGACGTTTATCTTTGAGTTTCTTGTAACGTCCCAGTTCAGAATAGACCTTTTCTTCTGACTTTTCGCGTATTGAACAGGTGTTCATTAAAATAACATCGGCATCGGCAGGTGCGGCGACCAAACGAAGTCCGTATGCTTCTTTCATCATATCGGCCATGCGCGTTGAATCATATTCATTCATTTGGCAGCCGTAAGTTTTGATAAAGAGGGTATCGAGGCTTTTCGGGGTATTGGCTTGTTTACTCATGTGATGGCCAACGCTAAATGGGTATATCGGTGCAAGCAAACCCTGTTGATTCAGACCTATGGCAGAATACTTGCTCAAGTGTCATGAAACGCGATAAAAGCACGACAGAATTAAAATAAAATGAATAAGCTAAATGTAAATGAGGATCACGATTTTTATGCCGGCGTGTATGTTTTCATTTACGATAATTGGAGGTTGATGTGTCCTGGTTGCGTAGTTTTTTCGATAATCTCTTTGGCCGCCAGAGTGAACCTCTTCCAATAGAGAAATCATCTAAAAATAGCAGTAAGGGCAACAAAACAACAACTCCTAAACGTAAGTTTGATAACAATGTTCCCTATAGTGAAGAATCTGTGGCTTATGTGCTCAAGCATAGTGCGCAGCTTAAGCCGGACATGCATCTATATGATTTGAATGCTCCACCTGCGCTGGATAAAACAACACGTGAACATCTGTTAGCACGCATCACTAAAATACCACCCATGCCAGAAATTTGGCACAGAATACAACAGGTTTTGCAGCAAGATGACGCTTCTACCAGTGAACTGGGCCAATGTGTGGCGCAAGATCCGGTGCTGACCGCACATATTTTGAAAATGTGTAACTCAGCAGCCTACGTTGTGCCAGGTGGTGTAGAGATCAGTAATATTCGGCTGGCTATTGCGCGACTTGGATTGGATGAGGCCAGTAGCATTATTTTCCGTGTGCTGGCCCCTGATTTGGGAGCGAGTGAGCAAAGTAAAAGAGAAGTTCGCCATGTCTGGTTCCATAGTCAGGCTATTTCCATATTATCAAGGATATTGGTTGAACCTGCCCGACAGGTAAGCCGCCATGACGCTACCTTGATCGGGATGCTGCATGATATTGGTAAGTTAGTGATCTTGCATATTGAGGATGAGCACACCTTGGATCAACTCAAGGCATTGATTGATCAGGGCATGCCTACGCTCGCTGCTGAGCAAAAAGCGCTGGCTTATACGCATATTGATGCGGGTATGATGCTGGCTCTGCATTGGAAACTACCCGCATTGGTTCGTAATGCGATCTCTTTTCACCATCATCCGACGGTACAGAAAGCCGAGTGTTTACCACAGGATCTCCAGCATACCATGCTGAGTTTGCATACTGCGCACCTGATTTTACAGCATGTGCTTCAACAAGAACTGATGACAGAGGGAGAAGCTGCTGCAGCTTATATTGAAGCAGGCAATGCCGAAACAGACCAAAGTGAAGCAGATATACTGCATGATTCTATCTGGCTATCAGCTCGACGATCCTGTTTGCATGAAACACCGCAGTTTGTACAACAGGAGATGTCTATCCCTCTTGAAAGTGAATCACTGTATAGGCAAATAGTGGCAGAAATCAAACGCTTAAAGTTATCATTCCCCGACCTTTTTGCATCTAAACCGTGATGATGAATGAGTTATGATGAAAGGCTGAAAATGCTCTGCAGTTCTTCAAACCCATCTTCCAGCTCAACTTCAACAGCAGCAAGATGTGTTTCGTTAATGCCAAGCCGTTGCATGGGAGGATAATGCAGGGCATCAACACCTTCCGGGATATCATCAAAGGGTGATTTATAATCACTATCGGCAAGCATGAATTGTACGGCATCAATCAGGTCAATAAGGTTTTCACGTGGGCGGTCATCGGATTCAACGCCGTGATGTGAAGCCAGTGAAATGAATGAATCAGGCATCTCCCAATAGGTGAGCAGACGCCCTCCCATTTCCCTGTGCAATTGGCTCAGAATATGGTGGCTCTCTTCAATATTACAACTGGCGAGCTCTTTGGGTACAGCGCAGACAATGGCTGACACACCGACATCAAATAGCATCCCGGCCATGAAGGCCTCTTCAGGATCAACACTGCCGATCAGTTTAGCCATATGTTGGGCTGCGGTTGCGACCAGCAGTGAATGTTGCGTGCTTTCTCGCAGCAGTGCTTGCAAGCCTTTGTCTTTCACGGCCAGATGCAATTGCGCTGAAATAGCCGTCATTAACTGCAATGTTCGGCGTCCGCCAAGGCGTTGAATGGCCATCGAGAGATTGCGAATTTCATGTGAGCCCGTTTTAAAACGCGCACTGTTGGCAATCCGCAATACAGTAGTGGAAAAGGTGGTATCGTTGCCGATCACGCGCGCGATATCTGCAGCTCCCTTCTCTTCATCTTGAACTATTTTACGTACCTCAATGACGGCTTCCGGTAAAATAGGCAAACGGGCATCACCTTCGCGAAAGCGACGCCGTATTTCTGTAGCCAGTGCAAAGATATCGTGACTCATGTCTCATGCCCCATCAATGTATAAATTTCTTCTACGCTACGATGAGATGGTGAACGCGGTGCAATGCGATACACTTCTTCAGCAGTGGTTAAGCCCAACAATACTTTGTACAAGCCATCTTCCATCAGCGATAAGAGATCGGTGCTATTGCAACTGATCTGGCGCACTTCCTGAGATGATTTATGGGCAATAATGGCTTCGCGGACATCTTCATTGAGCACGAGCAATTCATGCAGCGCCGTACGCCCATGATAGCCTGTGCCATAACACGTTCCGCAACCGGTGCCGCGATAAAAGGTGTGCTCACGCAGGGTGACATCATCAATGCCGATTAAATTGGCAATCCGTTTATTGGGCATATACGCCTGACGACAATCCGGACAGATGGTTCGAATCAGGCGCTGGGCCAAAATACTGACAACGGTGGATGAGATGAGAAATGTTTCCACACCCATATCGATCAATCGCAACAGACCACCGATCGAGTCTTCTGTATGAAATGTGGTTAATACTTTATGCCCTGTCAGTGCCGCTTGCACGGCTACCTGTGCAGACTTTTTATCGCGCACCTCACCGAGCACAATAATGTCCGGATCCTGGCGCACGACTGATTTCAATGATTCATCAAAAGAGCGGCCAGCCGTGTTATCGACTGAACATTGAATAATGCCGGGCACAATATATTCCACCGGATCTTCCACCGTAATGATTTTTGTAGTGGGACGGTTCAGATAATCAATCGCGGCATACAGGGTGGTTGTTTTTCCCGAGCCGGTTGGTCCGGTAATCAGAATAACGCCCGTTGGTACATCGAGCGCTTCATGTTTAAAACGCTCAAGCAAGCCTCTGCTCATACTGATCTGTTCAATACTTTTTAGCCCGCCGCTACTGCGTAAAACACGCATTACGAGGTTCTCACCATAGATAGTCACATAGGTCGAGACACGATAATCGGCCGTAACATGACCAACCTCGCGACTGAATCGACCATCCTGATGGCGGCGGCTATCTGAAATATCCATTTCAGCCAATACCTTGATACGAGCGATGGTACGTTGAGCCAATTCAGGCGGTAGATCCATTTTATGAATCAATACACCATCGAGACGCAAACGAATGCGTGTTTTATCATCCATAGGTTCTATATGAATGTCACTGGCACCCTCGCGAATAGCCGATAGTAAGATGCTATCTACGACCTCTGCGACCTGATCATGTGCTTCACCCTTATTGCCCGCCGCTTCTAGTTTGCCCAGCATGGATAACAGGGCACTTTCAGCCGCAATCGAGATGACGGCTTTTTTTCTGAGTTGGCGCTCTATTTCTTCAATAGCATTATTATTAATGGGGTTGGCCGTAGCAATGGATACCTTGGTTTCGCTGGCCTCATATGGCACAGTCAAATGCATACGCATAAATTTGACGGGGAATTTACGCAACAGTTGTCGGTCTGCGGTATCAATATCGACATGCACCAAGGGCAGGTTTAATTGCTCCGACAGTGCTTGTGCCAATTGCCTGTCATCAATAAGCCCCAGTTCGCGAATCACTTCACCCATCCGTTTGCCAGGTGATACTGCGAGCTTCTGTTCAGCCTGTTGCAATTGCTCTAGCGAGATATAACCAAGTTCACAGATCAATTCACCGATACGGAAGCTTGTGCCATGTTTACGAATCAGTCGGCGCTGGTCACTTTCAGTAAGCATGCCAAGCTCAACGAAAATGGTAGAGAGCAACTTATTGTTGCCCAGTTTGTGCTGAACACGCATAGCTTTTTTAACATCGGTATCGCACAAGACCGATTCAGAAATAAGCATTGCTGCAAAATAGCCACCGGGGCAGGGTGCCAGGGCGTCCATTAAGGCTTGATGTGTTGGGTCGGTGGCGGAATTGTTCTCCTGGCTCATCTTTTCTCCTGGCATACTCGGCAGAGGACTCCAGCAGGATTCATGCCAGTTTCTACGTGTTCGGAGGGAGCTGTTTCAGATCAACTGAAATAATCTTTGAAACGCCGGGTTCAGGCATCGAAATACCAATCAGGCGATCGGCTTTTTGCATACTTATTTTATTATGCGAAATGGATAGAAACTGTACCCGATCAGAGAGCTCTCGCACCATGTCCCCAAAGCGTCCGACATTGGCATCATCGAGTGGCGCATCGACTTCATCGAGTACACAGAAAGGTGCCGGTTTGATTTTGAAAATGGAAAAAACCAGCGCTACTGCAGTCAGTGCTTTTTCACCGCCGGAAAGTAGCCCGACAGCCTGTAATCGTTTACCCGGAGGCTGTGCAATAACCTCTACACCGGCTGTTAAAATATCGTCGCTATCTAGTTTTAATTCGGCCCTGCCACCACCAAACAGCTGAGGAAATGTCTGTTTAAAATTGGCATTGGTTTGTTCAAACAGGTCTTTAAAGCGTTCTTTGGTGGTGCGATCAATGCTGGCAATCGTGTTCTCCAGCGTAGTTAAGCTATCTTCAAGATCAGAAACCTGTGTGCTCAAAAATCCTTCGCGTTGACTGGCTTGTTCAAACTCGTCAATGGCCAACAAATTCACTGGCCCAAAACGATGAATTTGCTCTTCAAGCGTATTGACGCGCTGCATGATTACATCGGCATTTTTACATTGTTCCATTTCAGCAGTGCCACTTGCATCGTCATTCTCATCTGTATGCTCAAGATCGTGTAATAGTTGTTGCGCCGAGGTTTGAAAACGCTGCCGAATCTCACTGTCTGTATCCTCTAGCCGTGCAGCATATTTAGCCTGCTCCACTTCAATATTTTGACGCTGAGTCGCAGTAAGTTGCAACACCTGCTGCGCCTGCCGCTCGCTACGTTCGGACTCATGTAGCAGCTGTTGTAGTGCATGACCTGTGCTGCGCACTGCATTCAGCCTTTGATGGGCGGCATCCACAGCGCTTATAGAACGCGCCAGTTGTTGATCCAGATCACTCCGATTGTGGGCTTGTTTGAGCTCGGCTTCGACCTGCTGTAAGCGTGTGTGATCGGTTTCCATGCGCGATGTCAGGCGCGCCTCTTCCTGAGACAAACGCTCACACTGCTGGCTTAAACTGTCACAGGCCTGTGTAAACAGAGCCAATGCCTGATCTGCTTGTGCCTTGCATTGGCGGGCATGATTGAGCGTTTCATCGGCTTGACTCATAGCCTCCTGTTGCTGGCTTAACACATCCTTAGCCTGTTGCTGTAATGCAGATAGTCGATTGATGTCAGTAGCTTGTGTGAGTTGCTCTTGCCAATATTGATGTTCTTTTTCCTGCTCGGCTACATCAGCCTTCAGACGTTGTTGTTGTTCCTGTAACGAAGATAGCTCGGCTTTTGCGCGCAACACGCCAGCATCAGCATTTTGCACTTGGCTTTGGGCCTGTGTGGATTGCAGATGCGCCTGCTGCCACCTCTCTTGCATCTGTTGCAGTGCTTTTTCAGCGCTTTCAAACTGCTGCTTATGTTGCTTGAGTGTTATTTCTACCTGACTGACTTTGCGCTCAGATGCACGCAATGATCGTTGAGCTGCCAGGCGCCGTGCCGTACGATTACCCGATGGAGGGATAAGCCAGCCGCCCGCTTCCCGACGCCATCCATCCCGGCTCACACAACAGGCATTTGTAGCGCTTTTTCCAATAATGGCATCTTCGATCTTTTCGACCAGCTGAATAGGGGCAAATAACGCGTATAGCGGGTGTGAGACGTCGATACCGATGGCTGTCGCCAGTGATGTTGACTGGCTATCTGTCGTGCTTGTCGATGCATGCTGGCATTGAAACAAAGCGACCGGTTCTGCACTGGCCTGCTTTAAAAGTTGCTGCAGATCAGTAGTGCTTGTGTTGCTTGATAAACATACATCCGCAGAACGGCCGCGCAGAGCTGCTGCAACGGCCGCTTCTAAACCTTCCGGCACATGCAGCACTTCATCCATCCATAGGCAGCCCTTTTCTCTAAAAGCACTGCGCAGATCATCCGATACATCCTGACTTTTACAGCGTTCACGCAGCTCCTGCATGACCCCATTACATGCATACAGCTCTGATTCCTGGCTATGATATAGCTGGGCTGATGCTTCCCTTGCCTGGCGACAACACTCCAGTTCATTTTGCGCTTCATGCAGTGCTAATTCAGCATCCTGCTGTTGCTGATGTGCCGATGTTTGTTGTTGTGCTGACGCCTGTGCATGCCCTTCCTGCATGTTGAGTTGATCGCTCAAGGCACTCTGGCGGGCACTTAACTGAATCTCACGCTGTTGTAGCCTGCTCAGTGCCTGTTCTGCATTGTTGCGCTGTTGTACAGCTTGTTCATTGGCAAGACGCAGACGTTCAAACTCGGCAAGTAAACGATCACGGCGATTACTTTGAGAGCGGTAACGTATGGTGGACGCTTCCACCACTGCCGCAGCGGATCGTTGTTGTGCCAATAGCTCTGCATCGTTTTGTTTGGCGATCTGTTGCTCGATGTCATCACGTTCAGAGGCAATTGCTTGTTGCTGATTTGTGCTTTCCTGCAAGCGCAGTTGCAGAGCTTCTTTGCGTTCAGTGAGTAGCCTTCGTTGTCCTGATGCACGTTCAGCCTGTTGTTGCAAATCAGACCGCTGTTGCTCCGCACTACGCAAAGCATCCTGAACAGCTTGGGCTTCATGTTCATGTGCAACCAACCGATCACGCGCTTCGGCCACGCTCTTTTCACAGGCTGTTAATTGCTGAGCGCTGCTGTTTTCTTCGCTGTTGGCGCTGACAAGTGCTGTTTCAATTTGCTGATAATGCTCTTGCAACGCCCTATAACGCAGAGCAAGGCTGAGCGACTGCAATCGACTGAATTCATACTGTAATGTTTTGAAACGTTCCGCCCGTGAGGCTTGCTGTTTTAAGCTTCGACATTGGCTGCGCACTTCTTCGAGCAGATCCAGCACACGATCAAGATTCTGGCGTGTCTCTTTCATGCGCCGTTCAGCTTCACGGCGACGGGAACGGTATTTCATGACGCCAGCGGCCTCTTCGAATATCACCCGCCTCTCTTCTGGTTTGGCCGTTACCATACGTGCAATCGATCCCTGCTCAACAATGGCATAGGCACGCGTGGAAATGCCGGTATCGAGAAACAGATCTACGATATCTTTGATACGAACCATTTTGCCATTGATGAAGGCATCGGAATTACCATCACGCGTCAGGCGTCGTCGAACACGGATTTCATCGGTGTCGTGATAAGGAGTGGATAAGGAGCCTTTTTCAATATTAAAGGTTAATTCAACATCACAAATGGCAACCGGCGCGCGACTGTCAGAACCCTGAAAAATAAGGTCGTCCATGACGCCCCCGCGCAAATGTCGGGCCGAATGTTCGCCGAGCACCCAGCGCAGAGCATCAACAATATTGGATTTTCCACATCCATTGGGGCCGACAATAGCGGTAATGCCCTGATCCAGCTCAATCCGGGTTGGATCAACGAAGGATTTGAAGCCGGCCAGCTCAATACGCTTTAGTCGCAAGAGCGCCTTATGGTAAAAGAGATGAAATCATTGTGAGCCATTAGCTAATAATCGCAGGAAAACAGCTGTAGTTCAAGGTAAAGAGCGATGGTGAAGCTGGCGGAGCGGATTGCTTCCCGGCTGATCAGGCTTCGCGTTTCTTCAAATGATTCAGACATAAAAAGCTGATAAGGCAGGCGGTAAAACTGGAGGCGGTTATCATGTAGAGCACAGTCAGTTGTGCTGCTGCTGCATCAAAGGCTGTAGCGCCAGCCAGTACCATGCCGACAAAAATGCCGGGCATATGCACAAGCCCAACCAGACGCAAAGTATCAATGTTGGGTATCAGGGCTATTTTCACACCTTCACCGACATCACCGCCTGATTTCATGCGGGTAAACATAATGGACATCGCGTTCATACCGTTGGCTGCAATCATACTGCCGAGCGGTACCAATGTGCGTGTATCATCAGTGATTGAGCCAGTCATGGTTAACCATGGCAGTGTAACCAGACAGGCACAAACCAGGCCGGCACTACAGGCTAGCCATGTACTGATTGCACCATTGTAGTGGCTGGCGCTGTTATGGCCGGCCAGCAGGCAAAAGCCGATAATTAACATCGCTTGTGCCCAATGTGATTGGAGATCAAAAATCCAGTGCAGTACAAATGCAAGCGCAAGTAACTGCAACAGGCCGCGCCCGGACGCGAGCAGCATGCGGCGTGACAGACCAAGCTGTTCACGGTGAGCCCAAAAAGCAACGCCAGCGATTAACAACCATGCCGCAAACAGCTTGATTAAGGTGTCGGTGATGTGGGCATCAATATGCATGCTTACGGCTTACATCTCATCGTCACACCTAGTCGATGATACGCACTGCAACCTGATTGAAACCACGAATTTTACCAATATATTCAATATTCAAGCCGGATTCAGCCAAAAACTCCATCAATGCTTTGTATTCACAATCACCATCGACTGGCATGGATAGATATTCATCGAATAAGATCACTGTGCCCGGTTTAATCAGATGGCCCAGGGATTCGAAAATGGTTTTGGTTGACGAGTAGAGATCACAATCCACATGCATAAAGGCAATCGTCTCATTTTCATGCTGCTTGGCAAATTCAGGTAGGGTCTGATCAAACCAGCCTTTGACCGGGTGAATGTTCGGGCGGATATCAGGGATGTTACCTTCAATACCAAACGTGCCCTTATCTACGCCAACATGCCAATCTTCAGGCAAGCCTTCAAACGAATCGAAGCAATAGAACTGGGTGTTAGGGCTTATGCTGCCCATAATATTCATCGATTTACCTTTGTAGGTGCCAAACTCAAGGTATAAGCCATCAGCCGCAGCTTGATTCAGACCATGTGCGTAATGCTGCATGATAGTGTTAAATTCCGGGCAGTCAGGCATATGTTCTTGCTCAAACTTTGCAAATGCCGTAGCTATTTCGATGGCTTTGATAGAGTCCTTATGTGCCAGACCAAGGATAATCATACGCTGCAGCATTTTACGGAATTTACGTCGAACAGTTTCTTCCGCTTTGATATAAATAAGTTTTGATTCTAAACGAATAGTTTTCATCAATGACATTGAGAACTCCTGAAAAAAGTGGGATTGTGGACGCACTGGTTAATATTTCAATCTTAATTGACAACGTCTATGAAAACAGTTTTCAAAACAGCTAGTTATGATTAGCGTCGGCTAACGATGAATAAAAAAGAGCCTCTAAAGCAAAAGTCGGTATTGTTAAAGGTTTATGCCGATATGGTGAAGCTTCATCCGAATAATGAAGCCCATGTCAGGCAATATGCCGAACTGCTTATGGACATGGGGAAAGAGACAACAGGCCTTGATATGTTGCGGCATTTGCATGCTCTGTTGGTGAAAAGGGGAGACTTGCGTAATGCCGATGCGTTGACCAAACAGTATCCGATGATTGGTCGGGTTTGCGAGCCCCGGCATTGGCAAGAAGATATTCAAAATCTGTTACCATCATTTGTGCGCAGTCGACTCTGGATCAAGCTCAATCAGCAACGCTTACGCGAAGGTCAGCATCTATTCCTCCATGGCGATAAACTGGATACAATTTACCTGCTCTGCGAGGGGGAGTTGGCTGAATATTCAGAAGGTGAAAGCGGGGCTCCAGTTTTACTCAGTTTGATTAAACCGGGTGATGTTGTGGCTGAAAATAAGCTGCTCAATCCGGGCCCACACAAAAGTAATGTAGTGGCCAATAAAAAAAGCATTGTAGTAAGACTGCCGCGCAAAAAAATATTGGAAGCACTGATATCGACACCGGTGCTAAAAAAAGTAATGGCGCGCAAAGTTGAACGTCGTGCCCTGATTCGCATGATTTCAGAAAGCCCTGTTTTACAAATTATTCCATTGGATATGCGTCAGCATTTGGTCGAAGATAGCTATATCAGAGAGTATGCTAAGGGAACCACGATTCATGAAGCGGGCAAAAAATTGAATCATATTGATCTGATTGTTAAGGGTGAAGCGCATTATCAGTTGCAAAATAAAGACGGCGTTGAACACCTGAAAACACTGCGCCCGGGAGCGCTTGTTGGCGAATCAACAGCCATTCATGATACCGGCTGTCCTGCCAATCTGGTTACCAAGACTGGTGTTACCATTGTGCATATTTCCTATGCGGCATTTATTAATGTTACTGAAGCCTATCCCCCACTGCGGAAAAAATTAACAGCTTACACAGCCGCGCAACGCGCCCAATGGATGAGTCGCTTGAATGAACTGCAAACACAGGAAGTGGGTCAATAACGGTAGCATATATTCGATGCATGTGCTACTGATCACAGGCTCTTCAAGACTTCCATCGCGATGCGCTTATTATAATCATTGATCTTCCAATGGGTCGGCATCCAGCCAACCAGAAAGCGGTAAAAGTCTGCTTGGGCGACTGGGAATAGAGACCTCCATTCATGCTCTAATAGATCAACATCGACGCTATGACCGTGTTGGATTATGGCTACCTTCAGAGTGTCAAAATAGTGACTCAACAGAACCTCTTCATATTGCTCATGATCGCGATCAGAAAGGCAGCTACTTAGAAAATAAGCCACATCCTTCATGCCACAGCCACCGCCGACATATTGGAAATCAACGGCAGCAACGCGCTCACCATCCGTGGAGAAGCAGAAGTTGGCAAGCTTAGCATCACCATGAATGATGGTTTTGTAATGACAATTGCTTAGCATGGAATCAATGATTGGCGCCGCATCGCGCAGTGCATCATCATCCATCACCGCCAGTTCATCCGGACGCGTAGCCAGATGCCAGTAACTGCCAACAGGCCAGAGACCGGATGGGTTATCACCCAGAAAAGTCGCATGGAAACTAGCCAGCCAGCTCAGACACAATTGAATGCCATGCAGATCGAGCTGGTTTTGACGGGCAGGAAAACCGGCTGCATCCAGATCTTCCAGAATCATGATATGTTCATCACCATGCGCCTGTGAGGCATAACTGTGCGGAATCCTGCAAGCGTCATCACAACGCTTTGCCCAGTCGTGATACCAGTGCATCTCCACCTCATATGATTTTACTTTACGCTGATGTGCATGATCATTATGCCAGCCGCGCGGATGATTCACGGCAGAGGGAAATTTTACGTGTTTGATGACCACACTTGGTACATCTGCACCTGAGAGTGAATAACGCACGATTTCACCATAACCACTCCAAAGCGATTGAATCACTTCGCCGCGCTCAGTGCTGCTGGCACCACTGGCTTGTATAATCATGTTGTTCCATTGTCTGTTCATGTTGATGCGATTACCTGCCTTTCTCAGTCTGCGTGAATCTGACAGCATAAGCCGTGCTGACTCAAGGCATTCATATCCGCTGCAGCGTAAGCACAAAAGGGGAACGCGCCAATGAAACGAATCATATCCATGTTTTTTGTAAGCTGTATGCTGCTATCGGCATGCTCTCAGCAGCAACATGCAGATGCGAATGATACACAAATGCTACAACTGCAAATGCTATTAACGCAGTCGGCCTCTTTCGCTGTTCTGCCGGGTGATACAGCAAGAAAGTCGGCCCTTGATCTGGCTCGCAGAGGCATGTCAGGCCCTGAAATGAATGCCATGCACCATGGTGGAGGCAGTCAAATGCCGATGATGAAGACAACACATGATCTCGGTGATGCCGTTTTTGAAGTGCTTGAAGCCGCATCACAGGCAGGCAATAAAGATAAAGCCTTACAAAACCAGGTTCTGATTGCTGCACAAGCGGCACTTATGCGATTAAATGGCAAGCTACTTGAAAATGACGTTGGTTTATTCATGCAGAAGCAAGGACAGGGTATGATTGATGTTTCATTCCATGCAGATGCCGATAGTCCTTATGATAAAGCCGCCATCCATTTGTTGGAACTGTTAAATAAAACAGCTACGCATCAGGCCACCCACGCAAACCAGCACTAATCTTCGGGGTCATCAATGTAGCCATAGTTTAGAAAATAGTGCTCGCGTTCAATGATCTGTATCAGATTGCAATCGGGGCACGGATGCCCGGATGGCATTCGTAGTTGCTCAATTCAAAATCATCAATTTTGAAATCGAAAATACTTTTTACATCAGGATTGATCTGCATGGTTGGCAGAGGGAATGTCTCACGCGCCAGCTGGGTTTCTACCTGTTCACTATGATTGGAGTAGAGATGGGCATCACCAAAGGTGTGGACAAAGTCTCCCACTTCAAGGTCGCAGACCTGAGCAATCATCATGGTAAGCAGCGCGTAGGATGCGATATTGAATGGTACACCAAGGAAAATATCGGCACTGCGCTGATAAAGTTGGCAGGATAGTTTGCCATCAGCCACATAAAATTGGAAAAAAGCATGGCATGGGGCCAGCGCCATTTTACCATTGGCTACATTGGCTTGCGGACTGATCGACTCATCCGGTAGATCGGCCACATTCCAGGCCGATACAATCAAACGCCGTGAATTGGGTTTGCTTTTAATCTGTTGAATAAGCTCATCAATTTGATCAATCAGTTGACCATTCGGAGCAGGCCAATTGCGCCACTGAAATCCATATACAGGACCGAGCGAACCATCTTCTGTGGCCCATTCATTCCATATCTTCACACCATTCTCTGTGAGGTATCTGGTGTTAGTATCGCCTTTGAGAAACCAAAGAAGCTCATGGATAATGGATTTTAGATGCACTTTCTTGGTGGTGACTAGCGGAAAACCCTGGGTCAGATCAAAACGGATTTGGTGGCCGAACACAGATTGTGTGCCGGTACCGGTACGGTCGCCCTTTTGTGTGCCGTTGTTGCGCACATGACGCATTAAATCTAGATATGCCTTCATGTTTCCCTCGCCCTGATGAGTTTAATGGTGTGAACAGACTCTAATTTGGATATGATGCCGTCTGCTGTTTGTTACGGCAATTGTGGATGCGAGGTGCGTATGTTTTTTCGATGGTTTGCTACTGTTCTATTGAGTTCTATGGTGTTCGTGATGGCGAGTGCTCCAGCAATGGCTGAGGTGAAATCGAGCACGGATAAAATTGTCGGTGCATTTATGGAGCTCGATGCCGATGCATCTGAATCCATTTCGTTTGAAGAGTATAAAGCCATGGTTGATCAACGGGCCAAGACCCGTTTTAAAGAGATGGATGCCAACAGAGATGGTCAGGTCACCGACGAAGAGTACCGGAGATTCTGGGCAGAAAATAAAGCCCGATGGTATCGCCTGCAGCGCTAGTTTTCTCTGTGATCGGTAAATAACGCGTAACGTGCATTATTTGCGCGTTGCTCATGAGCCTGATCTGTTTACTTTTTCACCAATCAGGAGCCTCACATGATGATTCGCAATAGTTTGATAAGACCTATGATCAGCAAGGGTTTAGCGCTGCTTTTATTGTCACTACTGCTTTCTGCCTGTGTATCTGCGTCCAATAAACAATTTAATCTATCTCAGGATAGTTTAAAACGCGGTGATTATAACAGTGCCTTTAATCATGCAGCACAGTCGCTTGAGCATGAAATCAACAACAAAAAAACGCTGGCGATCTTTCCCGGCATTAGCCAAGCCGCATTCAACTACCATCTCTCCCAAGCCAAAAGTAGTGCTATGAATAAACAATGGGATCAAACCGTGCAGCACTACAATGCGATTGCATCCATGCAGGGTAGAATCGAAGCCATTCAAGTAAGATTGAACGCCTATATTGCGCTTGAGCAAAAAAACAGCGCCAGAGAGATGGATCTGATTCAACCTGTTCTGATGATCACTTCACCGGATGTGAGAGCAGCGAACAGAGGTGCAAAAAAATCAGCCGCAGATGATCATTATCAACGTGCTCTGTCCCTTGCACAATCAAAACAATATCGTGATGCAATAGCTGAATTTAAGCATACAAATTCGTTTATCAGCTGTTATCTGAATGCCTGTATCCTATCAAAGAAATATCAACAGCTAGCCGATAAAGCAGATGCATTGCGCTATTATAATCAGGGACAGACCGCTGCCAGCCACGGTGAATATCGCAATGCACAGCATGCATTTAGTGAATCGATCAAGTATATCCCTGGTTTTCGTGATGCAGATAAACTGGCTGCCCACTATAGGCAGTTAGCTAATATGCAGGATGCAGACGTCCACTATCAACGAGGACTGGCCCAAGCCGAAGCGGGGCATTACCGCCTTGCTGCCAATGCTTTTTCTCGGGCTATCGATTTTGTAACGAACTATAAAAATAGCCAGCAGCTATTTCGTCACTATCAAAGATTAGCGAATGAAGATGATGCAGCAGCGCATTATAATCATGCTTTGAGTCATCTGGATCAGGATGAATTTCTTCTCGCGGCCGCTGAGTTCAGAAGAGCAGATCAATTTGTGCCGGGGTTCAGGGATGCCTTGCAGCAAGCCCGCTGGGCCGATGCTTTTGTTCCTCCTGATCTGTACCAGGTAAAGGAACTGGTGATTCATGAAATTCAGGATCATGGTATGCAGGCGCGCTGGTATGGCAATTACACCCGTAAAGATTTTGTCAGCATGAGCCTTGGCCATGTGGTTGTAAAAGAGGGCCATTTCAAACGCCATCGTGGTGTATGGGTTTATCCCGTCTATATCGAGATGTCTGGAGTGCTGCAGAGTCATGATGGTGTGCGGCGCCCAATCGCTACCTCAACAACGGAACGATTTATACTCCATCGAAATAAACACGGTCAGTGGGAAGCAGAGTTTAGACATCGGTAATATGTAAAAATTAAGCCTGCTTCAGCCTAGGAAAAACCGAGCTATATTGCGACAGAGTGAGTCTCACCTGACTAAGACTTCGAATCACCAACTTTGTTCGTTTCTTTTCCACAAGAGTTATCAAAATAGTACATACACTCTTGATCACCCCTACATCGAAAGCTACGAACACCCAAAGTTATTGATCATCCAGATAGATTAAGCTTTTAAGTAATAGCTCCAATGGTCTGAAGAGCAACTCTCGGCCAAGGTTAGACATGCTATTTAAATCTTAGTAAAGGCAGTCGCTAAGATATCGTATTCTTGCAATACAATTTTCAGGCTCTACAATCCTACGTATTAAAGATGCATTAGGAATACTTGTTATGATTGAGCCTGTTGAACTGCAAGATTTTTTTATCGTTTTTTTCTCGGGAGCAATGATCATTATGACTGGTGCTCTGTATGCGCTTTTTTTTGCTTGGTCCAGACTTCAGGCCAAGCCTTGGCTGATGAGCCTTGCCTACATTTCTTACGCTGCACTTTTTGTCTCAGTGCTCACACTTGCAGCAGCAGCCCACCTTTATGGCTTCTGGTGGTGGCTAGTTGTCATTATGCTTGTTGGTTACCTATTCGCCCCGCATGGCATTTGGAAGCTATGTGTAGGTACGCACAGCACCCATCAAGGTGATAATCCACCGATACCACTCAGTTCAGAACAAACCCCAAACAAAATAGCAGAGGAGAAAGGCATATGAATAACATAACACCTTGGTGGTCCAGTGAATCCTACTGGAAGAAAATGGCTATATGGGTGACAGCTTTCATGTTTATTGTCCTGATTGGCCTCACTATTGATACCATACCTCAAATTACAGCGGGTAGCGAACGTGTGCCTGCATATTCAGTGATCAACAAACATATTGGTTATGAGTTTAATGATGAACGTAATATCCAAGTGCCAGTGATTGGTGCTGAAGACCCTCTGTTTGGCAAGGTACTTAGTGAAGAAGAAGCCGAAGCACTCGTATCGCATGGCAAAAAGATAACGCAGGGTCGAAATTGCATGGGGTGTCATACGTTGCTAGGTAACGGCTCTTATTTTGCACCAGACCTGACCAAAGCATGGTTGGATCCAGGTTGGAGCTCGGAGCCTGAACGAGAAAACTTGATGATTGAATTCCTAATGGATCCAATAGCCAACGCACGCTCTTTCGGATCAGATCGAATGATGCCCAACCTTGATATAAGCAGAGATGAAGCTAAGGCGGTGATTGCATTCTTGAAATGGATGTCATCCATCGATACCAATGGCTTCCCGTACAATTTCACTGTTATTGATAAGGAGAGCTGAGTAATGAATATCAATCATTTAAATGGTGGCCAGAAACTGGCTGTTAAATATTACATCGTCGCGATGGTGCTCTTTGGCGCACAAATTCTTTTCGGCCTACTCTCTGGTATGCAATACTTATATCCAAAACTTCTTTTTGGCATATTGGACTTTAATGTGACACGTACAGTTCATATCAATGCCATGATCGTTTGGATGCTTTATGGTTTTATAGGCTCCGTTTACTGGCTACTCGAAGAAGAGAGTGAAACCGAGGTTGTCGGGCTCAAGCTTGGTACGCTTGGTTTTTGGGTACTTACTTCTGCTGTAACTGTCGTGGTCTTGGTGTTTCTACTGGTTCAAGGTGGTCCTGGCGACGATTTCACACGCTGGTTTATCAATGAAGGTCGTGAATATATCGAGGCACCACGTTGGGCTGACATTGGTATTGTTGTCTGTATGTTGATATTTTTCTACAACGTATCGGCAACCTTTATGAAGGGAAAGTGGAGCGGAATCTCAGGCGTTCTAACTTTAGACCTTGTTGCATTGGCTGGTATCTATATCGCAGGCATGTTTTACACCCCGAATATTTCAATGGATCAATACTGGTGGTGGTGGGTCATTCACCTTTGGGTTGAGGCGACATGGGAAGTGCTTGTGGGTTGTTTAATGGCTTGGGGCTTGATGAAAGTACTCAAGGTCGATCGTAAAATTGTCACAACATGGCTGTATATTGAAGTTGCATTGATGTTTGGTTCAGGAATTCTCGGTCTTGGGCATCATTACTTCTGGATTGGTACACCTGAATATTGGTTAACCATTGGTGGTTTCTTCTCGGCTCTAGAGCCTGTTCCTTTGGTAGCTATGGTTGTGCATGCTGTTTATGACTCAGGTGTGCGTCATATGAAAGGCAATAATAACCCTGCATTGGCTTGGTTGATTGCACATGCGTTCGGTAATTTCTTTGGTGCCGGTGTGTGGGGCTTTATGCATACACTGCCACAAATCAATCTTTATACGCATGGTACACAGTGGTCAGCGTCACATGGTCACTTAGCCTTTTTTGGTGCGTACGCCACCATTATTATTGCCATGATTTATATTGCTGTGCCCTATATACGTGGGCAAGAAGGCATCGGCTCCAACCTTCCAGATGGTGGTTGGAAATGGAAATGGGCATTAGGCCTACTCAATATGGGAGTGGTAGGTATGACCATTGCTTTGCTTATTTCCGGCTATGAGCAATCCTTTATTGAGCGAGCCGTTGGTGGTTCCACATGGCTTGGGTACTTTACGGCCCAAATTCACCCATGGTTTGTTCAAGGTATGGAATGGCGCATGATCTTTGGCGTGATGACAGCAGCAGGCATTGTTCTACTGCTATGGGATTTACTGACAATTGGTAAGGAACCGGCAAGTAATCAAAAGCTACAAACGAAATCTTCCTGAATGATCTAAAACACTGCAAGGTGTGGGTAATAGCTCATTGCCTTGCAGTGTTTTACATAAGGGGATTTTGAAGCTCTTTGGCTATCCAAAACAGAAGTAGATAGTTGATTTTATATTATAAAAAAGGAGAAACATGATGAATACAAAAATGCCGATCAGGCTATTGGGTGTTGTACTCGCAGCCTTCTTTATGCTTGGCAATGCAGCTTTTGCAAAAGGTGTTGAGGGACTTGAGCGCATTACTCAAACATTGGTAGCGCCGCCATATCTACCAGAGCACGAACAAGCTGTGACGGGTGCGCCTAAGGTTGTGCAGGTAAAAATGGTCATGGAAGAAAAAGAGATCGAGATTGACAAGGGCGTCTTTATTCATGCTTTTACATTCAATGGCAGTGTCCCCGGCCCAATCATTGTTGTGCATGAAAATGATTATGTTGAGCTGACGCTGGTGAACTCGGCAGAGAGCACCCTTAAGCATAATATCGATTTCCACGCCGCAACGGGCGCTCTAGGTGGAGGGGCTCTCACTGTTGTCAAACCGGGTGAAGAGGTGGTATTACGTTTCAAGGCCATCAAGGCTGGGGTGTTTGTGTATCACTGTGCTCCAGGCGGAGTGATGATCCCGTGGCATGTGGTGCATGGCATGAATGGTGCGATCATGGTCCTGCCAAGGGACGGTCTCAAGGATAAAGCTGGCAAACAGATCAAGTACAATAAAGCCTTTTATATCGGTGAACAGGACTACTATATTCCTAAAGATGAAAAAGGTGTATACAAACGTTATAAAAAGCCAATCAACAGCTTTAAAGATGACATGAAAGTAATGAAAACACTGACCCCTACACATGTCGTTTTTAACGGTGTGAAGGGCGCACTGACTGGTAGCAATGGATTGAAAGCAGCCGTCGGTGATACTGTTTTGATTATTCATGAGCAAGCCAATCGTCAATCCTTTCCGCACCTGATTGGCGGTCACGGAGATTATGTCTGGGAGCGTGGAAACTTCTCAGATGCACCCATGACCAACCTGGAAAGCTGGGTGATTGGTGCAGGTTCTGCAGGTGCAGCTATTTATACGTTCAAACAGCCAGGACTTTATGTTTATTTAAGCCATAATCTGATTGAAGCCATTTTATTGGGTGCAGTCGCGCACATCAATGTGTCCGGCGAGTGGAACAATGATTTGATGGAGCAATTGAAAAAACCATCACCCATTAAATAAAACTGATACCACCTGACAATAAAAAGCGGTGGCTGAAAGCTGCCGCTTTTTATGTTTTTGAATAGCGTGGTCGATGTATTCCACCTGTATTATTTGTACAATGGCGAGTACTCTCATTGACTTGAGCAATATGCGAGTTTTACCAAAGCTTGTAGAACGTCGATTGGTGCCATCTACTTTATGGCGTTTTCTACTGGATTGATTGCCTGTTGTTACAATGAAAGTCTAATATTTTTAGACTTGGATTTTTATCACCAATAACTTAGCTATAATCAATTTTCGATGTGCATTAAGGGATTTTGGTCGCTTGTTGCAACAGACAATGCAAGAAGCACCCCCACTTTTCGTGAAACTAAACAGTAGAGTGTGCTCAAAAAAACGCTTTCGCGTTTTTCGAGCGGATTAGACAGGCCAGCGATACCCATAAATGCTGGTCGGTATTTCTTACATTGCGCCCCCGATCTCATCGGTGATGGTCAGCATTAAACTGTGAGCAAGTCTGTCTGCTCCCGGCACACATGCACGCGCATGCGTAAAAGCGACACTGCCGAGATGAACTTTTTTGCTGTTACTTCTGCAAGTTCAGGCTTAACCGCCCAGCTCTCTGGTTGCAGCCTCAATATCTTTTTCCAAACGACCCAATAGATCCTGACGTTTCACAGATGATACTTCTTCAGCTGAAATATAGGGTAAAAAACGGTATGTAATCGTACCTGGATGTTTGATAAAGCCACGCTTTGGCCATACAACACCAGCATTGTGTGCCATTGGCAAAATGCCCGCTGACGCCTTCTGCGCTAGAATCACACCCCCGGGTTGATAATGACCGGTAGTGTTCGCTGCAGCACGTGTACCCTCTGGAAAGATCACTACCCACAAACCCTGATTTAACTTCTCCGTACCATCTTTTATCACCTGTTTAATTGCAGCGCGCGGGTTACCCCTGCGAATGCCAATCGTGCCCATTAGCGCTAAAGCCCAACCAAAAAAAGGAATATAAAACAGTTCGCGTTTGAGTATCCATGTGTATGGCGGCACCAGCATTGGCATAGCCAATGTTTCAGCTGCCGATTGATGTTTGGCCATCACCACACAGGCATGATCGGGCATATGTTCTTTACCCTCTATAACGATGCGAATACCGCACAGTACCTTGAGTAGCCCAGCGATGCTATTTGACCATATTTTGGCCCACATCCATGAGGCCGAAAATCCTAATGGACGCGATAAAATCACCAGCACGGAAAACAGCACGGTAAACAACATGAAACAGATATTAAACAAGGCAGAACGGATTATCAGCATGCCTCAGCATCTCCCATAATCATCGCCACAGCCTCAGCCAAATCGGCATAAGCCTGAATATCTGTTTGCACAAGACGCGATTTCTGCAAAATACTTTCGGCATCGCCATAACCACTCTGCACCAGCATGGCAGTCACACCTGCTGCATGGGCAGCCTCTACATCACGAATAGAATCACCAATAAACAGAGCCTGCTCACGCTGACCATCCAAACCCAACGCAACCAGCGTTTCCAATACCATCCCAGGTTTCGGTTTTCGACAAACACACATCTCATCCGGCCCATGCGGACAATACGAAACATGCGAAATAAACCCGCCCGCCTGCTCAATCGCTAGCATCATTTTGGCATGGATGGCATTAAAACTATCCTGGCTCATCATGCCACGTCCCAATCCTGACTGATTGCTGACAATAGTTACTTTGATACCGGCTTTGTGCAGCCGAGCAATCGCCTCAAGCGCTCCCGGCACAGGCTGCCACTGATCTGCAGACAGAATATAGTCCGGTGAATCAAAATTAATAACACCATCACGATCCAGCAGCACAGCCGCAGGATGTGTAAGAGCTGTCATGCGCGCTTATTCCTGCGCAGCTAACCAGCGCTCAGCATCAAGAGCCGCCTTGCAACCTTCACCCGCTGAAGTTACAGCCTGACGATAAACCGGATCAGCCACATCTCCGGCAGCAAACACACCTTCAACCGAAGTTGTCGTGCTCTTACCAACAGTGTTCAAATAACCGGTTTCATCCATATCCAGTTTTCCAGCCAGGAAATCAGTATTGGGTTTATGACCAATGGCGATAAATACGCCATGCACATCCACATCACGGCTTGAGCCATCCACCGTAGAGTTCAGACGGATACCAGTCACACCTGTTTCATCACCCAGAATGGAGTCGGTGGTGCTGTTCCATGCCACTTCGATATTTTCAGTGGCCAGTAGTTTATCCTGCATAATCGGCTCTGCGCGCAAGGCATCACGGCGATGAATCAGTGTTACTTTATTGCATAAATTAGACAGATAGAGTGCTTCTTCAACAGCAGTATCACCACCACCAACAACGGCCACATCTTTACCACGATAGAAGAAACCATCACATGTCGCGCAGGCAGATACACCGCGCCCGGCAAATTCATCTTCACTTGGCAGACCCAAATATTTAGCGGATGCGCCTGTAGCAATAATCAATGCGTCGCAGGTATATGTGCCATCATCGCCCTTGAGTGTGAACGGGCGTTTGGAGAGATCGGCCTCATTGATGTGATCCCAAATCAATTCCGTACCAAAACGTTCAGCCTGCGCCTTGAAGTCTTCCATCATTTCAGGGCCCTGCACGCCATCTTTATAACCAGGGTAATTATCCACATCGGTCGTAGTCGTCAACTGACCACCAGCCTGTTGCCCCTGAATCACCACAGGTGCCAGATTGGCACGCGCAGCATAAATAGCTGCGGTATAACCGGCAGGGCCGGAACCAAGAATAATTAAACGGTGATGAACAGCTTCAGACATAGGAATCTCCATGGAAAAAATCGGTGATGAAAGCTACCTCCCCGCCCCCGAATCGCAATGACAGAAAAGGCTAATTACCGCAAAGGATGCAAAGGACGCAGGGTAAAACCAAGATTACTGTCTTGGTCTGTATTGATATCGAAGGTGCTCAGCCCTTTCGTGGACAGGCAATAATTCTCTTTTCCTTCGCATCCACCGCGGTGAAAATCAAATAAGAAAGATCGTGGCCAGTCCAAGGAATGAGAAGAAACCAACCACATCGGTGACGGTCGTTAAAATCGTGCCTGAAGCCAAAGCCGGATCGATTTTCAATCGTTGCAGTGTCAGTGGAATCATGGCCCCTGCCAGAGCGGCAGCACAGAGATTAATCAGCATCGCTGCTGCAATAATCCACCCTAGTCGAATACCAAGATCGGGAAACCAGAATGATGCAATCGTGCCGATGATCAGTGCAAAAGCGATGCCCGAGATCAAACCAACCGATGCCTCTTTCACCAGTGTGCGCTTGGCATTAGCAAACGTAACTCGGCCCAAGGCAATACCGCGCACAATGACAGTCAGTGTCTGAGTACCGGCAATCCCGCCCATGCTAGCTACAATCGGCATCAACACCGCCAGCGCTACAATCTGGGCAATGGTTGCTTCAAACTGAGAAATCACAATGGATGCCGCAATGGCAGTCATCAGGTTCACCGCCAACCAGACGCCACGTCGGCGCGCAGTAATGCCGACAGGTTCTGCAAGATCATCCTCATCAGAAAGGCCAACCAGCCGGTACATATCCTCAGTGGCCTCGTCCTGAATCACATCAATCACATCATCGGCGGTAATGCGGCCAACCAGCACACCGGCCTCATCAACAACCGGCAACGCCAACACATCGTATTTATCAAAGATACGAGCGACTTCTTCCTGATCCTGTCCTGCCAGTGCACGTGGAAAATCGTGCTGAGCCAAGGCAGACACAATGGTATCGGCTTCGGCAAACAGCAGTGCATGCAAAGAGAGTACACCGACCAGTTGATCATCATCATTGACGACATATACATAGTTTAAATTTTCAATCTCTCGACCAAAACGCCGCAACACTTGCAGCACCTTCTCTGCCGACCAGTCATCGCGCACCTTGAACAGCTCGGCCTGCATCAAGCCACCGGCGGACTCCTCGTCATGCACCATCAATGGTTCCAGTTCACGACGCTCGGCAGGCTCCAGTCGATCCATTACCTCATCAGCAATATCCTTATCGACTGCCTGCAGAATATCCGCTGCATCATCTGAATTCAGATGTCCGACAACATCCTCGACCTCATCGGCTTTAAAATCGGCCAGCAGATCTTCCTGCATGCCTTCCGGCAGCTCCAGCAGCGCATCACCAAGCAGTTCATCCGGAATAAATTCAATTAGCGCATGGCGTTCACTATCCTTACGACAGGAGAGCAGTAGTTCACCCAATTCCGAGCCATGCATCGTTGCCAGCAGCTCTTCCAAGCGTGCCTCATCCCACTTGACCAGCTGGAGCGCTTCTTCACTACTAAGCAACACTTTTTCATGTTCAATTTTAGCCAACGCTCACCTCCTCGTCAGGATGATTTTCAACGATCGCGACACTACCATAGCCTGACTTCATCATAAACAGAGCCCTGCTCTCAGAGAGCCTGAGCGGAGAACACCATTATGGCTGGAGAAAACAATCAATACGGTGGCGTATTTGATCTCTTACGCGGGAAAACTCAGCCATAATCTCTTTTTCGCTTCCGCTGGCCGCAGCCGGATCATCAAATGGCCAATGCTGTTTTTCACAACTGACCGGAATAATCGGACAGCGCTCATCCGCATTGCCACAAACGGTAATTAACAGATCTATCTCATCCAGCAGAGACACATCTAAGACTTCTGACTGCTGATCACTGATATCTACACCGGCTTCTTTCATCGCTCTAATTGCACGTGGATTTTTACCATGCGCCACAATACCCGCGGAATAGACATCAAAACGATCTCCTCCCAAATGTTTTAACCAACCTTCGGCCATCTGCGACCGACATGCATTGCCCGTACATAAAAACAGAACCTTTTGCCTCATGGAAAAACCTCCCCCTGAATAAACTGATGTGCATGTTGTCGCCGCGCTCATACAACGATTACAAATACGGCAACATCTCGTGATGAGGCCGATTCATAACGCGCAAAATCAAACAAACCATCTCAACCAAATCGCTAATTCCACGCCTCGCCGTAATCAGCAATCGACGCTATGGCTTAATAAGTGAGTGCTTACTATTTCTACGCAACACCTGTAATTTTGCTATTGCCAAATCAAGATCAACCAAAGCCCGACTTGCTTTGTCTTTATCCGGTGAATTTAACATTTCTTTAGCCTGTTTGAGTGCATATTTTGCCTGTGCTTCATCAATATCAGCAGCACGTTCTATCCCGTCTGCAAGAATCGTAATTCTATTAGGCTGAACCTCAATATAACCACCAAAAACTACCATGTTATCCGAATGGCACTCGCTAGATTCAGCATGAACAGGGCAGTCCACACGAATCTCACCGGGTCGAAGTATCGCCAATAATGGTGCATGACCGGGCAAAATTGCAATCTCACCGCCTGCACTTGGGGCAATCACCATACTCGCCCGTCCACGATAGATTTCCCGTTCTACAGTTGTAATAAGAACTTCCATACACTTCATAGGCAAACCATTTTTTCTATTCGTATTTCCATATGCGCTCCTACACTCTAGCCAGACCAGGCACGAACTATCAGTAAACTAAAGCCATGCTTCAACCTCACTACGCAAAGGTACTCCACCAGCATGAACAACTTTTTCATCAATCACAACGGCAGGAGTACGCATTACACCAAAAGCCATGATCTCTCTGAGTTCTTCGATTTTCTCAATTTCGACATCAACACCCTTGCTTTGAGCAATCTCCTGTATGAGTTGCATGGTGTTTTTACAGCTGGCGCAGCCTGTACCCAACACTTTTATATTTTTCATAATCCACTCCTTTTATTTACAACCAGTAAGTCACGCGATGCCGCCTTGCGCTCAGAATTACAGAACTGCATTAAATACGAACCCGACAAGCAAAATGCCACTGGCAACCACTCCAACAAACAGAGCAATCAGACGCATCTTCAATACCTTTCTCAGAATCACCATCTCAGGAAAAGAAAGTGCAATCACACTCATCATAAAGGCCAACACCGTGCCGAGCGCAGCGCCCTTGGCGAGCAGGGCTTCAACAATAGGGATAATGCCGGCGGCATTGGAGTACATTGGCACACCAATCAAAATAGCCGCCGGCACCGACCACCATGACGATTCCTTACCCATCAGTCCGGCCATAAAATCCTGCGGCACATAACCGTGAATACCCGCTCCAATGGCCACACCGATCACCACATAAAACCAGACGCGACCGACGATTTCCCTAACCGACTCAAAGCCGGCCTGCAATCTGTCCGACATAGTTAAACGCTCTGGTTTGTAATCCGGATCGACCTTAGCCATCTCACGTACCCAGTCTTCCAGATACGGTTCCATATTCAGTTTTCCTATCACCCAACCGGCCACAATCGCCACGGACAAACCCAGCGCCAGATAGAGCAGCGCCACCTTCCAGCCGACCAGCGCAAACAACAGGGTTAGCGCCACCTCATTGACCATGGGGGCTGCTATCAAAAATGAAAATGTAATTCCCAGTGGTACGCCTGCCTGCACAAAACCGATAAACAGCGGCACGGCGGAGCAGGAGCAGAATGGTGTAACAATCCCCAGGGAGGCGGCCATCGCATTGCCCACGCCCTCATGCCTGCCGGCCAGCATCGCCCGTGTGCGCTCTGGCGTGAACCATGAATTGATCATACCCATGACCAATACAACAGCCGTGAGCAACATCAGCACCTTGGGAGCTTCATAAATGAGAAATCGTAAACTATCTGCCAGGTGGCCTGCCTGATTTAACGGTAAGACTGCTATGACCGCAGCCGCAAGCCCGGACAGATTGGCATACAAGAACACCCACAACATGGATGCTGTCAAAAGAAACAGCAGCGGATAGCGCGACGGCATGTCCGCCAGTCTATCCAAACTGCGTATTGCTGTTCCTTGTTCAACGATATTCGACATGCTTACCTCGCTCAGTCATCTACCTTAGAAGACGAACGAAGGTTCAAAAGGATGCAGGTGAATATTGTTCGCTCATCAATTCTGGCAGCGGCTCAGAGGAACCGGATTGAAACAATCAGTGTTTATACCCGCTTTTAGTCAATCAGCATCATAGGAAGCGTGGCTTTACTTCACTGGTGATCTGGGCACAAAACAACAGACATTGCCAGCATCGTTCATGCGTACCTGACAATTGGTTTCCAATGTCTGGCGTAACCTGCGCCGTGCTCGCTGTATGCGGGATTTGGCTGCTGGCAGACTGATACCCTTAAGGTCCGAAAAATGTTGTTGGGACATACCATCCAGGTCACAAAGCGTGATGACTTCTCTATCCTCGACAGAGAGTTCCGACAGTACGCGCGGCAGACATTCAGATAACGTATCTACCGCATCAAACTCCGGCTCATCACGCGATAAATCATCAGGCAGTTCTACCTGGTTTCTCTGCATGCGATAACTGTCAATGAGGCTATTGCGGGTCACTCGAAACAACCACGCACGTGCATCTTCAATACGGCAAAATTTTTCCTTTTGCAGCATAGCTTTGAAAAACACCTCTTGTAACAAATCCTCAACGTCCGCTGTATTCTCAAGCCGTTTTAATAACCAGCCACGCAGTTCACCTCGATGCTTGTGCCATGCTCGTATCAAGCAAGGGCGATCTGATGCGCTCATTTATTGAGCCTGCGTTAGAAATCTATTCATACGCTCCAGCTTAACCGATGCCAGCGTTGCTGCCAGCACAAATGCTGCAGACCAATATAGACAACCTTCCAGGCCATGCTGTTGATAGATCAGGCCGGAAAGTACCGTGCCTGCCAAACGCCCACCGGCATTGGCCATATAATAGAAACCAACATTCATGGATACTTTGTCATGATCAGACCACGACACAATCAGATAGGAGTGGGTGGCAGAGTTCATCGCAAATACAATTCCAAATAGCGCCAAACCGACTATCAACACCGCCCCAGCATCCCAGCCCTGCTGTAAAGCCATAGCTATGCCGATAGGCAATAACGATAACATTCCGGCCCAAACCACCAATGTTTTTGCTCCCGGTGCATGGCTCGAGCTAAGCTGAATAATTTTCGGAGCGACTCCCTGTATAAAACCATAACCGATCACCCACAGTGCTAGAAATGCACCCACCTGCGTGAATGTCCAGCCCAATACGGATTGTAGAAATACAGGTAGCCCGACAACAAACCAAATATCCCGTGCCCCGAACAGAAAGAAGCGGGCACCGGATAACCAGTTGATCTGAGGATCCTTTGAAAATACCTGAGAGAATTTTGCTTTCATTTTTGTTTTACCCAGACCGGACGGCAACAACCACCATGTACAAATCAGCGCCAGCAGTAACATGGTCGAGAGCGCAAACAATGCGCCCCTAAACTCCAACCATGCCAGCAGTGCACCGCCAATAAAGAACCCTGCACCTTTGAGTGCATTTTTCGAACCCGTCAAAATTGCGACCCAGCGGAACAGCTTGGCATCGGACTGCACCGGCACAAATAATTTCACACCCGCCTTTGCACTCATCTTGTTCAGGTCTTTGGCAATGCCGGAGAACGCCTGAGCCACCATCACATAAGCTACGGTCAGCCATGCATCCGGCACCGTTAACATTAATAAGACACCTATCTGCATGAGCATACCGATATGCATGCAGCGGTTCAAACCAATGCGTGCCCCCAGCCAGCCACCAACCAGATTCGTGACAATGCCAAAGAACTCATAGAACAGAAACAGCATAGCAATTTGCAGTGGTGAATAACCAAGCCCATGAAAATAGAGCACCACCAGCATGCGGATCGCACCATCGGTGATGGTGAAAGCCCAATAGCCGCCGGTGACGGTTAGATAGTTACGAAAGCCCTGATCCATAAAATAATTACGTCAACCGATCAGTAGCATCAATCAATCAATCAGGGAGCGGGCGACTTTTCTGGCCAACTCCATCATCCGATTCGCATACCCCACTTCATTATCATACCAGATCAGCAATTTCACCTGCGTATCATCAATAACCATGGTTGAAAGCGCATCAACAATGGATGACCTGGCATCATCTTTATAATCAATCGATACCAATGGCAGCTCTTCATAGCCAAGAATACCCTTAAGTTCACCTTCAGATGCTTCTTTAAGCAGGCTGTTAATCTCTTCTGCCGTTGTCGGACGAGGCGCCTCAAATACAAAGTCTGTAACAGATGCATTGAGCTGAGGAACACGTACAGCCAAACCATTCAACTTGCCCGACAGTTCAGGAAATATCTGCGTAATCGCTTTTGCTGAACCAGTGGAAGTAGGAATGAGTGACACACCACAGGCACGGGCACGGCGCAAGTCTTTATGACCTTTATCAATAATCGTCTGGGTATTGGTGATATTATGAATCGTGGTCATACAGCCATGTTTGATGCCGATCTTCTCATGCATCACTTTCACAACAGGTGCCAGACAATTGGTTGTACACGATGCAGCCGTGACCAGATGATGTTCATCTGGGTTATACAGGTGATCATTCACACCCATGACAATATTAAGTGCTCCATCCTTCACAGGCGCTGCAACAACGACCTTTTTCACACCCTGATCAAAATAGGCTTGTAGCAATTCCGGTGTGCGAAACTTTCCGGATGATTCAATGACAATATCACAGCCTGACCAGTCCGTGTCAGCAATATGCTGATTCATGGAGCAAGCAATAGACTGTCCATCAATAACCATATTTCCATCTTCTGCAGAACAGTCGTAGCCCCAGCGGCCATGAACCGAATCAAATTTTAACAAGTGTGCAGAACACTCGGCATCACCGGACACCTCATTGACCTGTACAATATCAAAATCGTCATAATTCCATGCGGCCCTAAAACCAAGGCGCCCCATGCGTCCAAATCCATTAATACCTACTTTAATAGTCATTTCTTCTCCTAATGATCGCTTGCCACGATCAACATACGATTTTCACTGCCTGCTCACATATCAAGCGAGGCACACATTGAACATTTCTTTAGCATCAGGTTTTATTTTACTTTGCGTCACCCTGCGTACTGAAGGTGAATCGCGAAGCGAGAGAAGCCACCCTGGAGTGTTACGGTGAAAGGTTTTGACCCGCTTCTTGCTCATACCAGCCTTTGCTGCAATTAACGATATGCACAACAGATAGCATCACCGGCACCTCGACCAACACGCCAACAACCGTGGCCAATGCCGCTCCAGACTCAAATCCGAACAACGCAATGGCAGCGGCCACGGCCAGTTCGAAGAAATTGGAGGCGCCAATCAGCGCAGAAGGCCCTGCCACCGAATGCGCCACACCAAGTTTGCGATTCAACCAGTAAGCCAGCATGGAATTGAAATAAACCTGAATGGTGATTGGGACTGCCAGCAACATAATCACTAGCGGTTGCGCCAAGATCTGTTCGCCCTGGAAACCGAACAGCAACACCACGGTGACCAGCAGTGCGCCCATCGATACCGGATCCATCATATGCAGGACATCATCCAGTTTACCTTTGGCGAGTAATACCTTGCGGCCGACATAAGCCAGAATTACCGGAATGACGATGTACAACATGACCGACAGAAACAGTGTATCCCATGGAACAGTAATAGAAGCGACACCGAGAAGCAGGCCGACAATCGGCGCAAAGGCGAAAACCATAATCACATCATTGAGCGCTACCTGTGAAAGAGTAAACTGAGGATGGCCATCAACTAGGCGAGACCAGACAAAAACCATGGCCGTGCACGGAGCCGCTGCCAGCAGAATCAGGCCTGCGATATAGGAATCAATCTGCGCTGGGTCCAGCCAATCGACAAACAGAACGCGCAGAAAAACATAGCCGAGCAGTGCCATAGAGAAAGGTTTAACCAGCCAGTTAATACCCACAGTCACAGCGACACCACGCCGATGACCCCATACTTCTCTCAGCGATGAATAATCGATTTTTAGCAACATGGGCAGAATCATGGCCCAGATCAACACAGCAACAGGCAAGTTGATGTGTGCTATTTCCATGCCACCTATTGCATGGAACGGTGATGGCAACAGGTAACCAAGGCCGATACCGGTCACAATACAGAGAAATACCCATAGGGTCAGGTAACGGGCGAACAGACCCAACGGTTTCGATTCAGACATAATATCCTCCTGAGAGGGGGATATTATATCCGCCTATGCGGATATGTAAATAATAAGATGCTTAGTAGATCATCAGCAGATCGACTCATTCAGGTTTTCGAGGTCCTGTTGAAGCTCTTCATCGGCAATAGCACTTTGCCGAATCAACGCTGAAAGGACATCTACATGCGCATTTGCATGCGCCATACAATAATAGACCCATTTACCCCTACGCTCAGCTTGCACCAATCCGGAGCTTCTTAAGGTGTTTAAATGGCGTGACACTGTGCTCTGAGGAAGCGAAAGGGCATCCGTTAAATGACACACGCAAAGCTCATCCCTTTGCGATAGCAGGTGAGTAATTCTCAAACGAACAGGGTCAGCAAGGCCTTTAAACAGGTGAAGTAATTCCATTGCGATAGAATAACGGCTTATCACTCAAATTTCTTCCAATCATTTAAAAATGAGATATGCAGCGTTTTTCAGAGGTGAAGTTATAATCATTAATTATCAGCATCCATGCTAAGCCCAGTAAGCACTTGCTCTAAAAAGAGATGACGACTAAAGTAGAATGTGAATTTGAAATAAATATTCGAACATTGGTCAAGAGGAAGTTTATGTTACTTAGCCCCGAATCCCTTGTTATTGATGCCTTTTGCTCAAGCCTGGAACAGTACTATCATCTAAACTACGGCGACACAGAAGTGCCCTATGGGGAGGTTGCATCCTGGGCAGCACGTCTCTCATTAGAAAATATTGCAAACAGCGACATGCTTTATCATAACCTTGAACATACTGTCATGGTGACCGTTGCCGGCCAATCAATATTGCACGGCAAACAGCTAATTCATGGTGGCATCTCGGCGGAAGATTGGTTGCATTGCACATTGGCCATGATTTTTCATGATATTGGTTATTGTAAAGGTATTTGCCAGGGCGATGCCGACAATTCATTTATTATTTCTGAATCCGGTGAACGTATCGAGTTACCAAAAACAGCCACAGATGCACAGTTAACGCCATACCATGTAGATCGAGGAAAAGTATTTGTACGAGAACGCTTTGGTCGCAATACCCGCAACATAGATGTAGATCGTATTGCCAGATATATAGAGATGACACGCTTTCCCGTCCCCGAAGGTGAGATCGCAGATGACCCTGATGGTTTAGGTGTTCTCGTGCGTGCTGCCGATATGCTTGGTCAACTGGGTGACCCAAGTTATTTAAACAAAATACCCGCACTCTTTTTTGAGTTTGAACAGCTTGGTTGGAATAAAAACTTCGGTTATAAAACACCGTGGGATTTACGCCATAATTATTCAGCTTTTTATTGGAAACAAGCCTACCCACATATCGAACCGGTCATGCCATATTTAAAAGCGACTCAGGATGGCAGACAATGGATTGCCAATCTACACGCACATGTATTCAGTGTTGAACATCTGGAGGCTCCATAGTTATACGTGATATTGAAAAGCAGGGCGGTTCAAGTCTCCATTATAAATCATAAGACGTTGATCACATCCCCCCCTGATTTGTTATCTCTACAGTTGCAAATTAACCCTTATATGCCTATCCTAACCTAGGCTTTTACTATCATAGTGCTTAAGAGTATTCTGGCGGTTGATTATCATGAAAAAATGGAGAGAGGTGGCGCAACACATGAAAGTCAGCACTGAATTGAATGTGCATAACCTGACACTGAACCTCTATTGCAAAATATCTAACACTTCATCTGACAAGATTTTTTCATTGATGAACAGCGTGTGCTAATGCAACATACAACGGCTCGTGAGGCACTGAACCTCTATACGTACATCGTCAATGCTAGTGATGACTTTATGAACATCATCGACAGTAATTATTGTTATGTCGCAGTCAGTGACCCCCTTTGTCAGGCCTTTCAGTGTTCCAGAGAAAGTCTTATCGGCAAGAGTGTTGGGGATATTTGGGGCCATGAACTCTTTGACAACGGCATCCGTTCTCGCCTGGATCAATGCCTTGCAGGTAAGCCGGTTGAGCATGAGTTTGAATTTTGTTTTCCGGACACCGGCTTGCGCTGGTATAGCAGCAGGTTCATCCCTTACCGTGATCTACAAGGCTGCGTAACACATGCTGTAGTAATCAGCCATGATATCACGAACCGCGTCAATAGCCGACAGGCACTCAAAATGAGTAAAGACAGGCTGGAGTTTCTACTGCATTCAGCGCCTGTCATTATCTACAGTCGCGAAGCTGAACAGCCCTGGTCCTTAAACTTTGTAAGTCAAAATATTCGACAACAATTTGGTTATGATGAAAACAGCTTATTGGGTAAGGTCAATACATGGGAAAAACATCTGCATCCAGATGATTGTGCCTTATTAACCGATGCCCTTCATACGCTGTACGAACAGGGGCAGAACAAACTTGAGTATCGCCTGCAAGATGATCGAGGAGTTTGGCACTGGCTTTGTGATGAAATGGTGCTTATCAAAGATGCGCAAGGAAAGCCCAGCGAAATCGTCGGATATTGGGTGGATATTAGCGAACGTATCGAAGCTGAGCAGGAGCGCAAAAAGTTACAAGCCCAGATTGAACACAATCAACGCCTTGAATCTCTGGGCGTCATGGCAAGTGGCATTGCACACGATTTTAATAATATTCTTGCCGCGATCATGGGTAATGCGTCAATGGCCACCATGGATTTACGAAATAACCCTGAGAGCGCAGAGAAATATATCGAGAGAGTCATGCTCTCCAGTGAAAAAGCTGCGGAGCTATGCAAGCAGATGCTGGCATATGCCGGCAAAGGTAGTTTTGATATCAGGCCCATCAACCTCACCAATATGGTGTATGAAACCCATAGACTGCTAGAGGTTTCAATTCCAAAAAATGTGAGCTTAAAACTCGACTTAGACAAGAACCTTCCTTCTGTAGATGCCGATATATCTCAGATGCAACAAATTGTTATGAATCTGGTAATCAATGGCTCCGATGCCATTGCAGAAAGTCAGGGCACCATTCGCATTCAAACCGGTGTTATGCAGGTGGACAGGGAGTATCTATCCAGCACTTACCTGGATGATAACCTACCTGAAGGACGCTACATTTATCTTGATGTAGCTGACAGTGGATGTGGTATGAATAAACAGACACTGACCAGCATCTTTGAACCATTTTTCACAACCAAACCCACTGGCAGGGGGCTGGGCATGAGTGCTGTACTGGGCATTATCCGAAGCCACCGTGGAGCAATAAAAGTTGAGTCCAAAGTAGGGGTGGGCACCACCTTCAGAATAGTGCTTCCGCTCAACATGGATGCACATACAGATCAAACAGATGAAGGTATGGGTAACAAAGAGAAACCACTAGCCCTTGGTACCGTTTTGTTGGTAGATGATGATCCAGATGTACTGTATGCAGAGTCACAGACCCTTGAAAACATGGGGTTTCAGGTGCTAACCGCAGTGGATGGCAAAGATGCTATCGAAGTGTATCGTCAACATGGCAAAAAAATTGCTGTTGTTCTACTGGACATCTCTATGCCGAACATGGGAGGCAAGGCGTGTCTAGCTGAGCTAAAGCGAATCAATCACCAGGTAAAAGTGATTTTCTCTAGTTGTTACAATGAAGCAGACGCTGCTGAATGTGCCTCTGGACTGAGTGGCTTTATACAAAAGCCATACAGAATAGAAGCGCTGAAAAACCTGCTGGAAAAGGTGATAAGTACAGACACGCATGACTCTAAATAAATTGAAATTACCGAGGGAGAGATATGACAACTAAAACCAAAGACCCAGAGAACAATACTGCACCTGCAGAGGATAACCTGGCCGGCGTTGGTAACGTCGATCAAATAAGAGATATTATTTTCGGATCACAAATGCGTGATTATGAGAGTCGTTTTCAGCGCTTGGAAGAACGCCTTTTGAACGAATTAACAACCGTGCGAAATGAGACAAGCACGCGCGTAGATGCACTAGAATCCTATATGCGAAACGAGATGGATGCGCTCAATAGCCGTCAAAGCAAAGAGCGTGATGAGCGTGAATCCGATGACAAAGAATTGAGCGAAGAGCTGAAACAGCTATCCAAAGAGTTGTTGAAAAAACTGAGCCAGTTGGATGACTCCGTTACCAACCAGAATCGTGAGCTTCGCGATCAATTGCTTAATCAGTCTAAATCACTCAGTACCGAGATTCATTCAACCCGAGAACAATTAAACAATGCATTGGTACAAGCAACCAATGAATTGCAGCATAACAAAACGGACCGAGCCTCACTGGCAGAGTTGTTATCGGAAATGGCACTTCGACTGAAAGACGAATTCCCTTTGCCTTCCAGCAAGTAAACCAAAGAGCGAGACTGCATTAGCAGATGTCTGATCAGCGTGTGAAAAACAGCGAAGGAGAAAACGTGCCCAAACCCGGCCTACCGGATCCTAATGGTGACCTGAAACGCCTGAAAGAATTGTTACTGGGTGAAGAGACCAAAAAGATCGACATGTTACAGGAGCATCTGGAGAACCCTGAATTACACGCCGGTGATGTTGGCCGTGTATTACATCAGGCCGCGCAGATGAATCAACAACAGTTACCGGGGGCGCTGGCCGATGCGCTATCTCCTGTTGTCGAATCCTCGCTGTATGCCTCGGTACGTAAAAATCCGGATAGGCTTGGCGATGCACTGTTTCCAGTCATGATGCCGGCCATCCGGAAGTCGATCATCTCAATCATGAGCGGAATGGTACAATCACTGAATCATATGCTTGAAAATTCGTTCAGTTGGCAGGGCTTAAAGTGGCGACTGGAATCAATACAGACAGGCAAATCCTTTGCCGAAATTGTCATGTATCACACCTTGGACTACCGGGTAGAACAGGTATTTCTGATCCATAAAGAAGATGGTTCCATGCTACAACATGTCAGTTTTATGGAAGAAGACTCAGAGAATGCTGATCTGGTTTCAAGTATGCTCACGGCCATTCAGGACTTTGTACGTGATTCATTTCAGGTTGAGGAAAACGATTCCATTGAAAAGCTGAATATTGGCAATATGGTGGTCAATATTGAAGCCGGATCAAAAGCGGTATTAGCGGCTGTTGTGCGCGGCAATGCGCCGACGGCATTTAATGAAACATTACAATTGTGCTGCGAATCCATTCACAAACAGATGGCTGCAGAGCTGAATAATTTTGATGGTGATGCATCCGTGTTTAATGCCGTCCGGCCTGACATGGAATCTTGCCTTATTTCGCAAACGGCAACACCATCATCCAAATCCAACCTCAAGGCTAAACTGGTACTTGCTGCATTGGCGGTTATGCTCGTTAGCTGGACAGGTTTGAGTTGGTATCAGACCGAGCGTGAGAAAAGCCTGATACAAGCGCTGGATGCACTCAGCGGCGTTGTCGTCATCAGAACCTCACATGAGCAAGGCGCTCTACTCATTTCTGGTTTGCGTGACCCTCTCGCAAACAATGCGGATGCATTACTGCATCAATATGGAATGTCCAAAAATGATGTAGTCTTTATGTGGACGCCATATCAATCGCTAGAGCCGAATATTCAGATCAAACGCATCAAACGCCTACTCAAGCCGGATGCAAAGACACAACTTCAACTCGACGGAAGCACATTGATCATCACCGGCATGGCTCACCGAGCATGGCTAAAACAGGCCAATACGCTACTGGCGCTAGCCGGGATTTCCGATATACGCAGCGATACATTGGTGCTTACTGATTCGTCTGATTATTTATTACAAATTGCGACGGAACAACTTCAACCGCCAGAAACAGTTCACTTGAGCATGCGCGATGAAACGCTGATCGCTGTCGGCAAGGCATCACATGCATGGCTGACAAAGGCTGTAACAGCGGTCGGCACCATCGCTGGCATCAAAGCTTTCGATAGTTCAAAAGTGCTGAACATGCAATCGGACAGCTATTTATTAAGCGAATCCATTCGCTTACTTCAGCCACCATCGACTGTTCACCTCAATGTCCAGGATGCTCTACTGGCAGCCACAGGAAAAGCCTCTCAAGCATGGATCAGCAATAGCTCTAAAGCGGCAGTACTTATCCCCGACATCAAGGCTTATGACGACTCAAAATTGGTGGATACCGAATCAAATGCCTATCTCTTGAAGAAAGCGAAACACTTGCTCAAACCACCTGTTTCAGTTCGCCTGAGTATCAAACGCAGCAGGCTGATTGCTAAAGGGGAAGCATCGTCCAAATGGATTAAAAGTGCGCATAAGCACGCGCAACGCATATCAGGAATTAAAGGCTTTGATACACGGCAATTAATTGATACCGGATCTAATGCTTATGTTCTGGCTAAAATAAGACGTAAACTACAGCCGCCAGAGTCAGTGAAATTGAAGTTGCAGAATCGTCAGCTCATCATCAGCGGTATCGCCAACGCCGCTTGGGCGAAACGAGCAGGCAAGCTGACGCTTGGCCTCGATGGGGTAAATTCTGTCTGGATGCGTAAGCTGGTGGTGATAGAGGAAGTGCTCGCCCCCCTAAAGGCTGCGTTGCGTAATACAGAACTGCGCTTTGTTGCCCACAGCAATCAATTCATGGATGGCGAGACCTTAAAAATAAAACGCCTTGCACAGCAGCTGATCAAACAGAGTGATCTATTACGTATCACGCAAGCCCATGTAAAGGTTACCGGTTACTCCAGGCTCTTAGGCGGTCATGCGAGTGCCCTGGCTTTAAGCAGAGCGACAATGGTAAAACGTGAATTCGTCAAGAACGGCTTAGTCAACAGCCAGGTCGAAACGAGTGGTTTGAAGACACGAAAAGAGGGCTGGGCTGCACAGCTAGACCTAATCTGGAGCCCGCTACCATGAGTAGAGTTTTACAAAAAAAAGTATGTTTACTGGGCTCTTTTGCTGTTGGCAAAACCAGTCTGGTCGGTCGTTTCGTCAAGGGGATTTTTTCCGACAAATACCTCTCCACGATGGGCGTTAAAATCGACCGAAAAAGCCTACAGCTCGATGATGTGACCGTGAACATGATGCTATGGGATGTGCATGGAGAAGAATCCAACAAGAAAGTGCCAGCCGCTTATATGCGAGGTTCTGCCGCCTACCTGCTGGTAATCGATGGCACACGTATAGCAAGCGTAGAGGCGGCACGCGAATTACATGCACGCATGAAAGCCGAAGTGGGAGATGTCCCATTTGTAGTATTGTTAAACAAAGTTGATCTTCAGGATGAATGGCAACTTTCAGATACAGATGTGACAGCAATGCATGATGATGGCTGGAAGTGCTATAAGACCAGTGCGCTTAGTGGTGAAAATGTAGAAGAGGCATTTTCATGTCTGGCCCGCCAATTGGCTTCATAACCATGCGAGGCATGCCTGACGAACTGCTGAATTATCTGACAAATATACATATTTATCAGTTATC
This sequence comes from Mariprofundus sp. EBB-1, assembly GCF_003665155.1. Lineage (GTDB taxonomy): Bacteria > Pseudomonadota > Zetaproteobacteria > Mariprofundales > Mariprofundaceae > Mariprofundus. The sequence goes on along the minus strand of NZ_RCFQ01000004.1, from coordinate 71,736 downwards.
TCCAGCATGGGCAAAGTTAGATGAGCAATGTCATTCTATTGTCGAGTGCGGCGGAGACTGGAGTAAATATACTGATGACATCTCAGTGCATTCAGGGCTTGTAGTAGAAGATGCATTCCTTTTTCTGTGCGGGCAGAGCTTCGAAGCGGATTTCATGCTGCCTCAAATGGAGTTGCGAGAGAACTATTTCACCAATATTCATTTTATACGTATCGCGAGCACGCCTTGGTTGTTGTTTCTGGATGTCTCTGAGCAGACCCAGCAACAGCAATTGCAGCAGCAAAATGCCAATGAATTAAGTTTAGTGCGCGACCAGCAACGCAGAGTGTTGGATCGCTATGTGGGAGGCGCCGTAGCCGAGCGTAGTATTGAAGGACGCTTAACCTTTGATGCTGCTGGTGAACGTCGCAATATCTCTACCATGTTTATTGACCTGCGTAGCTTTACGATATTCAACCAGAACTATGATCCACAGCATGTGATGGACGTACTTAATCAATATATGGAAAAAATGATTCCCCCAATTCTTGATGAATTCGGTCTGGTGGACAAAATCACTGGTGATGGCGCCATGACCGTATTTGGCGTGCTTAATGATCAAAACAATCCATCAGAGTCCGCATTGCGCGCGGCTCTTCGCATTCAAAGAGAAGTGCTAACAATGAATGATTTACGCCGGGAACAAGGGGATTATATCATGGAAGTAGGCATCGGTATTGGCAGTGGTGAAGCTGTCCTGGGGATTATTGGTGCGAGAGACCGACGTGCTTTTAGCGTTATTGGCCCACATGTGAATTTAGCCGCCAGACTTGAGGGTGCGGCCAGAGGCGGAGAAATTCTGGTGGATGAAACAACATTTCATGCAGTCAAATCTCTGATTAATGATTATGAATGTGTGAATACTGAACTGAAAGGCATCGGTGTCAGTTCGGTTTATAATTTACGTTATTCCAGAGATATTTAAGTCATATGCTGCGGCAATGCAGCTTGTATCGAACTAGATCATTCCCCAAGCCCTTTCGTTAACAGATCCGCGAATCTAAATTTTCTTTTGCTTACAAACCAGTGCTTCCTTAAACAGTTGAATTCCTTTTATTCTAGATAATAGCTGCTTATCACTAATGTACTTCCAGTCATAAAGTAGAGACTTGGATCACATCTTTACACCTACTCGCATGTAAAGTGACCTATAGGATTAAAGAGTAAACACCCTCATTTTAAAAAATTTAAGTGTTTTAACTCACCACCAACAACAGGAGGTTCAGCATGAGAAACGAACGTCGAAACCAAGATAGATATTGTTTTAATCTTGATCTTCACCCAGAAGGTGAACTCTTCCTGTTTGTTGGCGATCAAACCTATGAAGTTTGGAAATTACTAGATATCTCACCCTTTGGAAGCTGTCTATCAGTTGATACCAACATTGAAATAGGTACTCGGGTAGTACTGCACTATCATACCCCAAGCGAAGAAATAGTCGTCTTTGGCACTGTCTCCTGGAGTGATCACGAGAATACCCTGGAGGAAGGGGCTGGTTTCAGGATGGGCGTTGAATTTAACCGCGATACAATGCTCTTGAATGTATCTCTCTTCAAAATAGTTACAGCACCAATGCTAAACTTAAATCCCGTTGCTACTGACATGCAGGGAAACCGCCCGGTTATGGGCTCATTGCTATAGAGCATTCCTTCATACCACGGATATGTTTTTGGCAAACCCAACAGTGTTCAAACAATTAGTCTGTTGGTAGTGCCTCAAATTCCTTGCGTTTAGCTTCCATCCACTCTTTCATGGCCACAGGATTACTCATTAGACGCTTCATTCCATTCATCGCTTCCATGTGTTTCTCATCGCCTATATCGAACATCTCCATGCCATGAGTTCTACTCATTTCTGCTATTTCTCCGAAATTACTGGCACGGAATTCTTTATCGCAAGCTCCACCGAGTTGTTTACATGTCATGGTTTTCATGATTTACAGCCTCCTTTTTTTCAAGCACTCCGTATCAGTTCATCAAGGTAGTGATTCAACCTTCACTAAGATATTTTGATCAGTATGGTGAAACACCATCTCGTTGGAAGGTATCCACAAATGGGTGTCTTCTTTATAACTGAACTGATCATCAGCATGGATAGAGACATCCAGAACATATTTTATTGTCTTATGCGAATCATGTAAAAATTTATTGGATAAAATACCGTATGTTTCAGAACCTATCTCAGCCGATAGATGCAGCGACCGACTATCGGGCTCAGCGTCCCCTCCGGCATTAATCAGCACGCCTCGCGGTACCATAAAACAACGCAACACCTGATTCTGGCCGGCATCCCACAACCAATAACCGACCTCTTCGTGAAAAGCATCTTGCTCGCCCAAACGCCTGGCGGTCATGGCATAACGCAATCCATACAATACTTGAGGCCCATTTTTCACAGGCCCGAGTGGTTCAAAAACAATGCGCTCATGAAAATCCGTCAACAACTCCTGGCCATTCACAATTGAGACATCTAGCCCTTGTCCCCCTTCCCAAATACCCGCTAAACTGTTTAATGGGCCTAATTGCTCAATCATCATTGCATCCATAGAGCCTCCATCTGATAGATCATATCATGCACAATAGCTGAAAATTCAGCAACACCTATGCAATAAACATAGTAATATCCCGCTCAGGTATCAGTTTTTTTATTTAGATGCAGTATACAATAGTTGCATGATACATCTTTAATGCGTAACGTTCGCTATTCAGGAGATTATATGCCCGAACCCGACCAAAATCTTAAGCTCGAACAGGCCATTGGCATGCATGTGAATCGCACCGCCTTCCTAATGTCGGAGGAGATTGCCAGGCGCTTTTCCCAACATGGTTATGCTATCTCGGCTCCGGATTTTGGCATTTTGTATCGCTTAATGGAGCAGGGACCCATGACGCAGGTGGACATTGCCACCGTGATGATGCGTGATAAAACAACCATTACCCGTCGTATAGATACACTGGTAAAAAAAGGACTGGTCGAACGCACACCATGCAAAGAGGATCGCCGCTGTTTCCGCATAAGATTAACCAACAAAGGTGATAGCGCCTTGAAAGTCACCATGCCTCTGGTACACGGTTTTCAACAGGAAGTACTCAGTGACATTTCTGATGAAGAAAAAGCAATCACGATTAAGACACTGGAACATATTTCAGAAACAATCATCACAAAAAAAAGGAGTATCTAATGTATAAATTTTACCTGACATGCTTGAGCCTCACACTACTCATTGCCTCCCCTGTTTATAGTGCCGAACCGACAGGCCTTGAAATCATGCAGCAGGTCGATGCCCGTGATGATGGCGATGATCTGATTCAGCATATGAAGCAGCGCTTAATTGATCGCCGTGGCAATATACGTGAACGAGAAATGGTTTCATTCCGAAAAGATTATGGGCGAGACAGCAAGTCGATCACCTACTTTTTGGCCCCATCGAATGTACGCGATACCGCACTGCTGACATGGGACTATGATGGCATCGAAAAGGATGATGATCAGTGGCTATATCTCCCCGCCTTGAAAAAAGTACGTCGGATCTCATCATCGGATCGTGGTGACTATTTTATGGGTACGGATTTCACCTTTGAAGACATTAAACAAACACCTGAACTGGAAGATTACAACTGGCATCTGACGGGCTCTGAAGCGCTGGATAGCGAGCAGGTCTGGGTTGTTGAAGGAGAACCGAAAACCGATGATCTGAAAAAGAATCTTGGATACTCCAAAACACGATATTACATTCGCAAGGACATCAATATGTATATCCGTGTCGACTACTGGGATCGCAAAGGAAAGGAATTAAAACACCTCCTTTCCGAAGAGATCACGCAGATCAATGGTGTATGGACAGCGATGCGCGCAACGATGACCAATGTGCAGAGCAATCACCGTACCGAAATATCATTCTCTGAGCATCAATATAACACAAACCTCTCTGATCGCGTATTTTCTGAGCGTATGCTCAAACGCGGTTATCGCGGCAATTAAAAGATACACACAAGCAAAGGATTATTATGAAGCAGATATTTAACTGGGTACTCACCCATCCTAAAACGGTAGTGCTGATGTTGTTGTTAACAACAGCGCTGGCAGCCAGTCAGATGCGGAACCTCCATATCGAAACAGATATGGATGCTATGTTACCCAAACATAGTGATGCCTATGTAAACAAACAGGTACTGGAAGAACGTTTCGGCAGCACGGACCTGGTCATTGTAGGCATCATCAATGATAAAAAAGATGGCATATATAACACGCATAGCCTGGCCATTATTCAGGAACTGACAAACTGGATGGAAGAGCAGCCGCTATTCAGAACGCTGGCATTGAATGATCTGCTATCGCTTGACACCATCAAAGATATTCGCGGCTCTGAAGCCGGTCTTGATGTAGAACAATTTATGGATGGGCTGCCTGACAATCAGGAACAGATTGACCACATCAAACAACGTATGCATGCATTTGGTGTGTACGAAGATGTGATTGTTTCAGCCGATGGCAGCGGCACGATCGTGGCGGTCAAACCTATGCCCAATTCACGCAGTCACTATGCTGAGATTTATGACCTGGTGAAGGGCAAGGTCGCTGAAATAGAGGCACGCGGTGGTTCCGAGCGTTTCTTTATCTCTGGTCGTCCGGTCATTGAGGGCGTGTTCGGTGCTTATATGCCAGCAGAAATGAAGCGTATGCAGCCCATCGTGATGGCACTACTACTGCTATTACTCTATCTCTCCTTCCGTACCCCGCGTGGTGTGCTGCTACCCATCGTAGTGGTACTGATGGCGGAGATATGGACGCTGGGAACAATGGCGGCACTGGGCGCACCGATCTATACCATCACCACCATGCTACCGATTCTGATTCTGGCCATCGGTATAGCTGATGCCGTGCACTTTCTCAGTCGCGAACGGCTGCTGGCGCATCATCGGGCTTATGCCCATCGCAAAGAACGCATGGTCGAAGTGATGCATGAGCTATGGAAACCGATGCTGATGACCACCGTCACCACCGGTGCAGGTTTCCTCTCCATGCTCGCCTCAGATCTGCTACCTATTCAGGATTTTGGAATGTATGCGACAATCGGTATCGTCTATGCCCTTTTGATCACCATGTTACTACTACCTGCGGCGTTAATGATCTTACCTGAAAAGGTGAAACATGCAGAACGCAAACCGCTATTTTCCGGTTATGTCGAATGGCTTGGCGGGGCAGTTCTGAAACACCCCAAACGTATATTAAGCTTTTTTGCCATCCTGCTGGTGATCTCAAGCATTGGCCTGATGCGACTGGATGTAAACGCATCGCTGGTGGATCAGTTCAAACCGGGAGATCCATTGCGTCAAGCAGATAAGTTACTGAATGAGCATTTTTCCGGCACCACCAGCCTGGATGTGATGATTGATACAGGGCGTGAAAACGGCTTGCTGGAACCCGTGTTCCTGCAACACCTGATTGACCTGCAAGAGGAGATTGAGAAAGATCCGATGGTCGGCGATACAGGCTCAATCTCAGAGTTTTTACAGACCATGAATCAAGCGCTGCATGCCGATGACCCCGCCTGGCACCGGGTGCCTGAATCCTCCGATATGGCTGCTCAATATCTGTTGCTCTACTCCTTTTCCGGTGCACCCGATGATTTTGAAACCTTTATCACCGGTGATTACCGGCATGCACACGTGCGCATCAATATGAAAACCGATGAAACCAAGGTGGTTACTGCTCTGTTGGAACGCATGCAGATAAAAACCGATCTATGGTTCCCTGCCGATCAAGGTTTCAAAGTGGAGTGGGCCGGCACAGGTTTTACCGTGTCTCGATTGTCTGAAATGATTATTCATGGTCAGGTCGCGTCACTGGCCACCTCCATCATTGCCATCTTCTTACTCTGCTGGTGGATGTTTAAGCGTCTACTCATTGCTGCTATTGCCATGGTTCCGGTCACTCTCGCAGTGACGGTCAACTACGGTATGATGGGCAATGTCGGCATCCCGCTTGATATTGCCACCGCTCTTACCGGGGCGATGGCACTCGGTATCGGCGTCGATTTCGCCATCCATTACCTGCATCGTTATCATGAAGAGTCTGAAGCTGGCAACAGCTATGAAGCGTGTGTGATCAACACCAATCGAAGTGTTGGCCATGCTATTCTTTTTAACAGCTTTGTGGTCATTGGCGGATTCCTGGTGCTGCTAACAGCGGCTCTTTACCCGCAGATGAAACTCGGTGCTTTGATCGCGGCAACGATGGTGGTCTGCTATCTGGCCACCTGTTACCTATTTCCGGTACTGCTTGGGATGGGTAAAAAGAAGATCAAAGTATGAAACAATTCGCCATGCTGATCTGTGCGGCACTGCTGTTTCCATCGGCAGCTGATGCATTCGAATGGACCATGCATGGAGCATTAAAAAACGAGACCGCATATTTCATATCAGGCGATAAACGGCTGGATAAGATGCAAAATCGCCTCGAACTCAAGCCCGAAGCGATTCTCAGTGATCGCTGGGAGTTTCGTGGCAGGGTACTTGGCTGGTATGACGCCGCCATGCAAATCGAACATACCAACAACACGGACCTCACCGTGGGCATTAAAAAGCACTACCGTAGCTACCTTAGAAGCAAAGAGGCGTATCTGCTCTACGGTGGCGACGATTTTGATTTTCGTATTGGTCAGCAGCAGATTATCTGGGGAAAAACAGATGGTCTGCGTATGTTGGATATCGTAAACCCGTTAGATATGCGTGAGTTTATTCTCGATGACTTCCTCGATTCACGCATCGGCCTGTGGTCAGCACGCCTGAACTGGTATGCAAATATAGGTGGCTCTGAACATGAGTTCGAGTTTATTGTCATTCCGGATGCTCGTTCCGCAGATTTGGCTCCCAATGGTTCGCGCTGGGCATTTGCGCTTCCCCCTGTGCCAGCAGGCACCCGGATAGCGATTCAGACTGGCAACAAACCAGGTTGGAAAGCAGCTGATACAGAAGCAGGAATAGCCTGGCGTGCGAATATATCCGGCTGGGATCTATCCCTGAACTGGTTCTATGGCTGGAAAGACACGCCAAGTATGCAGAAAAGCATCATTCCGGGACTCTTAACATTAACGCCTGTGTATCAGCGCATGAATACGGTTGGTGGCTCCTTCTCCAACGCCTTCGGAGCCACCGTTCTGCGTGGAGAACTAGCCGTGAACATTGGCGAAAGCATCAACAGGCTTGGTTTTACGCCCGCCACATCGGTCGGCAAAGATACTACGCTCAACGCATCGCTGGGAATGGATTACAATAAAAACAACTGGCGCATCAGTCCGCAGTTTTTTATTCGCTATCTACCGGGCTGGGACAACACTGTTGCTGAAGATCAGGCATCCGGCTTCTTCAGCCTGATGGTTTCCACCGATTATATGAATGAAAAACTCAAACCCGAAATCATCGGACTCTACGATTGGGCCGATGGCAGCTGGATGCTACGCCCCAAAGCATCTTACGAGTTCAGTGACCAGATTATTGCACGACTCGGCATGGATATATTTGGTGGTTCGAACGGGCTCTTTGGACAATTTGATTCAAATGATCGCGTATATAGTGAACTGGAATACACTTTTTAGAGCTTCTCAGCCCTGTCGGGCTGCGACAATTTGCCACATTGCAGATGCTACTTCGGCAGAGCATCGTAACGGTTTACATTGTCGATGATGCCTGATTTCAAGCGTCAACAAGGAGCCCCCATGCAAAAAATAATCATACTCTCAGTGACCATGTTGTTGGCGAGCAATGCCATTGCCAGCAGCAACGACATGGCAGAAGGCAATCGATTATTTCATGAAAACTGCTTCGTTTGCCACAACGCTGATCTTGATCCACCACAGGCACCGCCAATGTACGGCGTGCAGAAACATTATAAACGGGCAACGGCCAACCGGGATGCCTTTATAGAAAAAGTAACTGCGTTTGCAACGGACCCAAACGAGGACAAAGCTATTCTGAAAATGGCCGTTAAACATCTTGGTGTCATGCCAAATCCGGGTGTAGAAGAAAGTGATGTGCGCAAAATTGCGGCTTATATTCATGATGAAGCATTTGCCAGGCCATGCGGACACATGAAAGCCGCCATGAAAAAGGCCAAAGCCGAAGGCGACCTGAAACATTTCACAAGAATAAAAAAGAATTTTAACCGCAAGTGCGCAAAGCAAACAGTTAAAGCTCCCGCGGCAAAGGCTGCACCAAACTCAGCTACTGCAGGAAGCCTGAAACAGATCATGCAGCAGATTGCTATTGATTACGCTGACTTGGATCAGGCTATCCTGGTTGGAAACTTCGCAACCGCTGCAAAAGCAGCCCACGGCATCGCGATGCATGAAAAGATCGGCTTGGAACAGCGCATGAAAATCAAACAAGCGCTTGGCACAGAGATGCGGAACTTCAAAATGCGTGATGATGCCATTCATGCTCTTGCCATCAAAGCTGAAGCCGCCGCTAAAGCGAAAGATATGCCACTATTACTTCGACATCAGTCGCAGATGCTAAGCGCTTGCATGGCCTGTCACACATCTTACCGCCATAAAGTGATGCGTATTCTGAAGTAAACATACACAGGAGATATCCATGAACGTCATTGCATTCATCACACTGCTGCAAGAGCACCCTATGGTTGGTTTTTTATTAGGACTTATTTTTTTCGTGTTTATGTTCGGCATTAAGAATGGCATTGTATATCTCTATTCTCGCAGTGAGGAAAAGAAAAAGCAGCAAGCCCTGCAACAGGATGATGATTAATTTCACTTTCCGGCCTCGTTCGACGCATCTGTTTATATTTATATCTCATGATAAACTTGCCGACTTATTACAGTCTATTGAGGTAAAATCATGAGCACACCAGTGGATAAAAAGAAAATTTCTATCGTCTGTTTTTCCGGCGATTTCGATAAAATGGTCGCAGCTTTTACAGTTGCTACAGGTGCTGCTGCCACCAACCGTGAAGTCACTATGTTTTTCACCTTTTGGGGCTTGAATGCTCTGAAAAAGAAAAAAGGGCGTGTTGCAACCGGTAACAGCCTGATGGCCAGAGCATTCAACTTTTTAATGGGTGGCATCAACAATCTACCTCTATCCCGCCTGAACTTTTTTGGCGCCAGCCCCATACTGATGACCAAAATGATGAAAGATCATAATGTCGCCACGCTACCTGAACTAGTAGAAGCAGCGCATGCACTCGGCATTCGCATTGTCGCATGTGAAATGGCCATGAAAATTCTGGAAGTTGAGCAAAGCGATATGATTGAAGAAGTGGAAAGTGTTGTCGGTGTTGCCACCTTCCTCAATGAATCAGAAAACTCTCACATCATTTTCATCTAATCCCACTAAAAAATATTTTTTATCGCAATAGTTGAAAGGTATTATTACCCAAACTCTATGTTTGGATGCTATAAAGATTTATGCTGCTATCATACAATGCTTTGTCTTTCCTCTGCGTACCTTTGCGTCCTGAAGGTGAGTGTGTTTTACACATGAGAGGCTCCCCTGGGGGACTGCGGTGAAAGATTTTGAATACCAATTTACTCAAGGAACCATAACATGAAACATTTTCTCGATATTACCCGCGAAACCTGTCCGATGACCTTTGTGAAGGTCAAACTACAACTGGCCAAAATGGACACAGGCGAACAACTGGAAGTGCTACTTAATGCAGGGGAACCGCTGGAAAATGTACCCCGCTCATGTGAAGAGCAGGGCTTTAAAGTACTATCCAATGAACCGACGGATAACGACAAACATCTGTTATTGATCGAAAAATAATCAGCGTTTCCTTAAGGTCTGTTAACAGGCCCTAGTTTTTTACTGGCCGCTTGGCCAGCTTGCGCTGCAAGGTGCGTCGATGCATGCCGAGCTCACGTGCGGCGGCTGAAATATTACCATCACAATCGGCTAACACCTTCTGGATATGTTCCCATTCCAAACGCCTAACTGAGACCCTCTGATCACTCACACCTGCATCAGCATCGCCCGATGCCTTGCCAAATGCCTTCATGATTTCATCCGCATTGGCTGGTTTGGCCAAATAGTGGGTTGCACCCAACTTGATCGCCTCAATCGCCGTCGCAACACTGGCGTAACCGGTCAGCACCACAATACGCATCTCGGCAGAGAAGCCATGCAACAGTTCCACCAACACCAGCCCGGATGCCCCTCCGGGCATGGAGAGATCCACGACTGCATAATCCGGCAATAAGCCTTCATCCAGCAAGATCTTCGCTTGTGCCACGCTATTCGCTGTAGTCACGTCAAACCCACGTTTTTGCATCGCGTTCGCCAACACCTGACAAAAGACAACATCATCATCCACCAATAGCAGATTCGGCAGCGACATCATTCCTGATTCCTCGGTAAAGTCACCCGGGCACAAGCACCGCCCTCTACAGGATTAGAGAGTTCCAGTTTGCCCCCCAAGCGCTCTAGTACGGCTCGACTGAGAAACAGTCCTAATCCACTACCGGAAGTCTTGGTCGATATTTCAGGCTGGCCGGAATGCTCCAGTATATATTGAGGAAACCCCGGCCCCTGATCACCAATTTCCAGCCATAACGCATCATTATTCCATCCGAAGGCAAGCATCAGACCAGTTGGTGATGCATCGGCGGCATTATTCAGCAAATTGTACAGCGCCTGTGTCAACGTAATATCTGCGACCAACTCTGGTGCTGAGCCCTCTGAATGCTGATGTAATCGCATTTCTGCACGCGGACGCATCATCTGCCACTGCGTGCTTACTTCACGCATATAAGCATCAAAGCAAAGACTACGCCCACCTTCCGCACGCAATTGACCTGCACTGGCAGAGAGCTGGGATAAGACCTGTTTACAACGCGCCAATTCTGTTTTGAGCAGTGCTGTTTGCGAAGTAATCTCCGGATGATCGGAAAAATCACACTCTAGCTCATGCGATACCACCGCCATCGTTGCCAATGGGGTTCCCAGTTCATGGGCAGCTCCTGCCGCCATCGCTCCGAGTGCCAGCACGTGGCTGTCACGTTCGGCCACTTCCCGCATCTCGGCCAGCCGCAAATCCCGCTTATGAATACTTTCTGTCATACGCATGATAAAAAAGACAATTAAACCCACACTTAATACAAAACTGAACCACATACCCAACAAGTGCATGTGAAAGCCGGAAGTGGCGGCCGTGGCGCCCATCACAAACAGTGGCTGATAGAAAAAAACCAAGAGCGTATAACTTACCAGAATAACCAATGCCATCGCCATCGCTTGTCGCCTACCCAGAGTAGAACTAACAATAATCAGTGGCAGCAGATATAGGGAGATGAACGGATTGGTATAACCACCAGAAAAATAGAGCAACAAAGTCAGAAATAGCACATCCACCATTAACTGGCAAAAATAATTGCGTTCATTGAGTCCTTTGTTTCGAATCAAAAATAAAAAAGATGCCACATTTACCGCAATATACAGTGTAATAAGCGTCATCAGCTGCGGCAGCGCCAGATCAATGCCATCATAGAACAGAGAAACCAGCACCAATAGCAACTGACACAAAATCAACACAACACGCATCAGTAAAAGGCGCCCCATGTTGGCAGATAAAATACCGACGCCTTCCCTCATTCCAAACAAGCTCATTCTCTCTCCAGTTCATCAGGGTGATAGTGACCATCATCGCTTACAATCATTCACTATCCCGTATCCAGCGCACCCGCTCCGGCAAGTTTACAACAGCCTATAATGAAGACCATGCGACAATTTGCCACATCCCGATAGCCGTCATCCCTCTCTAGTATTCGCAGCAAACACAGGAGATAACTCTAGCCATGCATACCCATTTTCACCCTTCCAGCGCCATCAGCCGATCCAGCTTGACACTTGCAAGTCTGATAATTTTTTCAAGCATTGCTATTGCTGAAGATTCTACCCCTATCATCAATGTAGAAGACACCGCTATTGAGCGCGCCAACACCGTTACCGTCAAACCGCTAGAGCAGGATTATATACCAGCCGATGCCGCTGATACGCTAAAATCTGTACCTGGTGCTAATGTAAACAAGAATGGCCCACTCACAGGCATCGCGCAATATCGCGGTATGTTCGGTTCTCGTATCAACACTCAACTTGACGGGCTGAATGTTGCACCAGCTGGCCCCAACTGGATGGACCCGCCATTAAGTCATCTGCCGACATCACAAATGGAAAGCATCACCGTCATTCGCGGCATTTCTCCGGTCAGTGCCGGTGCAGAAAGCATTGGTGGCAGCATCAATGCCAAAACAGCAAAACAGCCTTACTCTGAAGTAGGTGAGGCCCGCCCGCACGGCAGTTTCACATCTGGCTACGAAAGCAACAACAACGCCTACAGCGTCGGTGGCCAGCTCGGCGGCAGTTCAGCTAGTGATCGCCTGCAACTCAATGGTAATCTCGATAAAGGGCAAGCCATGCAAGCAGGTAATGGTCTGGATATTTTACCCACACAATACCAACGCCGCACCTTCGGCGCTGATTATGGCCATCGCTTTTCTGCCGGTGAGTTCAGCCTCGGCTATAACAATGAGCGTGTTGATAACTCCGGTTCCCCGGCGCTGCCAATGGATATTATTTATGTCAAAGGCAATGCATTCTCGGCCGCTTTTAACAGTGATCGCGCTAGCAATGGCATCCAGTGGTTCGCCGATGCCCACTACATGGATACAGATCATAATATGGATAATTATTCCCTGCGTACACCGCCTGCCATGCTTGGCATGGGGGGACGACTCATGCAACGCTTCGCGCTCACCAATGCCAAAGATATTGGCTATAAATTGCATGCCATCATACCTGTGAATAGTGGCTCTATTACAGTTGGCACAGATGGCTGGCTGGCCAAACATCAAGCCGATGTGTTCGATCCGACCAATGCGGCCTTCAGCCTGCAAAACTATAATAACGTAAAACGTAACCGTTTCAGCCTCTTTACCGAATGGAAGGGGTCACTAAGCGACAGCCTGGAAATTCAAACAGGTGTGCGTTACAGCCGTGTAAATATGAGTTCAGGGACCGTAAGCACCAGCGGCTTTGCCGGCATGATGGCAACAGCCATTAATACCCTGGCCACCAATTTCAATGCCAGCCAGCGCAGTCAGAATGATAATCTGATTGATATCTCCCTGCTGCTCACACAAACCGTCAATGACAATCTTAAAGTGACATTCGGTGCCGCCAGAAAACAGCGTGCTCCGTCCTATCAAGAGCGTTATCTCTGGTCTCCGCTGGAATCCACGGCAGGCCTAGCTGACAAACGCACTTATGTCGGTGATGTGAACCTGAATCCGGAAACATCCTATAATGTTGATCTTGGTCTGGAGTGGAAATCTGATGCCATCTATTTCACCCCACGTCTGTTTTTCAAACGTGTGAATAATTATATTCAAGGCACCGCTTCAACAACAGGGCCGGCTTATAATTTCCGTGTGATGCAGGGCAATATGCTCAAAGGGGCAGGCTTCTGTACCGCCAATCCACTGGATCCTTTCTGTGTGCCGCTACAATTTTCCAATGTGGATGCTGACATGTATGGTGCCGATGCAGGTTTCGGAGCCAATATCACTGACCATATTTCCGTCGATGGCACCATCAGTTATGTGCGTGGTAAACGCCGTGATATCACGGATAACCTGTACAGAATTGCACCGCTCAACTCTACCATTGGCCTGAGTTATTATGGTGATGCTGACTGGTCCGTTACAGCCGAAGGAAATTTCTTCGGGAAGCAGGATAAGGTTTCAAGCACCAATGCAGAAAGTAAAACAGCCGGTTATAGCCTGTTTAATCTGCATGGCCGTTATGCGCTTAGCCGGAACATGGCCATCAGTGCAGGGGTAAACAATGTACTCGATCGCTTCTATCAGGATCACCTGAGTGGTTATAACAGAATTACCACCGATGCAGCAGGTAGGGCTTCTGCCGTTGCCACCGGCACACGCCTTCCCGGTGAAGGTAGAAACTTCTTCGTTCAGGCACATGCTACGTTCTAAAACGAACATAGCCTGCCCAGCGTACCTGCATGAGCTCTGAAGCCGTTGGAGAACTCATGCCAACGTCGTATGAGCAACTGATAGTAATCGCCCGTGACAGGGGGCGTGAAGACAGACGCATGGCATGGTTATCGCCGGTAGCCTTACTACTGGCAATAACCATGCATCTGCTTCTGCTGCTTCAAATCAATACCCCCGCCACAGAGATGACGCCCGCCATACAGAAAGAAACTATTTTTGATGTTGCTTTGATCTATGAAGCTCAGGCAGCACCTGTCCAACAAACAATTGAACCACCACAGCCTCCAGCCAAACCAGAACCAGAACCAGAACCAGAACCAGAAATTATACCGGCAAAGCCTAAACCGCCGATCATTAAACCGCTTAAAAAGGCGGTTGTGTTACCTAAAAAAATAGCACCAAAAGAACCTCGTTTGGAACAGAAAACGGTTACTACAACAATAGAAGTGCCTGAACGTAAGCTTGTCGCAGTACAACCTGTTAGCATCACAACCGTCACGCCTGCAGTACCTGTATCTTCTCCGGAGCAAATAAAGGCACTACGCCAACAGTATCTCGCACGTATTATGCGCATCATTGAGTCCCGCAAGTCTTACCCATTTTCTGCCCGCCGCCGTCATGTCGAAGGTGATATCCATGTAGCGTTTGAGATCGATCCAACAGGCCAGATCAGTGATGTTAAAATTGATGGAAAATCAGAACTGTTATGTGCATGCACCATGGATGCCGTTAAATCCGGCACACCACTCCCCAAACCACCCACCGAACTGAATGAAACCATCCATGCCAAGTTTATCATGCGCTATCGATTAAAATAAGTTCATCATTCATTTGCGAGTGGCTCTTTTCGAGCAACTCAGGACATTCGGGCGAATGTATAGTTGTGGACAAACTGAAGGGAGAAGCGTGTAGTGAAGCAGAGACGAATCTCGCGAGGAGAAGCATGGACTCCGGAATATACATTGTAACTTTAAACAATGAGCAGCCAATATCTGTTAATGCCCAAGACCCCAGAATTGCTGACCGTGCCATCAAAGTAACCAAACAGAACTGCAAAGTCGGAAAGGCTAAAAACCTTTATATACGAGAAAAGAATTATTTCAGAACATTCGGCAAAGAAAACGTTAACTTCAAGCCGATCGCTTTTGTGGAAAATATTGAAATTGCAGAGAAAGCCATCTTATCTAGGTTGGAATGTTATCGAGTTAGGGGCCGAACTGGTCGTAAAAATGAAAGGTTAGAGGGCATTAGTTCAGACGAAGTGTTGGATATGTATCTGAGGTCTTAGAAGCTTTAGGCATAGATGTTAATAGGTTAAATTACCTATTTAAGAACTGATGGAAAATCATTCAGGAAGCTTGATAAGGGTTGAAATGGTCGATGCTTAGATCGGGTTTCAATTGTTTTTTTGAGTTAGCTTTGCTTTCACCGCTGCTATCACTTATACCTTTTTAAGTTCGTCGCTCACGTTCTTTTATCATAAATATCTTAGACACTATCTTTGTTCCGCTGGCAGGAGCTGTGATCACCTACTGTACTCTTTCCATAGCCAGCCTAATTTAACAAACATATAAATATGTGGTCCGTATCTAGCAGAACACATAAGGGTATGGTGTCGGCCTGATCAGGTTTTGATGATTTCGCGGCCTTCATTAGCCCAGGCACCAAAGCCACCGGCCATGGATTTCACGTTGGTGAATCCCATCTCCTGCAGGGTTACAGCAGCAAGCAAGCTGCGACCACCACTGGCACAATAGATCACGACTTCCTGCTCACGATCAGCAAGTTTTGGATCACGCATCGGAAAATTCAGGTCAGCTTTCAGTTCCAGAATACCGCGCGGAATATTGATGGCTCCGGGTATAAATCCAGCTTGCAACTCGCCCGGCTCACGCACATCCAATAACAACACAGTCTCACCCAATGTGGATGCAACGGCTTCCGTGCTTGTTTCCTGTGCGCTTGCTTTGGCTGCTGCCACAAAATCCTGTAATCCTTTTGCCATCGTTGTCTCCTTCATAAGCGTATTCGTTCAATCATCACGCACTTAAATGGGTTGTGGTTTTTCTTTACCTTTAAGTAGCCTAACCAGCATAAATGCTGCAAAGGCCAGACCAGTCATTGAGATTGCTCCCAGACCTATATGTTTAAGCCACTGACAGAAAAAGACCCAAGCCGTCAGGGTAATAAAAATCAACAGGCCACCAAAGACCTGTAGAATGAACTTATTCACGCCACCAGCGCATTTCGCTGTGGTAAAGATGGCCAGGAACGGGGCACAAATCAAAGACTCTAAACGATTAAGATAATGCGGCTTTTTAAAAAAGAACCAGCCCATAGCAATTACCATCAGAGCAAACACACCGTAATTGACCAATAGCAGGCCAAAATCAATGCTATCCATCCACTGCGGAGGGGTTGAGCTAGTACATAAAAAGTCTCCTCTTTTTTTAACCCATTCTCCCTGCTACTTCCGGAATGTGGACTAGTCTAGCTGTTTGGCGACTGTCTCAAACCGGCCAAACCCGGTCGGTCGGAAGGCTTAGTTAAATATCAATCGAGTATCTGACCCTATCGATCTTTCCAGTCGATTTAGTGTTCGCTCTACCCAGGCGTAAATATCATCCTTGCTGCCCTACATCCGCAGTTCGGTCCGTTCTGTTCCTGCCAGAAATGCGGAAACATCTGCAACCATTTTTATCTTCTTTTCATCCATCTGGATAACCATCCCCATATGATTGACAGAGCTAATGACGATTTCAGACTCATTTCATATTTGAAACGACTCCAGATTGACAATTCACCAGTATACGTCTATTAATATATTGGACTCCTCGGGACGGGGCGTCTTTAATTCCACGGTGGGACTTATGACTGCTGACCAAATCTATTCTGCGATACAAAACATATCATGGTTCAAGGACTTGAATGGTGATTCCCTGCAGCATATTGCTGAACACTCTTACTGTTTCAGGTTTGAAAAAAAACACTCCATTATACGTCAAGGTGATGTCAGTAAAGGCTTGTACATAACGGTTCAGGGCAATATCAAGGTTGCTTTTCTATCGAGGAAAGGTAAGGAGCATATAGTGCGTATTGCCAGCCCCGGACATACCTTTGCAGAAGTTTTGGTATTCACCAAACAAGTTAGCCCTGTAAACGTTGAGACTCTTACTAAGGCTAAGGTAATATTAATCCCCTCTGAAATTCTATTAAAGCTTATTACAGAAGACTCTGTCGCTGCCTGCAACATAATTCACGATCTAAGCCATCAAATGTATATGATGGTTAAATCAATGGGATCCATGACGGTTACCTCTAGTAAGCACCGTGTTATCGGTTTCTTACTTAGTCGGTTACTCGCTAATTCCAATGATGGAGGGCAAGTTACACTGAAACTTGCCAAGTTAGATATTGCATCATCCCTGAACATTACCCCCGAAACATTTTCCAGAATTCTGCATGAACTCAGTGAAGATGGCCTTATAAGCATTAATAATAAAGTCATTGAGGTTCATAGTATTGAAAAATTACGGTCATCATCATAAGCTTTATTATTAGGCTATAATTTTCATCTCTCAATACCAGCCAATCTTGCTACATCTCCCTGCATATCCGCGTTGGGGCGTATTAGGCTCTGTTTACATTAATTTGATAAATAACGAGCAATCGTCCTGTATTACTCTCAGATTAAATGCATGAATACATAATACTTATTCTAGTTAAGGTAAACAGTCCTTAACACGAATTCATTCAGCAGAGGTATTGTTTTTTCAGGTAGGGCACCGAACTATTGATCTATATCAAGAAAAAACTGCCTCAAAGATAACTTGCATCAAGGTGTGCCTAGATTGTTTCGCATACAATTCGTTTTGTTTAGAGCAATGGCAATAACTTCCAACTCGTTGTTTGTCGCATTGTCCCGAGTTGTGAACTTAAAATCATTTAGAACTGGCGGTATCCTAGTATGTCCCGACGTCCGTCAGACTGGAGCACAATCGTGAGACATACTTTTTTGGAACGAATGAAAATAAAAAAGGGAGTGTTATCATGAAAAGATTATCAATAACAATATTATCAGTCTTAACCTTGGGTTTTATTCCTTCTGCTATGGCAGCGGGATCAACGAATCCAAGCGTAAACATTGATGAAGGTATGTTAAGCGCCTTTCAGGAGTTGGTGGTTGTAAACCCTGGTTTGGAAAGAATTAAATATCAAAGTAATACTGAATTTTCCATATCTAGCAAGGACCTGAAGCGTACTAAAAAGGCTGCAGTAGGCCCTGATGGCTTACTTATTACCCCTGTCAAAGGTAAAGTGGGATCCCATCGTACAGTGGCTGTGATGTCAGCTAGCTATGATACCCTTTTATCGGGCCCAGTGGACATAAATAATGTATTTAGTGTGTCGGTCGTTGTTCGCAAGGACAAACCAAAATTTCTCGAAACATTAACGGCTGCAAGACTTACTGGCTCCACCGCCCTTGTGTCCCTGGCAGGTGTGACGCTGCAGGAAGCAAAAGGCCAATTTGGAGGCCAGGTAAGGGTAACAGTGATTAACCCGGTTACAGGTCAAGTTACCTACACAGGTACATACACACACTCAGCTACGATGGGATATCTCGATGTTCGTTCTTCGGCTATCGTGGATGCTGACGGAGATGGTTCAGATGACCTTGTCATCCAGTACAGATCTCCGATCAGCAAACATATAGATCATGTGTCGATCCTTGTTATTTCACTCTCTACAGGGAATGCTATTAACTCATATTTTGAGAATGACACACATTGATTGTTCTTTGCTCTAGCTAAGGTCCTCTCCCCCGAGAATGGGAGAGGGCCTTAGTTTGGGCGTTTGAAAGGTATGTGCTGCATCATTACACTACGGTGTTGTCAAAAGAAATTACGTAGCAATAGCTAAAATAACAATTAGCTATGATGGTTGTCGGTGGCGCCATAGGTGTGGCAGCAGGCACTGTCCTTGGAAGCTCGCGTCTATTTAAACTTAGCTTATGAGATAAACCCTAAGGGTAACATGTGAGAAATCCTCACTTCTGATTTAGCTAAGCTAAACGATCATCCCCTTAGGGTTTTATTGGTGAGAAAAAGGGAGGGGCAAACCTTGATTCGCGGATTTTTTTTAAACCGGGCCCCGATTATATATTTAGAGATGCCCTGAGTGGCCGAAGTTGGCCGACTTGAGTCAGTCGCCAACAAGATGTTGAATGACCTGCTGAATTGATTGCTTTCTGCATAACTAAATTTATGTACTAATAGGAGTCTACAGGGTGGTGTATGCTTCACCTTGGTCTAAGGGGTCAGCAAAAGCCGTACCCGAAAAAAAGGTAAGTATTAAAAATATATATTTCATTGCATCCTCATCAAATAAGCCCCGCCTGGTTCACCCAAGCGAGGCTATAACATCTTATTCCTGCCAGTTCAGAGCATGACCATTCGGACGTGGCAATTGTGGATATGTAATCGCAGGCACTTCGCCGGTTAAGGTCTCAAGAAACGCAACAATATCACTTACATCTTTAGCAGAGAGTTCAGTGTCCAACTGTACCTTAGCCATGATCTTGACGGCTTCGGACAGAGTCGCTGCAGAGCCATCATGGAAGTAGGGCGCTGTCATGGCCACATTGCGCCACGACTGCACGCGGAAAACATGATCATCTGTATCTTTACCGGTCACACTTTGCAGGCCGGTATCTTTACCATACGCAAAGGGAACAAATGCATTGTTGCTGAACAAAGGCCCTGAGTGACAAGAAGTACAACCCACTGCATCTACTTTTTTCATGCCGCGTTTGGCTGCTGCACTAATATCTCCCTTGCCCTGTACAAAGAGATCAAAGGGGGCATTGGGTGTGATCAAAGTACGTTCAAAAGCCGCAATGGCTTTGGCCATATTATCGTATGAGACACTATTTTTACCAAAAACAGCTTCAAATTCAGCATCATAACCAGCCGCTTTCAGGCGTGCCACAGCATATGCTTCAGAATCTGCAGCCATTTCAACCGGGTTCAATGGTGGCCCCTTCGCCTGATCTTCCAGCAGTGGTGCGCGGCCATCCCAGAACTGTTTACTCCAGAAAGCAGCATTCAGTACGGTTGGTGCATTGCGACCACCACGTTGCCATTTATGGCCAAGGGAAAATTTCTGATTATCCACTCCCCAGGTCGCCAAATTATGACAGGAGTTACAAGAAAAATGACCACTTTTTGAAAGGGCTGGTTCAAAATAGAGCTTCTTGCCCAATTCTAATTTGGCCTTACTCATCGGGTTATCCGCCGGGACAGGTACAGCAGAAGGTAATACACCCATGCCGTCCGGAATCTCACTGGCTATCGCATTTAAAGATAGCCCCATCATTGATATCAACATTACAAAATATTTCAATATCTTCTCCTAGCCTGCATTACTGATTTTTTCACGCAATCGTTTTTGATTTTCTTCCAACATTCTCAATGCCTGAAGGCCTAATAACATCGCAAAACCAATGCCCGATGCACCTAAGCCATGCCAGCCCTGCACATCTAACCAGTGACAAGCCAATAGCCATACCACAAAAAGCGGCGCATAAATCAATAGTTGCACAATAGCTGCTCGCCCTTCAGCCAACTTCAATAATAGAAAAGGAATAAACCTGATCCATAATGATTGACGGTGATAAGCTCTCACACTTAGCCCATCAAGACAATGAACAGGACAAAATGTAATGCGACCATCATCATGAGTCTATTGGTACGCCTTTATCTACCAGAGGAAGCGTGAAAATACGTAGAACGATCCATAGTACTGGCCAGCTATGCCAGACCAAATCAAATATATCGACTGGCTTCACCATCGTGCCTGCCATCAGCATATTTATTTTTTGAAACAGATGTGGTTCGGGCACCAGAGGCATAGATCCGAGCAGCAATGCCGCCACAATCAACATCATCATGGGCGGATAGTGCAACCAGATGATGATACGATTCATTCTGCCGTAAATTCCTCAAACGCCTGCATCGCTTCAGCGGCGTACATCAAAGATGGACCTCCGCCCATATAGATGGCCATGCCAAGTGCTTCTGCCAACTCTTCCCTTGTCACTCCTAATGCAATCAGGGCTTTGACATGAAAGCCTATACACCCCTTACAATGACCAGCTACACCAATAGAAAGTGCAATCAGTTCCTTGGTCTTCTTGCTCAATGCACCATCGGCCAGTGCAGCTCCTGCCATCGCCGAAAAGCCCTGCATCACCTCGGGGATATCCTTACGGATGCCACCAATAGTTGCCGAAAGATCCTGGGTATATTCTGCATATGTTTCAGACATGGTTTTCTCCTTTTTTCACCACGAAGTTGCCCTGGGCATCTCCTCTTGCACAAGTGCAATTCACTTATAGTCAAAGACTTTCACCGCAAAGTACGCAGAGTTACGCAAAGTAAATTCAAAAGCAACGCAGCGGAAACCCATGCTAAACTGGACTCCCGATAAAACATCTCGGGAATAACACTTTTAACCGAAATGGTTTTGCCTCTACTCTGCGAAACGCTGTGTTTCTGTGACGTGCACGATGCACAAATGCCTCGGGTGCATGAATGCACTAGAGAGGCCGGTGAAATGTTTTTGATGCTTCTTTATTTCAGGCGTTCGATACCCATGCGTTTCAAGAATGCTTTCTCGATAAAGGGTTCAGATACACCCGTTTTCATTTTACGCATGAAATATTTTTCGAAACCAACTTTGGCAACATGCACCCAGCTACCGCCTTTAGCCCATACCATATTACGCGGTGGAATCTGCGGATATGCGACCAGTGCCACACCGCCATTACCGAAATCTGCCAAACAAATTGCACCCCATGTACCGCACTGCTCAGGTTCTTCACCTTTCAGGTCATGGACAATGTTATGTACAATTGCCGTAGTCATGGATTCAATCATAAAGCCTGTTTTTGGCGTTCCCACCATCAATGGGCATTCTTCTACTGGCGGAATCGCAACGATTACACCCGTGGCAAAAATATTTTTGAATTCCGGGCTTTGCTGATAATCATTGATCTTCACCATACCCAATGGGTTTACCAGACCTTCACAGTTGGCAACTGGGCCAACGCCGCGAAATGGAGGCATCAACATAGCAAATTTATGATCTAACGAACCAGAGGCAATCACTTCTGCGTGACGATTTACTTCTTCATAATCAATGCTGTGTTCATGAACTTCAGTAGTTCTGCAATTGGTAATAAATTTGATATCACGTTTACGCAGTTCTGATTCCAGTAATCCCTTAGAATCCTCTACACCACCCAGACCCAGGTGGCCAATATATGGCTCTGGAGTAATAAAGGTCATCGGTACTTTGTCGCGAATTTTACGGCGACGCAGTTCAGTATCAATAATACAGGCATATTCATAGGCCGGTCCGTAACAGGACACACCTTGCACAGCACCAATCACAATCGGACCAGGATCTTTACAGAACTCTTCAAAAGCATTGTAGGCTTCCACCGCATGATCAACATGACAGATGGAGTGTGAATGCCCTTCCGGCCCCATGCCGGGCACCAATTCAAAGGCTAGGCGTGGGCCCGATGCAATGATCAAATAATCATAATCCAGATGCTGACCGTTGCCCAAACGTAAACGACTTTCATCAGCTAAGATCTCATCCACACCACAGGATAAAAAGTTAATGCCTTTTTTATTCAGGTAAGGAGAACATTCAAAACTAATCTGTTCTTTATCACGCCAACCCACGGCAACCCACGGATTTGAAGGCGTGAAATGAAAGTAATCCACATTGGATATTACTGTCACCTCATGTTCACCACCGAGTTTTTTGAGGGCGTCTTTCATCTCATATGCTGCAGGCATACCGCCAATACCAGCTCCAATAATTGCAACATGTGCCATAGTTATATATCTCCTTCATCGAGGGTATTCACTATGACCCCCTGTAATTATTATATTTATTCGCATAGCCGTGTTATGCGATAGCACCTAAAATAAATGGCATCAGACTCTCAATGATCGGCTCCCAATGGAACCAGAGAGAAGTGCCTATCAGACCAAGTATCAAAAAATGGAACACCGAAAATCGCCCGAACAAATGATTATTTTGAACCATCGTCAGCTGTTCAATCTTCAGTATAATATCTTTAAAAGATTTCCATTCTAAATACCGAGCGTTTTACTCAGATATGCATATTATAATATGATAATATAATTAGTAAAGAATTATTTTACCGGACAGGAATTAATGCCTAGTAGTGTGTATAACGGACAGAAGCTAATCACTGAAGTCAATGCGAAAACCGCCCCTGCACCAATTGCCACCATATCCCATGGACCAGCTACTAGACCGAGTGCCCCTACAGCTATCAGCGCCAAGCCTGCCAACAAACGAACAATTCTATCAATACCACCTACATTTGATTTCATAACAATACCTCCATTAATTTAGGTGTATGCTAATATACTCATATATTAAGTCAGTGACATTGTCACCAAGTGCCTAAGAATAATCTGAAAAAGCAGGATATGGACAGCCGATCACAATTCCGCAGGAAAGCGCTGTGGGTATGCTTTATCACACCCTCTGGGTGAGGCGAATGGACTCCCGGAATCAGAATGATGCGCACAAGCGCCTGAGTTGATAATTGCTAATTAACCCTGATCAATTAACTTTTGCAGCGCTTTCAAATCGCATAAAGTGATCTGATTACGACTTAATTCGACTAGACCATTACGCTCAAAGCTTTTTAACAAGCGACTAATAACTTCTCTCGCTGTACCAAGTTCAACAGCAAGTTCTCTGTGTGTTCGAATCAATGTTAAATCTGTGTTGCTTGCATTTGTGTCGATATTTTTCAGTAATAATCGAGCCAGCCGTACATCCATACGACCAAAAGCCACATCCTCCAATAATAACATCAGATCACATATGCGCTCACCAATATTATTCATGACAAAGTGGCGAAACCCCTCAGAACCTGCCAAGGCATGTTCAAAGATTTTCAACGGCAGCATAACCAGATCCACTTCACTTTCAGCGATGCCTTCAGCCGGGTAACTGCGGGAACCCAATAGACAGGTTGTAGTGAGCATGCAGCTTTGCCCCTCTTCAACACGATACAATACAATTTCATGACCCTGTGGATCCATTTTCTGAACACGCACAGAACCGGAAACCACCAGCACATAAGCCTGGCAAGCATCTCCATCTCGAAATAACACTGTACCGGATTTGACCTGCATACGAACTGCTTTACCCGCATCCATTTGCCAAACATTGTCACTGATATCGTGCAAACGAGGAAATTCCGCCAACCATTCTCGGCTCGATGCTGCTACTGCGCTCATACTAAATACTTCGCAAGGCTTGCATCAAAAGCGGCTTTGCTTCTTTAACCAGACATTCCAAAGCAGCATTATCGATCATACCCCCCATCGATTCAGGATCGATGATTGATACGATCGTCTGCCCATTTTTTTCGCTATACACAATAACATTACAGGGCAACATCAAGCCGAGTTCAGGCTCTAAATTCAACGCCTGATTAGCAAGGTTCGGATTACAAGCTCCCAATATCACATACGGAGACCGATCCACATCGATTTTCTTTTTCAGCGTGTCCGCCACATCAATGCGTGTGAGAATGCCAAAACCAACAGCTTTCAAGGCATCAGTGATCGCGGCCTCAGCTTCCGCCATATCCCCATCAAATACTGTGCTCATGCCATATTCACTCATGATATTCTCCTTATAGACAAAATATTTTTACCACAAAGAACGCAAAGTTTCGCAGAGTAAAGTCAAAATCTATTTGGTATTTTATCCCGCTCTCGCGCTGATTGGTGCATGTTGCTTCTATATCAGCTTATTCTTCTTCGGTTTTACTTTGCGCCCTTTGCGGTGAATGCTTTTATGATTCTGCTACCGGATAACCTGCATTGATCCAGGCCTGCGTACCACCAGAAACATTGATTACGTTATTTCGTCCGCACTCTCTCTTTAAATAGGTCCCTGCCTGAGCTGATCGCATACCGGAGTGACAGATAAGAAACACATCACCCTCTTCTGGAATTTCATCAACACGCGCCATCAATGTATTGAGCGCAATCAACTTCGCACCCGGCACATGCCCATTCTGATACTCATCCAAGCCACGCACATCAATGATAACAAGCGGTTCACTTTTTTCCCGACCCAATAACCAAAGCGGATAGAGTTCATTTACATTTTTTGATTCAAGCATTATTTCTCCACCGGATATCCGGCATCTTTCCAAGCCACAATACCACCCATTATATTTTCAATATTTCTAAATCCGTGTTTGGCCAGTAATTTTGATGCCCGCGCTGAACGCGCGCCTGAATGGCAATACACATAAACCTGCTTATTCTTTGGCACTTCACTCAAACGTTCAGCCAACACCTGTATCGGAATCAGAGTTGCCCCTGCAATATGACCTTCTGCATATTCTTCTGAGGTACGCACATCCAATAGCATAAATGGTACGGGTGACTTATCGCCCTGCAACCAGTGATCATGTGTATGGGCAACAGTGGCATTTTCATAGCCATCCGCCGTCTGTTCACTAAGACCACACGCCGTCGCAACCAGTGGCATCGCCACAACAATTACAGCCATCATTATCAATCGTTTCATATTTCACTCCTTATCATGTGTTTATTATCCAACCTCGTTTCACTACTTCATTCAATCGCAAATAATTTCAGCAACATCCATCCACCCATCACAGTCAACATCAAACTAAAAGCCTTTTGCATATAAGTAGAGGAATACCTGTCAGCTATAAAATTACCCAAATATGTCCCCATGAAGGCCAAAATAACAATGGCGAAAACCGGACTCCAACTCATTTCCAGATTTCCAGCATACCTCAGAGCGGCAACCAGCGAACTTGGTACAATTAACGCCAGCGAATGTGCCACAGCCGATTGATAACTGGCCACACCGAGTATTAACAACAACGGTACGATCAAAAAACCGCCACCTACACCGAGCAGCCCCGTCATAAAACCTGTCCCAAGGCCAGCAAGTATCGAAAGACGACAATCACACGGCATACTTTTGGCATTCACCGTAATGGATTTCATCCATTCACCATGCATTAACCAGGCAACAAACAATACCAGCATAGCAAAAACCATAGATTGCAATTGATTGGACATGTACAAGCCAAGACTTGCCCCCCCAAAGCCACCCAACACACCTCCAAATGCAAAAAAACGATGCAGCCGCCATTCAATCAACTGCCAACGCTTCTTTTGCAACAACGCCATAAGACTAACGCAGGCAACAATCACCAAGCTTGTAGCAACAGCCTGTTTCAGCGGCATACCAAGGCCAAAATGCAGCAATGGAACAGCAACCATACCTCCACCTGCAGCAAACAACGACAACAGTAGTCCGATAAACGGTGCCGCCAACCACAGAGAAAGTGTCACCTTTTACGCACCCGATTGCGTCGGCAGACCAGCACCCTGCCAAGCTCCCATACCACCGGAAAAATTGTAAACCATATCAAAGCCTGCTTTGGCCAGGGCCGTTGCAGCCATTGCAGAACGGTTGCCCGATGCACAGATCACCACAACAGGCTTATCCCGGCTTATTTCATGCATATGTGCTCCCACTTCAGAAAGCGGCATATGCATTGCATCTTTGGCGTGGCCAGAGGACCATTCAGCAGGCTGGCGCACATCCAATATGATATGTTCTTGATGGCGAAACTGCATGTAATCAGCAGCGGAGAGTGATTTTACTCCGGCCAGCTTTGGTGCAAGCACACGCTTCCATAATATCCAGACAATCAAGAGAGCTGATACAACATACACCATGTTTTGTTCAATAAATTCCATTTTTTCTTCAACTCCAGAAAGATCGTTAAGTTAATAAGACAGGCACAGACGATGCCAACTAGGAAGGGAGGGAAGAGAGCACCATCTGTACCTATCAACTGTTTAGAAGTATGTCGGACTTTTGCATTGTTAATCGGCAACCGCTCGCTACAGCTACCTTCAGTCCTACATACTCCTGACTGGACGCAACCGTCTCAGCCGTGTTTGAAACCCAGTTTAGACAGAATAACTTCCATCAAACACCATTGGCTAAAACCAGACTGCAGCAGATTTGCTCCAACAAAAGCGGTGAACCAGAGCCATGTAGGCTCCATAAAGTTCACTCCGTTATAGCGTGTAGAAAGATAAATACTGAGCAGGATAAATGTGCCTGCGATAATGCGAATCATGCGACTAATTGTCATGGTTGAACTCCTATCAAAATCTAAATTTTTTCACCGCTGAGGACGCGAAGGACGCAGAGAAAATCCTTTTTTGTGTTTTTCTTCCCTCTATGCACTCTGTGTCCTGAAGGTGAGGGTGTTTACACAAGAAAAACTTCCCTGAGTGATCGAGGTAATCATTTGGCTCATGCCTTTTCCCGCTGCCACAGGTAATACATCAATGGTGTGATAAACATGGTTAAGATCGTGGCTGCCAGCGTACCAAAGGCCATCGATACACCTAAACCACCAAACACCGGATCACTTATCATCACAGACGTTCCTGCGATCACAGCCAGTGCTGTCAGCAGAATTGGACGAGCACGCACAGCTCCAGCTTCCAGAACTGAATCTTTCACTGAGAAACCCTTGCTGCGGTAATCAAGAATAAAATCAATCAACAGGGTGGAGTTGCGCACCACAATACCGGCCAGAGCGATCATACCGATCATCGATGTAGCGGTGAACGGCTGTCCGGTAATCCAATGACCCGGAAAAATACCGATCATGGTCAGCGCTGTCGGTGCCATCACCATCATCGGCAGGATAAGCTGCCCATAATAGGCCACCATCAATAGGTAAATAAGCACCATCGCCACAATAAAGGCCGCACCCAGATCGCGAAACACATCCAAGGTCAGACGCATCTCACCATCCCACAGCATGTGATAACCAAAAGTGTTATCAGGTGCAGTGTTGGTAAAGCGCATACCCCCGGTTTTGAGTTTAGCCCCGGGCACCACTTCAGTGCCATCTATGGCCCAATCCATCTCCAGAAGTGGATAGACCTGCGAACCCTGTTTCGGTTCGGCCATCACATAGACCACCTGATGGCCATCTTTACTATAGACCGGTTTGGAGGCCACACTCTCTTCAATAGTAGCAAATGCAGATAGCGGCACAGCACCCTGCGAACCGGACACATAGATACGGTGCAAATCTTCTGCATGCGCACGCAGCGCTTTGGGCAGGCGCACATGTAATTTTACCTGATGACGCTCATCATCCGTATGGATAGCCCCAAAATCATAACCCTGTAAAAAGTCGTGCAGGGCAGTTTCTACCTGTGATGTTGCCACACCAAGATGCGCAGCACGCTCTTTATCCACGTGAATATTCAACTGTAGTTGTTCGTCTCCAACTGAATCATCGACATCAACAACATCATAGGTCGCCTCAAATTTTTTGCGCACCTGTTTAGCCAATGCACGCTGGGTCTCATAGTCAGGCCCATAAATCTCAGCTAACAGTGTACCACGTACAGGTGGCCCCGGTGGATCTTCCACCAGCTTGATATTGGCACGCGGATTGGCTTTTAGAACAGGACTTAACAAGTCACGCAGTTCCAGCACGATGGCATCAGAACGGATAGAACGATCATGTTTATCCACCAGATTGACACGTATATCAGCCAGATTAGCTCCCTTACGCAGTACCGCACCACGCAACATACCGTTGAAATCAATGGGGCCGGCCTGACCAACAAAGGTCTCATAATCCACCACCATCGGATGGTTTCTCAGCACATCAGCCACTTCACGCGCCACGCGATCCGTCTCTTCCAGAGAGGCTCCTTCGTACAAATCAATGGTGATATTAAAAGTATTATTATCACCTTTAGGTAACATTTTCAGTTCAACCGTACCCGGCGTCAGTGGGCCGTTAATTCCAGCAGGACGTAAGAACTGCCAACCAGGCTGCATCATGGCAGCCACAAACAGCACCAGCGTCACTAGCCAGAATAACTTGCGTACAATCGGTGATTCAATCAACGGCGTGGCAAGCCGCACATAACTGCGATAAACCCAATCTTTCGTCGCATGATCTTCATGAACTGAATCAGTCGTCTGAATCGTAGTCGGTAAAAAGCGCTGTGCTATCCACGGTGTAAACATATAGGCAATCACCAGCGATGCAGCCATTGCTACCGGTGCATTGAATGGAATCGGCCCCATATATGGCCCCATCATACCGGTCACAAATGCCATCGGAACAAATGCCAGAATCACTGCAATGGTAGCAACAATGGTCGGTTTACCCGTTTCATTGGTCGCCATCACGATCAGGCGTGCTTTGTCCTTTACGGATTTCACACCCTTGTGCAGATGACGATGAATATTTTCGATCACCACGATGGCATCATCCACCAACAGACCAAGTGCTAAAATCAGGGCAAACAGGGTAATACGGTTAATCGTCTGGTCTGCCAGCAATCCAATTGCCAGCACCACAAACAGGATCAGCGGAATATTGAGGGTAACAATAGCCGCCTCACGCCAGCCCAAAAACAGCAACAGAATCAAAATCACCGTACCGATTGCAATACCGAGATGCTCAATCAGCATATTTACTGCTGCATTGGCACGGTTGCCCGAATCACGGGTGATGTTTACCTGCACATTATCGGGGATAAAATCACCTTTAAGTGCATTCAATTTCTCTTCAATGGCCTGCGTCACCACCACGGCATTGGTGCCGCGTTTCTTGGCCAGTGTAATGGACACGGCCGGCAATTCAGGCTCTCCTATCGCTCCCTGAGGTAGATGATGAGCACCAAAACCAATGCGATGAAAATGCTCTACATCACTGGCCCCATCGGAAATATCCGCCACATCTTTTAAATAGATCGGCTTGTTTTTCCACTCGCCAACCACCAGTTGACCGACTTCATTCGCCGTTTTGAGATAACCATCCAACCAGATTTTTGTCTCGTTATTATTGCCCACCAGCGAACCAACAGGTCCACCCGTATTGGCTGATAACAACACCTGATGCAACTGATCCAGTGCAATACGATAAGCCGCCAGCCTGACCGGGTCGAGTTTGATACTGACCTCATGATCACGGCCACCAATAATATTGGCCACCGACACACCTGGCAGTGGACTGAGTTGATCACGTACGCGCTCAGCCAGTCGCTTCAAGGACAAGCCATCCATCTCCGTCGATGAAAGCGTAATTACTGATGCCGGTACATCATCGACATCCAGCGGTTTGACCAGCGGCTGTGAAGCTCCGGCCGGAATACGGTCAAGATTATGCATAATACGATCATAGAGCTTCAACAGGCTTGATTCTTTATCTTCTCCAACCTTGAACACCACCGTCACAACAGCCATTGAATCCATAGCCATGCCGTAGGTATGATCCACCCCGGTCATCTCACGCAACACCATTTCCATTGGTCGGACAATCAGATTTTGCACTTCCTGCGGTGAAGCCCCCCGCATCTGCACAAACACATTAGCAGCCGGCACATCAATCTGGGGATTTTCTTCCCGTGGCGTTACCATCAGTGCAATCACGCCGATTAGAAAAATAAGAATACTGATCATCGGCGTTAAATTGGTGAACATCGCTGCCTTGCCGAGGCGGCCTGCTATATTTAACGGTGGCTGATTGGACATTATTTTTTCGCCTGCAGGCTCATGCCTGTCTGTAAGAAAGGATCCCCATCCCAGGCAATCACATCACCATCGCGTAAACCAGCCAAGATCTCTATCTTGTTATTGGCCGATGTCTCGCCTGTCCGCACCTGTCGATAATGTATAATTTTATGCGCATCAACAATATATACACCCTGCAAACCTGAACGCTCAACGACGGCCGCAGAGGGCACCACCACTGCTTTGCGCATGCCAGTGCTAAAACCTATTTGCACATACATGCCGGCATGTACCGCCGAATCCGCCTGTAGTGCAACTTTGACCAGGAACTGATGGGATACCGCATCTGCAGCTTCAACTACCTGACGCACAGTGCCTATAAGGTGTGATTGTATTGAGGGAATTTCCAAATTAACAGTATCACCGATGTGTATGCTGCTGACAAACTGCTCAGAAACATAGGTTTCCACCAACAAACTGGCAGGGTCTTCCAATGTTAAAATCATTGCTCCTGGCTGAGCCAAATCACCTTTACTTAGGCGTTTTTCAACCACAACACCATTAACCGGCGAACGCACCTCAGCATAGCCCAATTGATTACGCGCCTGAGCAGCCTGAGAACGCGCAACCTTGTAACGCAGACGCACCTTATCCAGCTGTTGCTGGCTGGTGGCATGCTCTTTATAAAGCAGTTCATAACGTTTCAGATCAGCCGTTGCATTGGCCAAAGCCGCCTCAGCCTGAACCAGTGATTGTTTCGCATTGACCGGATCAACACGTACCAGCACCTGACCTTTTTTCACACGGTCTCCTTCACGCACGGATAGTTTGCGAATATAACCTGAAATACGCGAACTGATCGAAACACGGTGATCCGAGGTCACCGTTCCACTGGTAACATAGTGGGATTCAACATCGATAGATTGCAATATTATGCTGCTAGCCTGCGTCACTACCACCTGGGCAGTGCTCTTGCTTCTTTCTCCATCTTCACTGCATGCCTGCAGCACAAATAGTGCCATCAATACCAATACGATTTTCTTATTCATTGGATTATTTTCTCATTCAATGTGCCTACGGCCAATTGCAATACTGCCTTGGCTATAGTCACATCGTATTTAGCCCGAATACTTGCTAAACGCGTCGTATCCACCTGCAACTGCGCGTCAAGCAGGTCGGATGTTTTGGCCAGGCCCTGCTGATAACGCAGTGACTTGATACGTAACGACTCTTCACTCTGCTTGAGTGCTTCGCGTTCACTGGCATCACTGATTTTACTTTCGTCCAGCATGCGCCAAGCCTGTGTTACTTCATTGTGAATCTGCTGTTTAAGGTCGCTAATTTTGTATGCCATATTCATTTCTTTAGCACGAGAAGCGCGCAACCTCGCTCTGTCTGCACCGCCCGAAAAAAGATTCATGCTGACTGTTGCACCAATCATGCTATTGCGATTCTTCAGGGCAGGGGTCGATGCATTCCACTCTTGCCCGGCCACCAGATCCACGCGCGGTAGAAAAGTCGCTTTTGATGCATCAACACCAGCCTTACTAGCCCGATATGAAGCTTCCATGGCTTTTAAATCAACACGCTGCTGTAATGATTTTTCCAGTGCTTCTGCCAGTGTCATCTGTGCAGTGGCAAGCTCAGGTTCACCATCTACGTTCAATCTTGCATCACTATCCAGCGCCAGCACACGTTGCAACAGCTCCAACGTATGCGCGTATATATTATTGGCCTGCTTGAATTTCAATTCACTACGCAAGAGGTGAACCCGTGCATCCATCACATCACTGGCGATCAATACACCCCGTTTTTCCAGTACCAATGTGTCCTGATAACGCTTTTCTGCCGCATTGACCGCTGCCTGCATAGCTTGAATGGCTGCTTTTGCCTGCCGTGCCCGTGTATAGGCATGAATCGTCTGAAACACAATCTGCTGCTGCATATATTCATGCTGCAACTCAGAAGCTTCAACATCATGATCAGCCTGTTCTTTTCCAGCCCACATCGCACCGCCCTGATAAAGAGGCATATTAATATTCAGGCGTGTTTGGTAATTGTTAATAAAACCGGGATTATTAAGAAAAGCTGGCGTGAAATCAGCAGCTTTAATCCGCTGTTGATTCAATTTGGTACCAAAAAATCTACCCGGTGCATCTGTTCGAACCACACCGGTAGAAAGATCTAAACGCGGCATAAACTGGCTTTTAACCAAATCCTGATTCGCTCGAGATTGATCAACCGAACTATTATCCATAGCCAGCATACGATTATGCGCCAGCGCATAATCCACACCCTGTCGCAACGAACTGATCTCAACAGCATTCGCACTTCCAGCCGTCATCAACAGCAATGTCAACAGCAATGGCTTATTCATAACTAAATTATAATTATCTAATATATAAGTGCGCACAGACATGTCTCACTCCTTACTCTCAGCTTTGGACGCACATTTCAGGGCAATAAATCTGTTTTAGCGATTCTACTAAACCTTCCCAGGCGGGGTTGGAAATGCGATAAAATACTTGTTGCCCTCGCTTCTCATTTTCAACAATTCCTAACAAGCGCATCTTCGCCAGATGCTGCGATAGATTAGACTGGGCTGCCCCTGTGGCTTCCATTAACTCATGCACACACATCGGTTTATCCAGCAACAGGCATAATACAGACAGGCGCAATTCATGCCCGATCGCTCTCAAGCCCTGACTCGCTTCTTTTACTTTATCTTCTGGTATTTCCTTCATTGCCGAAATATATTCTACTTTCATTATATAATCAATTTATTATTTAATTGACCCTCTGATCATTGCCCCTCAGTGTAAGGATTACACTGAAACTAACATGCAGTTCGGCCTGCAGCTGCAAATATTTGATACAGCAATATAAGGGTTCTATATGCGAGAAACACCTCTGATTCTTATAGTGGATGATGAAATTATCATTCGCGAAATATTGGCTAAAATGATTCATGCGCTCGGCTACAGTGCTTTACAGGCCGCCAACAGTACCGAAGCACAACATATTATTCGCCAGCATCAACCCGATGTAATTCTACTCGATATGATCATGCCCGGTGTCGATAGCATGGAAGTCCTCAAGTCTGTGCGCACAGATGAACGATTAAAACATATCTCTGTCATCCTGATTTCAGGCATTGATGACCTGGAAACTGTTGCAACATTTATTGAAGCCGGGGTTGACGACTTCTTGCCAAAACCATTCAACATGGCTCTATTCACGTTAAAAGTGAACAGCTGTTTAGCACATATGCAAAGCAACAATGCGGCTCAACAGGCTCAATTGCGCATGGAAAACTTCTGCAAGGAACTCTCTCATGACCTGAACAATGCCCTGACCGGCATTATCATGACCGCAGAACTGTTATTGATGAATGCCTCCTCGGAACAAACAAAAGAGCATATTGCAGGTATCATCGATTCAAGTGAACTTATCAACCGCTTAATCAAGAAGCATCGCCAAACACTCTCTACAAACACAAACGCTGAAACGTAAACGCACTCATGGCAGCATACGCCGGCCTATGAATAGCACAGCGACTGAATCCGGTAACAAACAGACCAATCAAACAGCCAGCCCCTTCAATGGATTGGCATGGCGTCTGGCTCAACTGGCCAAATCGAATCAATCAGCAGGACTGCATGTCTGGATTTGCCCGGATCTGCGCAGTTATCGGCAGCTATCTGAAGAGCTTGGTTTTTTTCTACAGGATCAACCAGCCTTGTTGTGGCGTTTCCCTGCCTGGGAAGTATTACCCTATGATCGCGTCTCTCCCCATCACAGTATCGTTGGTGAACGCTTTGCCACCCTCGGCCGTTTACTCAATACCCCCAACCCGACAGGCATCCTATTAACAGCTTTACCGGCCTGGTTGCAGCGTATTGCCCCACCGGAATCAGTCGCCGCACATGTATGGCAATTAAAAGTAAATATGCAACTGGATGTCTCTGGCCTTAAAACACGTCTGGCTGAAGCAGGCATGATTCCGGCTGACAGGGTGTTAGCACCCGGAGAGTTTGCTGCTCGTGGCGGCTTGTTCGATATCTGGCCTGCAACAGAAGATACGCCGCTACGCATTGATCTGTTTGGTGATGATGTTGAATCCATTCGCCGTTTTGACCCTGAAAATCAGCGTTCCGGAGAAGCTCTAGATCACTTCATTTCCGTACCCGTACGTGAAGTCATTCTCGACAAAACCGGTCGTGACACTTTTATCGCTAATTTTCGTAGCCGGTTCCCGCATTTACGCAAACATCCCATGCTCTCGGCAGTGCAATCCGGCCGCCCTCACCCGGGCATTGAAGCACTGCTTCCGCTGGCGTATCAGCAGATGGCACGCTTGCTTGATTATTTACCTGAGGGTTACCAGCTTTATGCTGATCACGATATTGAACAGCAGCGCCATGGTTTTTCGGAACAGGTGCGTGCCCAGTTTGAAATGGTTCGCGCCAGTGCTGAACCAAGTATCAGCCCGCAAGAGTTGTATGCCGTTGAGACACCGTTAAAAGCCAAAATCTTGCCGAATTTAAAGCTTGCTCCTGCCCCATCATTGAGTGATTACACTGACCGCGCCCAACCACTGCATGCCATGCGCAGCCTGTTACAAAAACAGTTGCAGGCTGGCTGGAAACTATGCCTTATTGCACACGGTTTGGGACAGCAGGAACGCATGATTGAAGCATGTGGTGAACTGGCATCTGATATTGTCGTGCAAACACGCTTAAAAAATTGTCATGATCTCTCGCTCTCTTCCACCATCGGCTATCTCGATAGTGGTTTTGCCATTCCGAAAGAGAAACTGCTGATATTGACCGGGCGTGAACTGCTTGGGCAACACCTGCCACGCAGACGTAGCCGTAACAGATCAGTCATACATGCCGATATCTTCTCCAGCCTCGCAGAGCTGCAAATTGGTGATCCGGTTGTACATGAAGATCATGGTGTCGGCCGCTATCAGGGTCTGGAAAGTATTGATGAAGATGGTGATCTGGCCGACTTCATCAAGATCGAATATGCCGAGAAAGCCAGTATTTTTGTACCGGTTGAAGAGTTGGCGCGCTTGCATCGCTATACCGGTGAAGAGTCTCCTAAACTAAATAAACTGGGCTCTGAAAAATGGAAACGTACCCGCGAACGGGTCAAACATGATCTGTTTGCCATGGCCCATGAATTGATCGAAGTTGAAGCGGCACGCAGTGGTAATAAGCGCGAACCCTATCCCATTGAGGGGCCTCTGCTTGATGCCTATGATGAATTTGCAGCCCGTTTCCCTTTTGAGGAGACCGATGACCAAGCCGAGAGTATCGATGCCATTTTACGTGATTTAACCCACCATAAACCGATGGACCGTGTCATCTGCGGTGATGTCGGTTTTGGCAAAACAGAAGTCGCCATGCGTGCTGCTTTTATCGTCGCCCAATCCGGCCGACAAGTCGCTGTGCTTGCACCAACGACCGTGCTGGCTAATCAACATTTCAGCAGTTTCTCCGAACGTTATGCCGGTACAGGTCTAAAAGTTGATCTTATTTCGCGTCTGCAGGGTAAAAAAGAAGCTGATCGCATCACCCGTGAACTAGCCAACGGTGATATTCGCATCATTATCGGCACGCATCGACTATTATCTGATCAATTTACATTTGCAGACATTGGTATGGTCATCGTTGATGAAGAACAACGTTTTGGTGTAAAACATAAACAGAAACTCAAAGCACTACATGCCAGTGTCGATCTACTTACACTCACTGCCACGCCCATTCCGCGCACCCTGCATCAAACGCTCTCCGGACTGCGTACGGTATCAATCATCAGTACCCCGCCAGCAGAGCGTGAAGCGATTCGCACCATGGTATCAAGTTTCGATCCGCATATTGCAGCAGAAGCGATCAGACGCGAGCTCTACCGCGGTGGTCAGATCTATTATCTACACAACCACGTTAAAAGCATCGAACGCATTGCTGCACGCTTAAGAGAGGATGTACCGGAAGCGGAAATAGGTGTCGCACATGGTCAGATGAGCCCGGCCGAACTTGACCGGCAGATGTTGGCCTTTTATGAAGGGCGTATTCACATCCTCTTATGTACCACGATTATCGAATCAGGTTTGGATGTGCCCAATGCCAATACCCTGATCGTGGAACGGGCTGATCTGCTTGGCCTCTCACAACTGCATCAAATTCGCGGGCGGGTAGGGCGCAGCCACAGACAGGCTTATGCCTACCTGTTCACCCCGGATGCACGTGCCATGACAGCGGACGCACGTGATCGCTTGCAGGCGATTGCTGAACACACGGAACTCGGTGCAGGTTTTTTACTAGCCCGACAGGACATGGAAATTCGTGGGGCCGGAAATCTACTCGGTGCCGAACAGAGTGGTAAAATTGAAGAGATTGGTCTGGATATGTATCTGGATATGTTAACCCAGGCTGTCTCTGAAGCGCGCGGTGAAAAAGTGAAAGCCAACCAGCCCATGGAACTACATTTGGGCATCAATGCCATCCTGCCTCCGGACTATATGCCACAATCAGGTGAACGCCTGAATCTGTATCGCCGTATCTCGCGGGCAGAAGATGATGCACAGGTCATTCTCTTGTTTGAGGAGATGACCGACCGCTTCGGACGCATGCCGGATGAAGCCAAATTCTGTCTGGAATCAGCCCGCCTGCGCTGGCGTGCCCAAGCACTATACTTATCCGGTATTCGTGGCATTGGCAGTTATGAAAATGGCGGCGGTTTCCGCCTCAACTTCACCGCTGAATCAACCATTGACCCGGCCGCATTGATGATACGCGTACAAAGTGAACCCAACCGTTTCCGTCTCACCCCGGATGGTAATTTAACGCTCTTACATGCTTCAGCCGATAAACGTGATCAGCTCAAATCATGTATCGCATTCCTTGATGAGCTGTTGGCTTAAATCAATACATCCGGTTCGATTTAAAGGAACCCAGCAAGTTAACAATATACCACATAGGTGAGCTGGCATAACGCATCGATGACAGCGATAAAGAGCACTTAGGGGCACGTAATACTTCGTTGCGATGACTTTCTTTGAGGTAATCAAGCACTTCTTTCCATCCTCTTTGGGTTATAGTTTATACATGCAGCAGTGCCTGTGAGCTTGCAATCAGCATGTAACCTGCTATAAAGTATTCGGGATTCTGTCGGGCCAGAGCGAATCGTAGCGAGCAGGTGGAGAAACTGGCTTGGTATATTGGTTCAAGGCGATGTATTTCAAATGATTTTGATAAAAATCCGGCAGATCACGGTATTGTATTGTAGCTATTTTAGACGATATCGATCCTCAATAATACAGAAAAGGTGTGAATATCATCATGACTGAAATAGAAATTAAAGACGCAGAAGATGCGAATATGTTCGTATTACCTCGATTCCTTACCCTCCCTTTATTGATGCTCTTGCCTCCCATCTATTATATAGGCGAAATATTAAAATATTTACTCATGCTCTTCGGGCTGGCCTTGTTGGCATTTTATGCCATTACATTTATCCCCGCAGACAATGAGACTGTACAGTTTTTTCTCAAACTAGAATCAGGTTTTCGTGATTTTTATTTACCCTTCCTGAGTCAGTTGCACGTGCTAACCGTGAATGGCGTAACTATCCCGCAGATTGTCATTATTATAGGCGTTTTTGTGGTGCGTTATATTCTAAATCTCATCACTGAAACGATCAGTGATCATATAAAATATCTAAAACTTAGAAGAGTGTTTCAGAAGCTGGAAGCTGCCAAAAGTGGTGATGGTGATTCAATGGATACCAAGGGGCTTGTAAAACTGGAGTCTAATCTGAAGGGACTTGTAAAAAACAATAAAATGGGCAGACAGGAAATGCTTGATCTATATGGTCAGGTTCACCGTAGCCTTGAAGAGATGAAGAGGGAACTCACCTTCCTATCTATTGATGTTGTTGACTCCACAGGCATGAAAAAAGGAGAAAAGGCCATCGATGCAGAGTTGGATTTCCAGCATTATAATCAGCTTGTAGAGGCCGCATTTAAACACCACGGCTACCTCAAAGCAGCCTGGACTCCAGATGGAGTCATGTGCTGCTTTCCCAGCGCTGATGGGGCTGTCGGGGCAGCCAAACAAATTCTTGCCGATTTAGAACCTTTTAATCATAAGGAACGCACCATTCAGCAACCGTTTCACATTCGTTGTGGCATTAATTCGGGTAAAGTTGCTTATGATGAAAACATGCCTTTGGAAACGCTGTGTGATCATGTGCTTGATATTGCCGGGCATTTTCAAAAATATGGTACACCGGACTACATTTGTATTTCAAAACATGCATACAATCTTTTGTCAGAACCAGAGGCATTCGCATATGCAGAGAAAGAAGTTGATGACGTGGCAATGTATATCAACAAATAATTTAATGCGTTCCTTCTAACACTATGAATTAGAAGGAACGCATTAAATATTCCACCCATCAAATAGTTATTAACATTCAATGCTGTTACAGGATCGCCTGGATCAAATCATTGCGATCATATTTTATCCATCACTGATCCACATTCATGGGTATATCACCCGAAAAAATAAAATTTAAACATGTTTTTGCTGCATTAAGGAAAGGATTTAGCTCGATACCGGCCATGAACTGCCTTCGCTCGGAGTGATCCGATACAATGGGGCCACATCTTTCGGCGCGCTTTTCGTTACTTTCAGGTCATGCAACAAGCCATCTTTCAGACTGTAAATCCAGCCGTGCACAGATAAGGGATCACCGCGTTCCCATGCATTCTGAATAATTCGGGTATGGCAGATATTTTCTACCTGACGCATCACATTCAGTTCACATAAACGGTTCATGCGCTTTGATTCATGCACGGCATCCAACTCATCATGATGCAGCACATAGGTATCACGGATACTGCGAATCCAGTTATCCACGATACCATGATGCTGACCTTGCATCGCAGCTTTCACCCCGCCGCAATCATAATGCCCGGTAATAATAATATGCTTCACCTTCAGCACATCGACTGCATATTGCGCTGCAGATAGGCAATTCAGATCCGTATGGTGTACCTGATTAGCCACATTACGATGCACAAATACACGACCTGATTCCAACCCTACGATTTCATTAGCTGGCACACGACTATCGGAACAGCCTATCCAGAAATACTCGGGGCTGTGCAG
This sequence comes from Mariprofundus sp. EBB-1, assembly GCF_003665155.1. Lineage (GTDB taxonomy): Bacteria > Pseudomonadota > Zetaproteobacteria > Mariprofundales > Mariprofundaceae > Mariprofundus. The sequence goes on along the minus strand of NZ_RCFQ01000004.1, from coordinate 31,797 downwards.
TGCTGAAAGGTGTTTAAAAAAATCCGGATTATTTACCAACTGCTGCTGCGACCAGTGTCGATTATTCTCTAACAGCGTGCCCGGATCACACATAGATTATGATTCCAACCACTGATTCAGTTCACCTCTATTTTCCAATGCATACAAATCATCACAACCACCAACATGACGGTCGTTAATGAAAATCTGAGGAATCGTACGGGAACCTGGGGCACGATCCTGCATTTCAGCCTGACGTTTCATATCCCGTTTCACATTATATTCTGAAAACTCAAGACCTTTCTTTTTTAATAGTGATTTTGCTTTCACGCAATAGGGGCAGAAATCCCCTGAATATACTTCTATCTTTGCCATATCGAAAACCTATCCTCTGTATGATGTACGTGCCAGCGACAACACCTTCACCGTAATGCCCAAATCCAAACAGGTTTTAGCGGCAAAGTATAATGTTGATCCAGTCGTTACAATATCATCCACCAACCAAACTGCATTCGGAGTAGGGGAAATATCCAGGCAACGTTGCTCATAGTCGGCTGCAAGGGCAAAAGCCTTACGTAAATTTTTTCGCCGCGCGCTTCCGCTCAAAGCAGACTGCCTTGGCTGTTCGCCAATGCGCCGCAATATACGCCAGTCCCATGCGCATCCAATATCATCCGCCAGCCAGCGACACATATTGGCAGCGTGATGCTGACCATGTTTGCGCATGCGAGATAGTGGCATGGGTACAGGCAACAAAAGCGCATGCTCATCAATACTTTCTCGCAAGCGCGGCATGGCCTGCTGCACCAACCAACGCACTGCACTATCATCGCCTTGCAGCTTCCAGGCCAAAACCGCATCCCGTACCGGCCCGTTATATTGGTACAGGCTATGGGTTTGCGACTGTGGCGGTGGATGTTGCAAACAGTGGCCACATGGCCCCGGCGCTAAGGACTCAGGCAGTTCAACCCCGCAAGCCAAACAACAATCATGCGCATAAACATGAATACTCTGCAAACAGCGGCTACAACAGCATGCCCCATCCCGCTCTGCCTTTTTACAAAAAAGACAGACCGGAGGAAACACAACATCCCGCATCCGGTTAACCAAACGGCTTCCTTTGGTTGACAGCTTCTCCATGCCTACCAGCATGCCGGATATGTTAAACGCACGCAATTGGTTTGCTGATGTCAGTGCTCATCGTAGCCGCCGCTTTCTCGCCTCACGACGAGACGGCGTAATGATTCATGTCGATGATGCAGCGCTAATCAATTTCGCCAGCAACGATTATTTGGGATTAAGTACACACACAGCTGTCTGTATGGGAGCACAAGGCGCCTGTGCGGAATCTGTTGGCAGCGGCGCATCGCGCTTGGTATCCGGTGATCATCCCATGATGCATCGACTGGAAGCAAAGCTGGCGAACTGGAAAGGTTTTGAAGCCTGTCTCCTCGTAGGTTCAGGCATGTTAGCCAATATAGGGCTATTGCAAGCACTGGCAGATCGCCACACGCATATTTTTTCTGACCGCCTTAATCATGCTTCTCTGGTCGATGGAGCCAGACTTTCCGGTGCGGCTGTGCATCGGTTCTCTCATCTCGACATCGCGCAACTCGAACGGTTATTGGTGAAACACCCTGCCAAGCGCCGCATCATTGTCTCCGATGGAATTTTCAGTATGGATGGTGATGCAGCAAGCCCCACCAATCTGCTGGCACTGGCCGAAGCACATGATGCCCTCTTAATCATCGATGATGCCCACGGCATTGGCTGCATGGGCCCTGATGGCAAGGGTATTACCGCTGTTTGTAATATTGAGAACCAGTCCCGCCTGATTGAGGTCGGCACATTTGGAAAATCTTTTGGTTCTTACGGCGCCTTTATTCTGGGCAATCATGAAATCATTGAAGGATTACGCCAACGTCAACGCAGTATGATTTATTCCACAGCCTTGCCTGTGGCCTTGATTGCTGCGGCAGAAACATCCTTGCTACTTATTCAACGCGGTGAAGAGCGCCGGCAACTGCAACAGAATTTGGCATTGTTTAAACGGCGCACGGCAGATTTCGGCTTCATGGCTTCTGATAGTCCGATTCAACCACTGGTCATTGGCAGCGATGCAGCGGCACTGAAGATGGCCATGCAGCTGCGCGAAGCCGGATTCTTTGTGCCGGCTATTCGCCCCCCCACAGTACCTGAAGGCACCGCTCGCCTGCGCTTTACTATCACCGCAAACCACACGCGTGAGCAGATTGAGCTGCTCACCGATTGTCTGAAAGGTTTACTATGACGGCATCCAATATCCCCATCGTATTCCTGCATGGCTGGGCCCAATCGCAACAGGTCTGGTATCAGCAGCGTGCACTGTTTCCCGATGCCTTGTTTCTCAATCTACCCGGCCACGGCGGAGCAGCCGACGCACCACTTGATACCTGGGTGGATACCATCGCCGCACAATTGCCCGAGCACCCCTGCCTGCTGGTTGGCTGGTCACTCGGAGGTATGCTTGCCATGCAGATTGCAACAGCTTTCCCTGAGCGTATTGCTGCCTTGGCGCTGATCTCCACCACGCCACGTTTCAAGGCATCACATGAGTGGCCACATGGCAGCTCCGATGAACTATTTGAAGGTTTCAGGCAGGCACTCTCTTCTGGTTCTCCCAAGGCGTTGAATCGCTTTTTTGCACTGATGTTGCACGGTGATGCAATCACTCGCAGTGATTATAATACCATAGCCAAAGCTGCGGTAAATCGGAAACACAGAGTCAGTCAGTCCGGACTGGAGCTTGGTCTGGCACTGCTCGAACAGCTCGACCTGCGCAGCACTGCAACAGAGATAACCCAACCCACACTGCTCATGCATGGCGATAGCGATGCCGTGATTCCCGTTCAGGCAGCGCATTGGCTGGCTAAGCAATGCGCTTCACAGCAACAGTTCTTTCACAACTGCGGCCATGCGCCCTTTCTGACGCAGGCAACAGCGTTTAACCAAACACTTCACACATGGTGGCAACAACAGTGAATCAATCCCATATCCATACCAATCAGGTCAAACGCTCGTTTTCCGGCGCATCAGACAGTTATGATGAACATGCAGTGCTGCAACGTGAAATAGGGGATCGCCTTATTGCGCACCTGAATTTCACCAAGTTGGAACCTAAGCGCATTCTCGATGTCGGTTGTGGCACTGGTTATTTCACACGTCTATTGCGTGATAAATATAAAAAGTCTGAAATCACCGCCCTTGATCTCTCTGACTCGATGGTCAATACCACCCGCAAAGCCCACAACCGCCGAATGCCATGGCATGGCCGCCATCTGCACAGCATTGGTAATGCCACCGCTATGCCGTTCAAAGATGCTAGTTTTGATCTGGTCTGCTCCAATTTAGCCATGCAGTGGATTGCCGATCCTGCCGATATGATGACGGAGATGCGCCGCGTACTCGCACCGGGTGGACTGATGCTCTTCTCCACCTTTGGCCGCCGCACCTTGTTTGAACTACGCCAAACGCTGGCAGAAATTGATCCGGTCAATGCCGGGCTGGTACTACCATTCCCCGATGTCATGAGCCTGGGTGATTCAATGATGAAAGTAGCCATTGAAATGCCGGTAACCGATGCTGATCTGTTTACCTTAACGTACCCGGATACCATCTCACTGGTACGTGAACTCAAAGGCTTGGGCGCATCTGCTTCCGCTATTCGCGGTCGCAAAAGCGGCCTCTATGGCCGTGCACTTATTCGCAAACTGGAAGAACAATACAGCGAAAAACACCGCAATGATGATGGTCGTATTCGTGCCACCTTCGAAGCGCTCTATGCACAGGCATGGTACAAAGAAGCAGGATATGAACACCGCGACAATATGATTCCCATTCGTGCCGATGGTGATGTGCGCACAGATGGTCTCTAAGTGAGTTGTTCAAAACAGACCATTTTCATCACTGCTACCGATACCGATGCTGGAAAAACCTGGGTTACAGCATCAGTAATTCGTGCGCTGTTAAAAAAGGGCATATCTGCCAAAGCACTCAAACCCATCGCCTGCGGTTTAAATGAAGCCGGACTGAATGATGATATTGAAATTCTACTTGCGGCTCAGGGCTTCAACGATGCAGACAAAATCAACCTGTTCCGTTACGCCATGCCCGCCGCTCCCTCACAAGCCGCCGCAGCAGAAAATGCGATTGTAGATACCGATAAGCTCACCACTTGGTGCAAAAAAGAAGCTGATCATGTCGATACCTGCCTGATTGAAGGAGTGGGGGGGCTGATGGTTCCGATCACCGACAACTGGCTAGTCTCCGACTGGATTGAAGCGACCCCCGATGCAGAAGTATGGCTGGTTGTTGGATGCAAACTCGGCGCCATCAATCAAACCCTGTTAACACTGGAACAACTCAAACAGATGGGCCGTTCACCCACTCGCATCTTCTTCAATGCGCCACAAAAAGTGTATAACGATTGGATCACACCAACCCGAAAAGCTGTAGAACCGTTCTTGAATGCTAATTGCCAGGTTTACAGTCTGAATTACGACTCTGAAGTTTCTCTGAACTGAACTTCCTTTCAGCCGATCAACTCTCCACTAAAAAGGTCTCTTTACGCTCGATAAAAAGTAGGGCGAAGCCTAGCAAACAGAAAAATATTTATTTTTTCATATCTCAAACTCACACCCTGTTTGTATCGCTATGCGTCCGCTGGCAAGATAAGCATATTCATCGTTCACGGAGGATCTGTGCGCAATAGCCTGCTTCTGTTAAAAAAACTTACGTTTCTTTCAGACAAACGACGTCTGGAGTTATTTCCTCCTTTTTTTCTAATGCGCGCTAAGGTGCTAACGATATCAGATGACTGGAGTAGCTTGCGGATTCGGCTACCGTTGAACTGGGCATCCGCCAATGCTGCCGGCAATATGTACGGAGGTTATCAGGCGAGCCTTGCCGATCCTGTTCCGGCACTGGCCTGTTTGAAAAAATTTCCGGGCTATCGCGTTGCAACAAAAAAACTGGAGCTTCATTTTATTCGCATCGGCAATTCTCATCTGACCTTACATTTTGATTTTGATGAAACACTTGAACAGACCATTAGACAGGATCTGGAAACACACGGACGCTCCACACCATGTTTTAAAATGCAGTATATACGCGATGATGGAAAGGTTTGTACCGAAATAAAAAATTGCGTAGCAATTCGTCCACAGGGTTACCTTAGTCACCATGAATAAACCTATTATTGATTTTTATTTCGATTTTATCAGTCCCTACAGCTATCTAGCTGCAACACAGATCAAATCATTTGAAATCCAACATGAGGTTACATTCCATTGGCTGCCAGTCAATTTACCCAGGCTCATGAAACAGTCTGGTAATATCTCTCCCGTTTCTGTGAAAAATAAAGCGCTCTATTCTCTGCGCGATCTCAAACGCTGGGCAACATATCTGGAACAACCTTTCAAAATGATTCGTCCCGGATCATTTGATAGCAGACCTGCCATGCGCATCGCCGGAGCATTGGAAGGGGATCAACGTACCCGATTCTGTGTGACCTTATTCGAAGCTATTTGGTCAGGTAGCGTAGATATGAAAGGGGAGACGTGGTTAACAGAGATCATTGAAAGCAGTGCTTTACCTCGACAATGGCTGAAGCTTGATAGCGATGCCTTTGAAGAGAACACCAAACTAGCACTCAAAACAGGTGCCTTTGGTGTCCCTTCATTTGTTTTGCATACACCATCTGCGCGACCGGAACTCTTCTTTGGCCTTGATCATATGAATGTTCTGGCCCGTTCATGCGATCTAGCCAAACGCTAAATCACTGGTATTGGAACTGTTTAGATAAAAATAGTGTTACAAGTAAAGACAAAGATAGGCGGTCTGACCAACTGAGCGAACGTCAAATGTGTTATCTTTTTCAACAACAAATTCATCACCCGCATTGTACGTAGCCCATTCCGATGCACCTGGTAATTTCACTTCAAGGCAACCGGAGGTAACCGACATAATCTCTTTCGTAGATGTACCAAAGGCGTAATCACCTGCCGCCATCACACCGATAGTAGCCGGGCCTTTGTCTGTTTCAAATGCGATGGATTTTACTTTTCCATCGAAGTATTCATTGGTTTTAAACATCTGTGACTCCCATCAATAGTTGCAGCACTGTAAAACACTATGCCCTCAGTTCAAGCGCCCGTGTTCATCTATACGTCGATTACACCCTTCCAACCAAAGGCCAGCATCAAAGCCAGCATCGGTGCACCGGAAGCAATTTTTCCTTCAGCCAACAACTCCAAACTAGTTTCACGTGAAACCCAACGCGTGCGAATATCTTCCTGCTCAGCATCGCAGCCGCCACCAACACCAGCCTGCTTACCTTTATCTACCAGGCCAAAAAACAGATCGATACGCTCAGAGCAAGCACCAGGGGTCGTATAATAACGACCTAAAAATGTGACCTGAGCAGGAATATAACCGGATTCTTCTGCTGCTTCGCGAATCACGGCCTGCTCAGCAGTTTCACCTTGATCTACCATGCCTGCAACAATTTCTGTCAACCATGGATTATCATCGCGCGCAGCAGGGCCAATACGAAACTGCTCCAATAATAGCACCTCATCCTGTTTGGGATCATATAATAGAATGGCTGCAGCATCGCCACGCTCCATGTTTTCGCGTTTTATTTGCAATGAGCCCCCATCAAATCGATCATGCTCAACCAGATATTCATCCATGCCAAAAAAACCCTGATATACCCGATCTTTTTTGAGTATTTTATAATCCATGCCGAACCTCCACACTGATAATCCTTCCCGCACACTATCCATCAATGATACAGTAAGCCGCATGAAGATTCTGGTTGTTGAAGATGAAGAACGGGTAGCCCACTTTATTCAGAAAGGTTTAAAGGAAGAAGGACATGCTGTTGACGTCTCTTATGATGGCGAAGATGGTGAATTTTTAGGCTCAGTCAATGATTATGATTTGATCATTCTTGACCTTATGCTGCCTAAGAAAAATGGTATTGTGGTCTGTCGTGAACTGCGCGCCGGCGGAGTATCTACGCCCGTATTGATGCTGACTGCACGCGATTCTGTCGAGGATAAAGTACGCGGTCTTGATGCTGGTGCTGATGATTATTTGCCCAAACCATTTGCCTTTGAAGAGCTGCTTGCACGCGTTCGCGCTCTGTTGCGTCGTCAGTCCGACAACAAATCTCCAGTACTCAGCATGGCCGACCTGTCACTTGATCCCATCAGTCGCCGGGTAACACGAAATGATAATCCTATTCGCCTGACCACCAAAGAATATGCGTTGTTGGAATACCTATTGCGTAATCCCAATAAAGTCTTGTCTCGCACCCTGATTGGTGAGCATGTATGGGATATGAATTTCGATCCGGAAAGTAATGTTATTGATGTGTATGTCAGTCATTTGCGCTCTAAAATTGATAAAGGTCATGAAATATCGCTGCTACACACCTTGCGTGGTCAGGGGTATCTGCTTAGCGATAATTCTCCACCAACCTAACCGGATTCATCACATTGTTTCTGAATCATTATTCATCCACGCAAAGCAGCAACCGTTTTGACAAGTAATCCTATGAGCATACTTCACTGGTTACGTTCTAATGTTTTCCGTACCTTTCGTGGTCGCTTGGCCATGCTCTACATTACCTTAGAACTCAGTATTTTATTGTTTACAGCAGTTGTACTGTACAATGTATTATCCAACCGTATTTATCATGAAGTAGATGAACAGTTGATGACTCAGGCAGGTTCTCTGGTTGATGAACTGGAGCGTTCCCCTTTTTATTTCTGGTCAGGTCATTTGGGTACCTATGCAGATCATTTTCAAGGTCCGGTTCAACTGGTAGGTGCAAACGGACTAATCCTTTTTAGCGCTAACCTCTCGCTGATTGATAAAGGCGGCAACGATGTAAGCCGGGCACTTGCGCATACCTTTAGCGACGGCACCCCCTCTTTTGCTTCAACAAAATCTCTGTTGAATAAAGCAAATATCCGCGTTATCGCATTTCCCGTTCATAAGGGTGGGCGAGTCACGGCAACACTGTTACTTGGTCATAGTACAGCCGATATTCGCTCCTTTTTTAATATTTTGTATGTTGTAGGTGGAATTCTTGGTCTGATTTCTATCATTATCAGTGCCGTAGCTGGTTATTACATGGCCAAACGGGCCTTGGAACCCATTCAGGAAATCACCACCACCGCACGTGGTGTCGCAGCAGGGGATCTATCCAGACGCCTAAAGTCCAAATCTCAGGATAAAGAGATTCAAATTCTTGTGCGTGTTTTGAATAAGATGTTCGGTGATCTCGAGACAAGTTTTAAAGCCCAGAAGCGCTTTACCGCCGACGCCTCACATGAATTACGCCTACCACTCACCATTTTAAAGGGTGAAATTGAAGTCGCTTTGCGCCACCCTCGCAGCGAAGAGGAATACCAACAAATTTTGCAACAACAACTTGGTACAATTGATCGCATTCAACGCATTGTGAATGATCTGCTCACACTAGCACGGGCTGAAGCAGGCCAATTTGAATTGGTGCAGACATCGGTAGATCTGTCACTTTTATTGCAGGAAGTGGGACAACAACACCTGATTCTATTCGACTCTCAGCACATTAATCTTGATATGCAAATCGAAGATGATCTCATTATGATGGGCGAGGAAAATCAAATTGAGCGCACCGTGATGAATTTACTCTCTAATGCGTTTAAACATGCCCCGGAAAAATCGAGCATTTTTCTCTCCGCCAGGTCGGAAGGAAATTCAGCCATTATTTGTATCCGCGATGAAGGTCCCGGGATTGCAGAAAAACAACAGAAGCAACTGTTTGATCGTTTTTACCGTGCTGATGATGCGCGCTGCCGTAAAGATGGTGAAGGTGCTGGTTTGGGATTGGCAATTTGCAAGCGCATTGTCGATGCCCACGATGGTGATATTTGGGTGGATAGCAAACTCGGTGAGGGCGCAGCATTCTATATACGCCTGCCCTTATCCGGTACTGCCCTGAATCTAAATCATCAGAATCGACTGAATGATATTCTCACCAAAACACACCCTGTCGTTTAAAAATTAGCATACTTATCGTCTGACTAACTTATAAAGCTCTGTTTTTTTCTTCAAATTTCCAGCAACACTCTCAGCAGCAACACCTGCAATAAAGGTTAAGCCTTTTCTACTTTTTGTCGCATTGCCCATCAATGTATCAAAGTTTTTATAAAAATAACGTCGATCTTCAACCTGAATATGGCTGATATAACCTACTTCAAGCGTATAATGTGAAAGATCATCCTTATCATATCCAACATTATATACGTTCGATGACAGTAAGGTTCGATCATGGATTGAATACAAATCAGCGGCTAGCACCATTCCCGGTCGATACGGTTTATATGGTGAACCAGATGCATAACCAAAACGTTTAATATCTACCCTTAACAAGGCATCAATATGTTTGCCACCAACATCTTGTTTACGATATTTTTTTTGTGCTTCCCAGTAGGTCATATCCAAATCAACCACACGATATCCCAAACGCCGCAAGCGATATTTAATACCTTTGCGCATCTTGGTTATCGCAACATGAAGTAATGCTGGGTTTGCATCTTGATATTTAATCCGTTTGGTTTCGCGCACCACTTGCTGTATCACCTTGGCGCTTACCCCAATAATGGCATAAATCGGGTTATCCCGGCGAATATCAATGCGCTTACTGACCTCAAACTTAGGTAAACCAATGGTACGAAGGGTATTGTTCTGACTCTGCTCCAGTGCAACGGGTTTACTATGGATGCCCGCACATGATGTGAGCACTACCAAAGCCACCAGACTCAACACTTGTGCCATTTTCCAACGAAACTGGCACCATATACGTTCCAAAAACATCAAACCTCCAACACACTTTCAAGCCTTATTCATTCGGTCGTGAGTATCGGTTCTGCTAATGTTTGTAATGTGATATAAATCACATAAAGGTGAGTAAATTATTGTTTTAAAAAGTAATTCTATTTCAGATAGATCAATTTATGATAACCAGATCACGCTACGACCATCAATTTTAAAACCCTGTTCAACCATACGTGTGAGTGTCTTCGGATAGAGTTGATGTTCTTCTTTCTGAATGCGTACATGCAGACTTTCGCGGGTATCATGATCGAGAACCGGCACTATGGCTTGTGCTAAAATTGAACCGCCATCGAGGACTTCATCCACCAGGTGCACAGTACATCCTGAAACTTTTACTCCATAAGAAAGTGCATCTTCAACCGCCCTGGCTCCTGCAAAAGAGGGTAGTATAGAAGGATGGATATTAATAATACGTTGTGGAAAACGGCGTACGAAAAAAGAGGAGAGAATGCGCATATAACCGGCCAGTACAATCCACTGACATCCATGATGATCAATCAAGTCAGCGCATGCCGCATCAAATTGAGCACGATCCTGATAATCTTTCGGATTCATCCAGACGACATGCGCCACACCGGCAGCGCGAGCAATCTGCAATGCTTCTGCATCCGCTTTATCAGAAATCACCAGGCGTACATCTACGGGACATGCTCCGGCTGCGACTGATTCAAGAATTACTTTGAGGTTACTACCGCGACCTGATGCCATCACCGCAATTGCTTTTTTTGAATTCATACATCACCCATCATTATCATTGATAATGCAAACTCTTAATCATCAGCAACAGAAAGCAAGCAGACGATCCAATTACCCTTTGTACTGTTACGAATGGTGGTCATTGGTGACATGAACAACACTGTCGCCATCATTCACAATAGCCGAAAATGCACTTAAAACCAACCGAGATCAAAAAAGAGGGCGCTTACACAAAGCACCCTCTTGTTATGAATATCAGGAGAACAAATTAATCGATCAAGGTAACGGCTTCACCATCGCGAGCATGGACATGACCAATACGATAGGTGGTTTCACCCGCTTCTTTCAACACAGCTTCCACTTTTTCTGCTTCCTTCTCAGGCAGCACAACAGCAAAACCAATCCCCATATTGAAGGTACGGTAGCGCTCATCACGCGCTACATCCGCAAAACCAAGCAGATATTCAAAGACTGGTGGCACAGCCCACGCACTTACATCAATCGTTACCGCCAGGTCATCACTCAACAGACGTTCGAAATTATCAAACATGCCACCACCGGTGATGTGTGAAAAACCGTGTATATCGGCATCAGATTTCATCAATGCATTCACAGCAGGTACATATAGACGAGTAGGGGCTAAAACGCCTTCTACGGCCTTACGGCCATCAGATAGCACATCATTGAGTAAATCGGCTTCACCAAGCTCCAGTAGCTTGCGAACCATCGAGAAACCATTTGAATGCGGACCATTAGAAGCCACACCGACAATAATGTCACCAGCTGTAATCTTGCTACCATCCACCATTTTCGGTTTATCAACTACACCAACACAGAAACCACCGATATCATAATGGCCCGGTGCATACATACCCGGCATTTCAGCGGTTTCACCACCCACCAGAGAGCATTCGCATGTATTACATGCGTCGGCGATGCCTTCAACCACACCGGCTAATGTTTCACCAGCCAGTTTACCCGTCGCCAGGTAATCGAGGAAAAACAGTGGGGTAGCACCAAGTGCAGCCAGATCATTAACACACATCGCTACAGCATCAATACCGGCAACATGTGGTTTATCATATTCCTGCAGCAGTAATAATTTGGTGCCCACACCATCAGTACCCGAAACCAAAACAGGCTCTTCCATATCCGAAAAATCAGGTTTAAACAGACCACCAAAACCACCAAGGCCGGATAAGACTTCCGGACGCATGGTGCTGTTTACCGCCTTTTTAATTCTGCCAACAAAGGCATTTCCTGCATCAATATCCACACCGCAATCGGCATAACTTAAACTCTTCTTATCAGTCACAATGAAATCCTTTATTACTACTTTATACGTCTAGATTGCGTACTTTGAGCGCATTGTCTTGAATGAATTTACGACGTGGTTCAACCGCATCACCCATCAAGGTAGAAAATGCTTCATCGGCATTCACTACATCTTCCAGTGTTACCTGCAAAAAGGTACGCACTTTAGGATCCATGGTGGTTTCCCATAGTTGTTCCGGATCCATTTCACCCAAACCTTTATAGCGCTGAATGTTCAAACCTTTACGGCCTTCTGATTCAATCAGAGCAGCCACATCATCAAAGTGTGAAACAGGCCAAACCTTATCACCATGTGTCAGCTGAGCACCTTCTTCAACAAGCCCTTGCAACGAGACACACAGTTTCTGTGCTTCAGCAAATTCTGCCGTACCTACCAGATCTTTGTCCAAGCGAGAAATCATCACCCGGCCATGATCACGACGTTGGAACTGAACCCAAAAACTACCATCTTCTGCATTTTCCATAATTTTCCAGCTCAATGTTTCATCTTCGCGTGTGAGTTTATTAAACGCTATAGATAGTGCATCCATACGTTCTGCTAACATCTCACGATCACGCATCATCGAAATACTGGTTTTACCACTTTCAATCAAAAATTTCAGTACGCTCGCATCAATGCGCTGAGATAAACGGCTCTGCAGACGCTGCAAGCGGTTAATACTACGCACCGTAGTTTGCAAACGCTCGCCTGACATCGCTGTTGCAGTTTTGTTGGAAAAATATTCTTTAGATTCACTGCCATACTCAAGTAAGAACTCGAATAACTCATCATCATTGGCAATATAACGGGCTTTTTTACCACGTGTAACCCGGTATAGAGGTGGCTGGGCAATATAGAGATGTCCGCGTTCGATCACTTCAGGCATCTGACGATAAAAGAAGGTCAACAGCAGCGTTAAAATATGCGATCCATCTACATCCGCATCGGTCATGATGACAATTTTATGATAACGCAACTTGGCAATATCAAAATCATCTTTACCAATACCGGTTCCCAAGGCAGTAATCATCGTACCAATTTCCTGCGAGGATAACATTTTATCAAAACGGGCTTTTTCTACATTTAAAATTTTACCTTTCAGCGGTAAAATAGCCTGTGCTTTACGATCACGTCCCTGCTTGGCTGAACCGCCAGCAGAATCCCCTTCCACCAGATAAATTTCGGATAAAGCCGGATCTTTTTCCTGACAATCTGCCAGTTTACCCGGTAAGTGGGATATATCGAGAACGCCTTTTCGACGGGTTAAGTCACGTGCTTTGCGTGCCGCATCACGTGCAATGGATGCTTCAGCCACTTTACCGACAATCTTTATTGCTTCTTTTGGATTCTCTTCAAACCATTCAGCCAGTTTTTCATTCACAATACTTTCCACAATCGGGCGTACTTCGGATGAAACCAGTTTATCTTTGGTCTGCGATGAAAACTTTGGATCAGGTACTTTCACAGAAAGAACTGCCGTTAAACCTTCACGACAATCTTCACCAGTGAGGCTCACTTTAAGCTTTTTGCTCAGGCCACTGGCATTAGCATAGTTATTCACCGTGCGTGTTAACGCACCACGTAAACCAGCCATATGAGAACCACCATCTTTTTGCGGGATATTATTAGTAAAACAGAAAATATGTTCCTGATACGAATCAGTCCATTGCATAGATAGCTCAACGGTCACATCATCTTTCTCAGAAATCATCGTCACACATTCAGCGTGCAGCGGAATACGTGCACGGTTCAAATGTGTTACAAAGGCAGAAATACCTCCCTCATATTCAAACACGACCTTATTATCTGTACGCTCATCGATGACCTCAATATGTACCCCTGAATTCAAAAAAGAGAGTTCACGCAGGCGTGATGAGAGGATATCAAAGGACATATTGCGATGCGAAAAAATATCCAGGCTGGGAAGGAAACGCACCTCAGTTCCAGTTCCGGTTGCATCACCAATCACTTTCAAAGGATCAACAGCATTGCCCATTTCATATTTTTGATAATGCACATGCCCTTCGCGACGAATCACCAACTCCAATGATTCAGACAGTGCATTCACCACCGAAATACCCACACCATGCAGGCCACCGGATACTTTATAGGAATTATCATCAAATTTACCACCAGCATGCAGTACGGTCATAATTACTTCAGCTGCAGATCGATTTTCCTCCGTGTGCATTCCAACTGGAATACCACGGCCATTATCACGTACCGTCACCGAATCATCAGAATGAACGATGACTTCAATTTTATCACAATGACCAGCTAGTGCTTCATCAATAGAGTTATCCACTGCTTCAAACACCATATGGTGTAAACCGGTACCATCATCCGTATCACCAATGTACATACCGGGACGTTTGCGCACTGCATCAAGACCACGCAAGACCTTGATACTGTCTGCACTGTATGCCGTCTGTTCTAGTTGCGACTCATCTGAAGCGCTCATGCTGCTTCCTCCATTACTCTTTTACTCGTAAACGGTTCATCCACCACACAGGTCGCTAAACCCTGGGATGTTAAACGTTGAATATTGATACCCAATTCTGGCGACACATACACACCATCCGGTGCTGTCATTAAAATTTGTGCAGGGCTTTTCTGCAAACGTTTAAACAGCCTTAATTGGCGTTGTTGATCCAATGATTCCAAACAATCATCCAATAATACTACCGGAATCAAGCGCCTATGTGTTGCCCACAAAGCGCACTCTGCCATTTTTATCGCTATAGCTGCCAGCTTTTGCTGGCCACGCGAGCCTGCACTACGAATCTCACGCTGATGAAAAGAGATATTCACCACATCTACATGTGGCCCAAAACGTAAACTACCAAGCTTGGCATCATCCATCCGTTTTTCTTTCAAACGCGCAAGCCATGCCTCTTTTGTATATTCAGGCATCTGCATGGACAAACTAATCTCGTCTTCTGTCAGTTCTTTTTCATGCACCAACAGCGCGTTCAGCTCTTCCAGGATCGTAGCCCGTGCCTGCACAATAGGCATACCATAGTGCACAATCTGCTGTTCCCAGACATCCAACTCATCAGAAAAGTTTTTTCTACGCAATAAACGACCACGCTGCATCACTGCTCGCAAATAACGTTCATAATGTGTGCGCATCTGCTGATAGCAAATCATAATCAACGCATCGAGCCAGCGTCTGCGCTCACCCGGTGCACCATCAATGATTTTTCTTCCCTGTGGTGCATCCACCAGTACTGGAAATGATTCACTGACATCTTTGCGACGCTGAATTTCACGCCCCTGCAAACGCACAGATGTTTGTCCCTGTCTACCCGCCACGCTCAAATGCATAGGCCCAAAACGATGCCATTGACCATGAACCATAAAACGTTTCTGACTATGTTGAACCAATAATGGACTACGTGACTGACGAAATGAACGTCCGTGTGCCATCAAACTGATTGATTCCAACAGTGTTGTTTTACCACTACCATTACCACCAATAATTAAATTCAGACCAGCGGTCACTACCCATTCCAATTCATCATGGCAACGCAAATGACTGACTTTCACGCGATGTAAAGTCAGCGGTGTTGCCCATTGAAAATTATCAGGGGAAGAATGCACTCAGATATTTACCCATATCATCATCGTAATAAGCGAACTAAATCCGCATTGGCATAATAACATACCTGGATTGCTGATGCTCATCACTGGAAATAAGAATAGGGGATAACTCATCTTTCAATGCGATGGACACAGAGGGAGATTTAATCGCACTCAATGTATCACGTAAATATTTACCATTAAAACCTACCGCAACTTCCGAACCATTATAATCTGCTGCAATATGCTCTTCCGCTTCTTCCTGTTCGGTATTATGTGCTGATACATCAATTCCCTGCTCAGAAAACACCAGACGGATATCATGGGTAAACTCATTGGCAACAATCATACTACGACGCAACACCTGATCAAAAGGGGTTCGTTCAACGACTGCTTTTGATGGGTTATCAACAGGAATCACATCCTGATAAACAGGGAAGCGTGCATCAATCAATTTTGAAACCAATACATTTGAACCCGCTTTCACCTTGATTTGACGTTCACCAAGAGAGAGTTCTATTTGCTCCTCACAATGATCACACAATTTACTTAAATCAATCACTGCTTTCCTTGGCACAATGCAGGTTTTCTTTTCAGAGGTCTGTTCTAATCGGATTTCAGATAGTGCTAATCGATGCCCATCTGTTGTCACTAATCGCAACATTTGTTGTTCATCAATTTCAAACAGTGTACCCGTAAGATACTTTCTTGTTTCATCTGTGGACATGGCAAAACTGGTAGCAGAAATCATATCACGCATGGTATCGCTAGATAATGAAATGGATGCTTCATTAGATTCTTCAGAAATAGATGGAAATTCACCTGCAGCAAGTGAAGCGACTCTGAAACGAGAGCGACCACTGCGAATCGCTATAAATCCATCACCTGTTTCTAAGCTAACATCCTCTTCAGGATCCAGCTCTTTAATAATTTCAAATAATTTACGTGCAGATACAGTTATTGATCCTTCGGCTTTCACATCGGCAGTAGATTGACTACGTAAACCAACTTCCAGGTCAGTAGCGGTAATCGATAGTAAGTTATCTTTCGCCTCTAATAAAAGATTAGCAAGAATTGGAATAGTATGACGTCTTTCAACAATGCTCTGACAATGCTGTACAGACTGTAATAAAGACGCTCTGGTTATGGTTAAATGCATACCTACTTCCTTTTTCTCTTATTTATTAAAGAAATTAGTCATCATCATAGGGCCTGTGGACGAAGTGGATAAGTCGTAAAAGCCTTACTCTGCTTAATAAATAAGTTTTTGTGATGTGGACACATACTATAAATTACTGTGGACAGTATGTGAATCGTTGATTATATCGATCGCTAGCTTATCGTTTTCGCGACTTATACTCAATCAATCCACAACTGTTCAGGGGTATTGTGCACAGGATATGCGTGCTTATGGAGAGGAAAAAATAAAACTGAGTTTTAGATTCATTGGATGAACACAGAAATAAAGAAAAAAATCCTGCTACCCATTGAATTAGTTTTTTAAACAGACTGTGCAGAAGAACTCATACCATCTACTAAAAAGATGAAAAAAGTTTGTTTTTACATCAATATTGATGATAAATAGTATATTTTATGCGTATAAAGTACTGGGTTTTATTGTCTGGGTTATGAGTTAAATAATGAAGTGTGAGGCTCTTTGGATGAATGAAGACTTTATTACATTCGAATAGCAGAATAAGTCTGCTTATGAACTAGTAAATAACCTAGATCTAAAGAAACGAAATCAAAAACTCTTTCTAGTGGTCTTTATAATAATGATTACCTAGTTATTAAGTGTCTATTTTCTATCAATATCTGACAAAAAATATTAAAGCAGTTAAAGGCGTTGTTCATAAAAACTCATCTGGATCTAATGATAAAAGGTTATATGACTATAAAAATGGAATCAGGAGAAACTGTTAGATATAAAATCCCTAGAGCATCATTAGTTAAGATCGGAGATACGGTTCTAGTATCTCAATACATATTTAGATAAATAAATTATTCGCCAAAATACTAACGGCCGATTTTAGTCTTCGATTCAATTGGTTATTGGTTTTTTTAATCGTTTTATTTATGAATTAATTCATGCTTTAGTATATTTTTCATTATTATATATTTATATCTCCCAGGATGAATCATCTGCTTGTTGAAGTTTCTGTATGTTTTCAATTATTTTATAGCTAGCAAGTTAGCAGTTATATTTGTAGTGCCCAGTTATTGCTCTACTCTTTTAGATACCCATATTTATAAAAAAATTAGTAGTAGTCATAGGGCCTGTGAACAAGGTGTATAAGTGATAAAAGCTTTAGCCTGTTTCATAATTTTTCTTAAAATATGTGAACAGATACTCCGGTTTTCTGTGGATAATATGTGAATGGTTGATTGTGTTGTTTGTGAAATTGTCATGGATGCCAGTTATAACCATCTTGTCCACAGGTGATGAGGGGTAGTATGCACATGATTTACATGGGGCTAAAAATCATAAATAGGTAGTTTTTTGTCAGTTATTATGAATATATTATCACCAGATAATCTTATTGGAGGCGATCAGGAAAGAGGTGTTTTTTCAGAAACATACTTAAAAGAAAACGATGGATGTGACGCAGGAACTATTCCTGTGACAAGAACCGTTTCGCTATTATTGATGTAGGAGTGCAGTGCCAAGCCGTTATTCAGGGCACTTCTGATGGTTTATTGTTTGAGTAGATTGATGATCCTGTTCATTTCTTCATTGAAATCATCAGATTCATCGCGCATTTTTTTTATCTTACGTACAGCATGCAGTACCGTGGTGTGATCTCTTCCACCAAAGTTCCTGCCTATTTCTGGTAGTGACATGGTAGTAAGCTCTTTTGTGGCATACATAGCCACCTGGCGAGGGTAGGCGATGTTTTTACTGCGTTTACTTGAAGACATTTCTCTGATGTTGATATTGAAATAGGAGGCAACCTTCTTTTGAATATCTTCAATATTCACAGAACGTACTTCTTCATGCAGTAGATCACGCAAGACATGACGGGCAAAGGTAAGATCAATAACACGTCCTGTTAAAGTAGAGTGCGCAGTCAATCGGGTTAATGCCCCCTCTAATTCACGTACGTTATTGGTAATGCGAGCTGCGAGCAGGTGGCCGACATCTTTATCCAGTGTTACTCCGGCCAGTTCAGCTTTACTGGAAAGAATAGCTAAGCGAGTTTCAAGATCAGGTGCCTGAATATCAGCAACCAGACCCCAGTTAAAGCGGGAGCGCAGACGTTCCATAAGATTGGTGAGTTCACGCGGGCTTCTATCCGAGGTTAAAATAATCTGTTTTTTCACTTCATAGAGTGCATTGAAGGTGTGGAAAAACTCTTCCTGAGTCTTCTCTTTACCGGCAATGAACTGGATATCATCAATAATGAGTACATCAACCTGACGATACTGGTTTCTAAATTGTTCAGATGTACCGTTACGAATGGCTTGAATCAGTTCGTTGGTAAAGCGTTCACCTGTGCGATAGGCAATTTTTGTAATGCCGCGATCAATTAAACAGTTGGCAACAGCATTAATAAGATGGGTTTTACCGAGACCAACACCACCATAGAGATAGAGTGGATTATAAATCTCGCCAGGATTATCTGCCACAGCATGGCTGGCGGCATGACAAAATTCATTGCCGGAACCAACTACGAAGTTGGCAAAGGTAAAACGAGGGTCAATAAAACCATCAACAAGAGATGCCGGAGAAGCAGGTTCTTCATTCTTATCGCTTTGTACTGAATGACTGGCCAATGAAGCATCCACTTCATAGCTGATGGTGACAGGAGATCCGGCTAAGTCACAGGCAATTTCAGTAATGCGTTGCCCATAATTGGATTTTAAACCATCAACAAAAAACCGACTGGGAACTTTTATGGTCAGTTTATGATCGCTGTAATGGGCTGAAAGAGAATGAATCCACGCATCAAACCGCGCCGCAGGAATCTCACTCTGCAGTTGGTCTGAAATGTGTTGCCAGAAGGAATCGTTCGAAATATGGGACATCGGCTGAATAATACATGCATCATTGTGATCATCCACATTAATAAATATTTACGGATTAAAAAATTGTGTTCTTGACACTATGTTTGTGGCATTTATTATGCGCGACCCTTTTTAAGTAGGGAAACAGGAGTAAGACCATGAGCTTTACATATAAACCCAGCCGCATCCGCCGCGCCCGCCGTCATGGCTTCCGTGCACGTATGGCAACACGTTCAGGCCGCGCCTTGATTAATCGTCGCAGAGCTAAAGGTCGCGTTCGTCTTTCAACCTGATTTCGGTTGATTCATTAAATGAATCAACGGTTTACCAAGTCGTTTAGATTATTATCCAAAGCTGATTTTGCAGGTATGCGTAAAGGCAGACGAATCAGCTATGGTGCTATTCGCTTGGTTTACCTGGATAATAAACTTGGTTTTTCACGTTTAGGTTTGGCTGTATCTCGAAAATATGGCAATGCAGTGCAGCGTAATCGTTTTAAAAGACAGTTGCGTGATACATTTCGTACCGGCGACTATCACCAGATGAGTGTCGATGTATTGGCAATTCCGATGCAGGGCGCAGAAAAAATATTGCACCCAGCCCATGATTTTCAGATGGCGCTGGGTAAAATACAGCGTTCATGAGCATGCTAGTGAAGATGCTTCGCCAACTTACCCAGCGCTCTATTCTATTGCTGGTTCGTTTTTATCAATTGTTTATTTCACCCGTTATTCCTCCGCATTGTGCGCATACACCAACATGCTCGAATTATATGGTGGAAGCGATTCAGAAGCATGGGGCAGGACGCGGTGTGTGGTTTGGTGTGAAACGTTTATTACGTTGCCATCCTTTTTCAAAAGGCGGTTATGATCCAGTTCCATAATGTAATAACAGTGTAATGGAAATGTGATGAGATCCGAGAATCAAGGTTAAGAAGAGTTTTAGGGAGAAGAAGCATGGAACAACGGAATTTAATTCTGGCAATGGCATTATCAATGATTGTGCTCTTGGGATGGGGAGTGATCTTTCCTGATGAGAAGAAGGTCGCTGTAACTGAACCAACACAATCGATTACAACTGATATTGTAGAGCGAAGTGTTGAAACCAGTTCTGATGAACTTGCACTTCCACCATTGAATAGTGATGCTGTACCTGTTTCAAATACTCAACCTGTTTCCGATATTGTTGATGATGCTTCTACCGGTCAAACATTTGAAATCAGTAATGATCTGATGCGTTTGACAGTGAATGATAAAGGGTGGTTAACACAAGCTCTGTTAAGTGATTACCTTGAATCGTTGGAGCCAGGTGCTGGAAATGTTGCTGCTTTGACCATTGCAGCTGATGGTGGACACTCTGTTTATGTGAATGCCGGTGTATTGAATAGAAGCCTGGAACAGCCATTCACAGTTGCTGAACAGACCGAAAGATCTATTCGCTTGCATGCAACTTTGGATGATGGTCATGTTTGGCAACGTCAGGTTACGCTGGTTCCCGGTTCTTATATTATTCAGATTGAAGACCGCATTGTTGATGGCGCGGGCATGAAGGTATATCGCCAAGTTGTTGAGCGCTTTCCAGACAAAAAACTCAATACATTTTATGAGCATATGGGGCCAACAGCGCTCTTTAATGGCAAGTTGATTGAGCCTGATTATGATGATCTGGACGAAGTTGGTTCTCAGCGCATGGCTTCACTGGGTGGTTGGACAGCGATCATGAATCGTTATTTCATAGCTGCTTTGATCTCTAACCCTGAGCAAAACTATCCGTATTATTTTAAAGGTGATGGTCGATCTTATCAGGCTGGCTTGATTGATGATGGAATAGTGGAAGGAAAAGACGCTGTTTTTACCTCTAATCTGTATGTTGGACCTAAAGCCACTCCAATTCTTGAAGCGGCAGGCTCTGAACTAGAGCGTTCTGTTGATTTTGGCTGGTTCTCACCGATTTCTAAGCCGATGCATAATTTCCTTGGCTGGATTTATGACTATATCCCTAACTTCGGATTTTGTATCATTATTTTGGTAATTCTTATCAAAACCATCTTCTTTTATCCTACTCAAAAATCCTATGAGTCCATGGCAGCGATGCGTAAGTTATCGCCGGAAATGGCACGTATTAAGGACCTGTATGGTGATGACCGCCAACGCGTGAGTAAGGAAGTAATGGAGTTGTATAAGAAACATAAGGTGAACCCGCTCGGCGGTTGTTTGCCAATTATTATTCAAATCCCAGTATTCTTTGCTTTGTATAAAGTACTGCTAATGTCGATTGAAATGCGTCAGGCGCCGTTTATTGGTTGGATTACAGATATGTCTGTACAGGATCCGTTCTTTGTATTGCCTGTATTGATGGGTATTTCCATGTACATTCAACAGAAACTAAACCCTCAGCCACCAGATCCAATTCAGGCTAAAGTGATGCAGTTCTTACCACCGATGTTTACAGTGATGTTCTTGTTCTTCCCTGCTGGTCTTGTTCTGTACTGGGTTGTGAATAACTGTTTGGCTATTGTTCAGCAGCGTTGGGTGATGAAGAGGATGAATGTCGATTAATCGGCTAGTTTTCTCTCATGACCTTGTAAAAAGTCCATTTGTAGGCTTTTTATGCAGTCATCGGCTATGAGTCATCAAGCTCAAAGCAGGCAGACAACGATAGCTGCAATTGCTACGCCTGCCGGTCGTGGTGGTGTTGGAATAGTGCGTATTTCGGGCCCGAATGCGCTGCCTATCATTCAGCAAATTAGTACATTAAAAGAGCCATTAGAACCCAGACTTGCAACATTCACCTATTGGCTTGATCAACAAGGTGATGTTCTGGATCACGGCTTAGTCGTTTATTTTCAACATCCGCATTCGTATACGGGTGAGGATGTTGTTGAAATTCAGGGGCATGGTAGCCCTGTATTATTACGTGCACTGCTAGAACGGTTGTATCAATTGGGTTGTTGTCCAGCTGAACCGGGTGAATTTACTCGCAGGGCCGTTGAAAATGGTAAAATTAATTTATCCCAAGCGGAGGCCGTGGCTGCCTGTATTGATGCAGCTACAGTAAGAGCAGGAAAACAGGCTCAGCGTCAGCTGCAAGGTGCTTTTGGGCAACATATTGAAGATCTGATGCAGAAGTTGACCGGGGAAGTTGCACACCTGGAAGCTAGTCTCGATTTTCCAGAAGAAGAAATTCCGGATCGTTTTTTTGAACAGATTGCCAAACAGTTGCAAGAGAATGTGCTTGATCCAATCAAGGCCTTGCTGGCAACGGCCACTTTGGGTGAGCGTCTATTTGATGGAGCTGTAGTTGCTATTATAGGGGCTCCTAATGTTGGCAAGTCGAGTCTGCTTAATGCTTTATCAGGACGTGATAGAGCTATTGTGAGTGATATACCCGGCACTACCCGCGATGTGCTTGAGATTGATTTTGAGGTGCATGGCATTCCTGTTCGGCTTGCCGATACGGCTGGATTGAGAGTGAGTGATGACCTTGTTGAGCAGGAGGGTGTTCGGCGGGCTAAATTAACCGCAAAACATGCTGATGCTACTATCCTTGTTGCTGATGCTTCCAGGCCTGAAACATGGGAAATATCTGATGAAGTGGATATTTATCTCATGAATAAAATTGATTTAGTGCATGATGACATTCCAGACCGTTTTATGCATGTAAGCATTAAACAAGACGGTAATCTCGAATCATTAACTGATGCGCTTGCCTTGCAATTGGGAGACACCCATTTGGCGGATGATGGTCTGTTGGTTACACGGGAACGTCACAGGCTTATTTTACAGCAGACGGTAGCTCATTTACAGATGGGGCTGGATACACTTCATCATGAAGAACATATGGATTTAACGGCCATGGAGTGGCGACGAGCTTGGAGCCTGCTAGGTAGCATTCTTGGTATTGGTGATGTTGAGTATATTTTAGATCGCGTATTTTCAGAGTTTTGTATCGGAAAATAGTACACCATATTTTTCAAATATTGAGCAGAGACTTGCGATATCATTCATCAAATATCCCTTTTCCTTGAATGTTAGTTGTGTTTTAAGGCATAATGGCCATCCTTTTTGTTAGTAATCACGAGGGAATGGGGAAAAGTCTAAGATAATTCATTCTAACTACCTGTTTTTAAAGAACTTATTTGGAGAGATTATGTCAACTAAATATCCAGTTATTTCTGTTACCGGTTCTTCCGGCGCAGGTACAAGCACTGCTAAAATTGCTTTAGAGCATATCTTTAGACGTGAGCAGGTTACCCCTGCAATCATCGAAGGCGATTGTTTCCATAAATTTGACCGCATGGAATTCCGCGCTAAAGCGAAAGAATTTGAAGCGGCGGGTAAACGTCTTAGTCACTTCTCTGATGAATCTAATTTATTCGATAAAATTGCTGAGTTGTTTGACTCTTATCAGCGCACTGGTCGTGGATATGCACGTACGTATGTGCATGATGATGAAGAAGCGAAGATATACGGCGTTGATGCTGGTAAATTTACCGATTGGCGTGAAGTAGGTGAAGGGTCTGACTTGTTGTTCTATGAAGGACTTCATGGTGGTGTAGAAGAAGTGCGTCCTTATGTTGATCTAATGTTGGGTGTAGTACCTGTTGTGAATCTGGAATGGATTCAGAAAATTCATCGTGATACGGCTATGCGTGGTTATTCTCAGGAAGCCGTTGTGGATAATATTCTTTCCCGTATGCATGACTATATACATTTCATTACGCCTCAATTCACCAATACTGATATTAACTTCCAGCGTGTTCCTTTAGTGGATACTTCTAACCCATTCATTGCTCGCGATGTGCCAACACCAGATGAGAGCTTGATGGTAATTAGGGTGCGTAAACCAGAAAAATGGGGTCTTGATTTCCCATGGTTGATGGCGATGTTGAATGGTTCTTTTATGTCTCGTCGTAACACACTGGTTGTTCCTTCATCTAAATTCTCATTAGCGATGGAGTTGATTCTTTCTCCAATTGTTCATGAATTACTGGAAGCTAAACGCAAAAACAGATGAAAAACGACAGATAATTCTGTTTGTTTTATGAAAGGGTAGCCAATGGCTACCCTTTTTATTTGCTAGTCATTCAGCCAAGCCTTATCGTTGTCGGCAAGAAATTAGAATTCTACATAGGGCGATTTTGATCAGCCTTGGTTGTTTTGCAATCTTAGCTGTGTGGTATTAATGGAGATTTGTTTCACGTGAAACACCCTGATGACGTTGATGTGATTGTTGTAGGCGCTGGCCATGCCGGTTGTGAAGCAGCATGGAGTGCTGCCGGCCGTGGTGCACAGGTGCGCCTGATTAGCCAAAACCTTGATACGATTGCAAAAATGTCATGCAATCCGGCTATTGGTGGCATTGGTAAAGGGCACCTTGTTCATGAGGTTGATGCGCTTTCAGGTTTAATGGGGATTGCTGCAGATAAAGCAGCATTGCAGTACCGGGTATTGAACCGGAAAAAAGGTCCTGCTGTTCAGGCGACTAGAGCGCAATGTGACAGGACGATTTATCACATGGTCATGCGAGGGCTGCTGGATCAGCATCCAAACATACATTTGCATCAGGGTACTATTTCCGAGTTGTTGTTTGAAGGGGATAAGGTTTGTGGTGTCGTCGATGAATTTGCAGTTCGTCATATGGCAAGAGCAGTAGTGTTAACAACCGGCACATTTCTTGGTGGATTGATACATGTTGGAAATAAAACGATTCCGGCGGGACGTGCTGGCGATTCTGCAGTGCATGGTTTGACTGATGAATTATATCAGAGGGAACTGAAACTTGGGCGTCTGAAAACAGGGACTCCTCCCCGGTTGGATAAAAAAAGCATTCGCTGGGATGATCTGTTATCACAACCCGGTGAAGTGGATATGTTGCCTTTTTCAACAAAGCATAGTGCAGTAATACAGGACCAGGTTCCATGTGCCATCACCAGAACGAGTGAAGCAGGGCATGATATTATACGTGCAAACCTACAACACTCTCCAATGTATTCTGGCAAAATTGAAAGCACTGGACCGCGCTATTGTCCAAGCATTGAAGATAAAGTTGTGCGATTTGCAGATAAAAATAGTCATCAGATATTTCTTGAACCAGAAGGAAGAAATCATAATGAGGTGTACCCAAATGGCATTTCAACTTCCTTGCCTGTCGATGTTCAGTGGAAATTTATTCGTAGTATAGAGGGTTTGGAACAAGCAATTATTATTCGCCCAGGCTATGCCATTGAATATGATTATGTAGACCCAACTGAATTGAAGCCAACATTTGAGACGAAAAAAGTCTCTGGTCTGTTTCATGCAGGGCAAATCAATGGCACAACTGGTTATGAAGAAGCTGCTGCACAAGGCGTTCTGGCGGGCATCAATGCGGCAGCTCGTGCTAACGATCTAGAGTCGTGGGTGCCTAATCGCTCAGAAGCATATATCGGCGTGATGGTAGATGATCTGGTTACAAAGGGAATTACTGAGCCCTACCGTATGTTTACCTCGCGTGCAGAGTTCAGGCTTCAATTGCGGGAAGATAATGCATTCTTACGATTGGGTGATGCGGCAATCCAACTTGGTTTGTACGATTTGGACCGCATTCGTAAATATGAAATGAGTAAGGAGCGGTTGGCAACGGGCTTAGAAATTGCCCGCTCCACAACAATCGGCACCGGTGTTGCATGGAAAGAGAAATTATCGGAACTGGATCTGCCGTCACCATCGCAACCGATGAGTGTTGTAGCTTATGCGCATCGTTCGGATGTGAAACCTTTGCAGGCTATAAAATTGCTTGATGGTTATCAGGATCTAGATAATCGTGAAGTGAAGACATTATTATCACTTATTCATTATGATGGTTACCTCGATAAACAACAGGATGAAGTTGATCGATTCCGTTTGCTGGAGGGTATGTCTATACCCGAAGGCGTGGATTACAGCGCAATAAAAGGTATTAGTATTGAATGTGCTCAGCGTTTGACTGCTGGTGAACCAAGAACACTTGGACATGCGTCACGCATGACTGGCATTACTCCGGCAGCGATTAGTAGTTTAATGTTGTATTTGAGGAAGAGTCGAAATGCCTGATTTATGTGATGCTTATGTTCAAGAGGTGCTCAAGTTCCGATTGGCTCTGAATTTAACATCAGTAAAAGATGGAGATATTTTCCATGCTAGATTCATTCGTCCTTCACTGGCGATGGTGGATATGATGCCTGATCAAGGACGAGTGCTGGATGTCGGTAGTGGTATGGGGGTGCCTGGGATTCCACTGTTGGCGGCTAAGCCAGGACTCACTGGTGTGTTGGTGGAGCGTAGAAAAAAACGTGCCGAATTTTTGAGGCATGTGGTAAGAAAATTGAAATTGAATGCAGAAGTGTATGATGCTGATATTAATGACTTACCATCACTGAACATTGATGTGTGTGTGGCGCGAGCTGTTGCTGACGAGGCGATGCTTCTAAAAATGTTCACCGGTCATGTAAATGATGGGGCAATTGCTGTACTGCCCGTACCCCGAGCTCACCCTCCTGTTCATGTAGAGGGTTGGGAAATGACAGCTGAATATTCAGTGAATGTAGATAATTGGACAGATGAAAATCAATTGATTCGCTGTTATCGGTTTTGTTGAAATGACAGGGAGGTTTCACGTGAAACATCAAGGAATGGGGCCGGTTACTGCCATTGCAAATCAGAAGGGGGGAGTAGGTAAAACTACAACCAGTATCAATTTGGCTGCATCACTTGCAGCCCTTGATCATCGGGTTCTACTTATAGATTTAGATCCTCAAGGTAACACAACTTCTGGGCTTGGAACGGATCAAAGTAATGTAACTACAGGTACCTATGATGTGTTGATGGGTGATGCTGTATTGAGTGAAAGTATTATTCAAACAGAGTGTGAACGCCTGTGGCTATTACCTGCTAGCATGGATTTGGCTGGTGCTGAGATTGAGTTGGTTAATGAAATGGCCCGAGAGTCTCGCTTGAATGAGGCTTTTTCTTCCTACCAAGGCGAACCATTTGATTATGTCTTTATTGATTGCCCACCTGCATTGAGCTTGTTAACAGTAAATGCTTTAACAGCAGCAGATGAAGTAATGGTCACGTTGCAGACAGAGTTTTATGCAATGGAAGGACTTACTCAGTTATTGGATTCCATTCGTCGTGTACGGCAGGCATTGAATAAGGCTTTGAGTATTGAAGGAGTGCTGTTAACGATGGTGGATCGTCGCAACAAACTGTCCATGCTAGTCGAGCAGGATGTCAGAGAGTATTTCGGCTCTCAGGTCTATAACGAAGTCATTCCGAGAAATGTACGTTTGTCTGAAGCGCCGAGTTATGGTGTTCCTGTGATGTATCATGATGTGCGTTCAAAAGGTGCGCAGGCCTATTTGTCTGTTGCGCGTGAATTTATTCATCGCAGAAAAGTAGTGACCTGATTAAAGAATGGTTTGAGTGGAGGAGGGGATTATGGCAGTGATCAAAAATCGTGGGCTGGGGCGTGGCCTGAATGCGCTATTGGGAGATACACCTACACCTGAAGTGATGCGACAGTCTTCACAAATTCTGATATCAAAAATTCAACCCAATAGTTATCAACCGAGAACAAATTTCTCTTCTGATGAGCTGAATTTATTAACGGATTCAATTAGACGGGATGGTGTATTGATGCCGGTTTTATTGCGTCCTCTGGGTGATGGGTATGAACTGATTGCGGGTGAACGCCGTTGGAGAGCATCACAGGCAGCTGGTCTTACAGAGATTCCAGCCGTTGTTCGACATGTTAGTGATCTGCAAGCATTAGAATTAGCGATTGTTGAAAATGAACAACGTGATGATTTAACTTCCATTGAATCTGCTGCTGCATACCAGCGCTTGATCAGTGAATTTGGTTGTACGCAGCAACAAGTTGCTGAAAAAGTTGGAGTGTCTCGAGTTCAGGTCAGTAACTTGATTCGTCTGCTACAACTCTCTGACCTTATACAGACTATGATCGGCTTACGTCAGTTAAGTATGGGGCAGGCCCGTCCATTGGTGGGCTTGCCAACAGACACGGCAGAGCGTCTCGCGCGCATGTGTGTTGATCATGGTTGGAGTGCTCGCCAAATGGAGCAAGAGGCAAAAAAAGCAGCCAAAGCACCGACAATAACAAAAGAAAAAGTAGTGGATGCTGATGTAATAGCATTGCAGGAAGAGTTGACCCGAACACTAGGATTACCTATACAGATTTGTTGCAAGAAGAATGGAGCTGGTGAAATGCGTATTGCTTACACCCAGGCTGCTGAACTTGATGGTGTGTTAAGAAGACTGCGCTCAGAATAGTCTCGAAAAGAATGAATAGAAAATTACCAGGGGTTTCGTATGCGGGTAAATGGTAAGTCGTGCCGAGCTGTGTGTTGGCATGGAGAATCGGAATCTGTTGAGTGGATTGAACAACGATTATTGCCGCATCAATTTAAGCAAGTTAGTAGTCGTAAACCGGAAGATGTGGCTATTGCCATTGAATCCATGCAAGTGCGTGGCGCACCATCAATTGGAGCGACTGCAGCTTATGGCTTGGCGCTGGCTTGGCAGGAAGATGAACAAGGATTCTTCACGCATTGGTTACCACGTTTTCGTGCAACACGTCCGACAGCGATCAATCTTTTTCATGCCTGTGACACCATGCAAAACTGTGCTGAAGAGAGTCCGACTGCTGCTCAAATGATAGAACGCGCTCAGGCCTATGCCGATGCAGAGGTGGCTGCAAATCAGCGCATGGGTCAAACGATGGCTGACCTGTTGGCAGTAGGTGAGCGCCGTATTCTCACCCATTGTAATGCCGGATGGCTCGCGGCTGTTGATTGGGGCACTGCAACATCAGGTATTTATCAGTTGGCGAAAGCGGGAGAGAGCCCATTCGTCTGGGTGGATGAAACGAGACCGCGCCTGCAAGGTGCGCGTTTGACTGCCTGGGAATTAAATCAGGAAGGTATTGATTGTCGCATTCAGGCTGATGGAGCGGCGGCGTGGATGATGGCACAGGGTAAGGTGGATGCGATCGTTGTTGGTGCAGATCGCATTGCGGCTAATGGCGATGTAGCCAATAAGATTGGCACCTATGCATTGTCACTGGCAGCGAAAGAACATGGTGTACCGATGTATGTTGCAGCACCAAGTTCAACCTTTGATACAGCCTGTCTAACGGGAAAAGATATTCCGATTGAACAACGTGATGATGATGAGATCTGTCGCATGGATGGAATGAACGAAGCAGGAGAGTTGCACGATGTCCGGATTGCGGCTGCCGGTGTGCGAGCTAATAACCCCGCATTTGATGTCACACCCAGTGCCAACCTTACAGGTATTGTAAGCGAGAACGGTCTCTGGTCAGTTTGATAAGATCCTGATTCATGGCATCCTGCCAAGAATCAGTTCGCAATTTATGTGGTCGGATTGGCAGCCCATCCATAAGCTGAATGGAAACGCTGATTAAAACAGCGCTTCCTTAAATGCCAGATGATGAATATTGATATGGAGTACTCATGAAGCGTACAGCAATTTATCCAGGCACCTTTGATCCGATTACATTGGGTCATGTTGATGTGGCTAGACGCGGATTGAAAATGTTTGATCGTGTAGTGATCGGTGTTGCCGATAATCCGGGTAAGGGTCCGATGTTCGATGTTGAGACACGATTGAAGATGGTGCGCGAAACATTTAAGGATGAGGAGCATGTCGAGGCCGTACGATTCTCTGGTCTGTTGGTTGATCTGGCCCATGAACATCAGGGCACAGCGCTACTGCGCGGTCTGCGAGCAGCATCCGATTTTGAATATGAGTTTCAGATGGCAACGATGAATCGCCGACTCGATGAGCGCATCGAAACAGTATTTGTCATGGCTCGTGAAGATTACACCTTCGTCTCATCCCGATTCATCCGAGAGATTTCTAGTATGGGTGGCGATGTTTCCGAATTGGTTCCACCTGTAGTGATTCCATACCTGGCCAAAAACCATGAATAATGTTTTGAGCGGAAATTTATAGCCAAGACGGTAAGAAAAGTTTTTATCCTGTGGGAGTCAGTCCCTATATCATACTTGTTGTATAATTTAATTTTTCCAGCTTGGAGCAATTTCAAAGCGTCGAAAATATCAAAGTCAGGTTCCGACTACTCAAGTTTATTTAACGTTATTTTTATAGGTTGTGGAAACTTCCAGGATTTTTCTGCATATACTTGTTTACCATTAATAAGCTCATCCCGGATAGTCGATAACAAGGCAAAAATAAGCGCCGCCTTACTTTGTTGAAGTAAGCTAGATTTACGATTAAATATTATTGATAATTGACCTAGGACACCTATTACCACTACTAGTGATAAAATTATCTTATAAAAAGATACTACAATACCAATGATCACACTGCGGTTGTATTTGATACTTAAGTACGTCGTGGCAGTGCATAAAAAAATAATCACGATCCATTCAATATACCAGACACTTTGTTGAACCATTGATAAGTTTTGATAATTCACTTCGCTTCCTGGTTCCTGCATAGATACCAGAGATGAAAGTCCAAAAAAAAGAACTAGCCATGGTGAAAAGGATAGCCAAAAATCTTTTTTGTCTAAATACATCACGATTTGATCGCGTACTG
Source organism: Mariprofundus sp. EBB-1 (assembly GCF_003665155.1). GTDB lineage: Bacteria > Pseudomonadota > Zetaproteobacteria > Mariprofundales > Mariprofundaceae > Mariprofundus. Next base: position 666 of record NZ_RCFQ01000004.1, on the reverse strand, counting down.
TTGCAATCAGAATGACTAGACTCAACACAAGGCTCGACAAAAGAACCGTCCAACTTACGATTTCAATCCAAGTAATCATAGTTTTCCTTTTGATGCGAAATTCAAAATTACCTGCCTCTAACTATTTCATATATATATCTATAAACAGTAAGAGAAACGCTAGTGAGTTGAGTCTTGGTGTAGGAAATGTCTCATGAGCTAGACGTTTATTTTATGGAATCTCAATAGTCGATAGTTGAGTTACTGCACAATAAAGTCAAGGGCTATACATAATCAGTAAGCTTGTTAAAGATTCTATTTTAGCAATGGAATGAAGGATAAGGATAGACAAATGAATTAATACTTCCAACGAGAGCAAGTTGCTCGACATTGGCATGATTAAAAAAGTAAACTTATGGAGAAAGCGTGTGCATTCATCATCTGTAAGCTAAGAAATTGTTATAAATTAAGTGTTGGTATGAGAGTGAAAGTAGGGGCTTAATGCATAATCAGATGGGTGAGATGATAAGAAATCAGAGAAAAAGTGAATAATTATTTAATATCAATAGTTTATGCTTGTTATCATAAGAGGTGAGTAGATTTAGAGTGCGCAAAACCATATAAATATAGTTCGTGTTATCTCTCGAAAAGCAGAGCTATATGACGGAAAGAATAGCCATTTTTAAT
>NZ_RCFQ01000039.1 GCF_003665155.1 Mariprofundus sp. EBB-1 | reverse complement strand
TGCAGTTAAGCCAATATCAATATTGTCCGTAACTGTAGAACCTGCATCGGTATAGACTGAACCCAGCGCCACTGATACTGGCGTGATGCCAAGCAGCGAAATGATTGGAGGAGTGCTATCGGTAATCGTCACGGTTCTTGTCTGTTGTACCGCAGCATTACCGGCGACATCAGAAATATTGTAATTGAGCGTGAATAGCGTGCCGACCGCAGCAGCACTATTTACCGGTCCTCCAGTCACCACAACATTCAACGTCATATTTCCATCGATATTGTCTGTCGCGCTATAGCCCGGTTCAGTAAATGTGGTGCCCTGAGGTATGGTTATATTGCCACCGGTCAGGGTAATGACAGGTGGTGTACTATCGGTAATCGTCACAGTTCTTATCTGCTGAACTGCCGCATTTCCGGCGACATCGCTTACGTTGTAGTAGAGTGTGAATATCGAACCGATTGCAGCAGCTGTATTTATAGCCTGACCCGATCGAGCAACGTTGACTGTGATGTTGCCATCGAAATTATCAATCGCAGTGAAACCGGGTTCTACAAACGTACCACCCTGCGGCACAGTAATATTGCCACCAAGCAGGCTAATTACCGGTGCGGTGCCATCAGTAATGGTTACGGTTCTGGTTTTCTGAACTGCAGCGTTACCTGCTACGTCACTGACATTGTAGTTGAGCGTAAACAGTGTGCCGATAGCCGCTGCCGTTGAAACAGGGCCACCAGTCGTGATCACGCTGCCAGTGATATTGCCATCTACATTGTCAATCGCTGAATAACCGGGATCGGTGAACGTACCTTTCTGTACCACCGACATATTGCCCCCGATAAGGGTAATGACAGGAGGCGTGTTATCAATGATTGTGACAGTACGTGTTTTCTGTACAGCTATATTTCCTGCGGCATCCGACACATTGTAGTTCAAGGTGAATACCGTTGCAGCAACCGCAGTACTTACCGGTCCACCGGTGATGACAACCTTGGCTGAGATATTGCCATCTACGTTATCGGCTGCGGAATAACCAGGTTCAACGAATAGGCTACCAACTGGCAAGTTTAAATTGCCACCAACCAGCGTAATGACAGGCACCGCGCCATCTGTAATCGTCACGGTTCTCGATTTCTGAATCGCCACATTACCAGCGGCATCCGACACATTGTATTTCAGGGTGAATATGGTGCCAACGGCAGCGGCTGTGTTCACCGGGCCACCGGTAACCACTATATTGCCTGAAATATTGCCATCCAGATTATCGTTGGCAGTCGCACCCGGATCGGTAAAAACACCACCCTGAATCACCGACATATTTCCACCGATCAGGGTGGTGACTGGCGGTGTAGAATCGGTAATTGTGACCGTTCTCGTTTGTGGTGAAGCCACCAGTCCGTTTGCATCTGTTACATTGTAGGTCAGTGTGAATACTGTGCCGATTTTAGCGTTTGTATTCACCGGGCCGCCGGTTACCAGCACACTGGCAGTGATGTTTGTTGCCGCATTATCAGCAGCAGCATAGCCCGGATCGATGAACGTACCACCTTGAGCGATACGCATATTACCTCCGGTCAGCGTAATCACAGGCGCTGTAGCATTGATAATAGTGACCGTTCTGCTCTGCTGAACTGCCGCGTTACCAGCCGCATCGGATACATTGTAGTTCAGCGTGAATACCGTGCCGATAGCAGCGGCTGTAATCACCGGTCCGCCGCTAACAACAATATTGGCGGTGATATTACCATCCACATTATCACTGGCAGTAGCACCCGGATCGGTAAACGTGCCATTCTGGAGCACCGACATATTGCCGCCAAGCAGGGTGATAGCTGGCGGCGTACCATCAATAATCGTGACTGTTCTCGACTGCTGAAGGGCCGGGTTAGCGGCTGCATCGGAGACATTGTAGTTCAGTGTGAATACTCTGCCGATAGCAGCGTTTGTATTCACAGGCCCACCGGTCACCACGATATTGGCTGTGATATTACCATCCAGATCATCTGATGCAGATGCACCGGGGTCGGTAAACAGGCTGCCCTGCGTTACATTCAGATTGCCAGCGATAAGCGAAATCACCGGAGCAGTGATATCCACTGTTTTGAGTGGATCGGTTGGATACGCATCCAATATTAGAACAGATGCTGTAATCTGCTGTGGGCTTACATTGATATTCCAGCTATCAGGAAACCCGTCGCCATCGGTATCCTGGGAGGCGGCAGGATCTGTCGGGAAGGCATCGCCATTATCACCAATACCATCTCCATCGGTATCAAGCCATTCATTCGGATTGTTCGGGAAGGCATCGCTATTATCACCCACACCATCGCCATCACTGTCTGCCCACTCACGCGAATTGGCAGGGAAAATATCCAGAGTCAGTAGCGAATTTGCAATCTGTTGCGCTGTCGCATTCGCATTCCAGCTGCCCGGATGTCCATCTCTATCATTATCAAGGGATGCTGCCGGATCGTTCACAAAAGCATCGCTATTATCACCGACACCATCGCCATCGGCATCCGCCCATTCAAGCGGATCGGCAGGGAAAATATCCAGAGCCAGTAGTGAGGTGCTAATTTGTCCGGCTGTTGCTAGCGGGTTCCAGCTGTCGGGATAGCCATCGCTATCGCTATCAAGGTATGCCTCGAAATCACTGGCAAAGCCGTCAACATTGTTTTTAACCCCGTCATTATCACTATCCATCAGTGGCAGTAGTTGCTGCATCTGGGGACTATCCGGCCCTAGTATTGGATCTACAGGGTCAATAGACATCGCATCTATACCCCACCATAAACCACTGGCCCAATAGGTCCAACCAATACCCTGAGCCGTTAGATAATTATGAAGTGGTGAAAGTAAATTGGTCCAGGCTGTATCTACACCGGCTCCGGCAGGCACACCAAACTCACCGATGTAACCACGGTAATTATTACGTTTGACCCAACCGACAAACGTGTAGAGACGTTCGGCAATGACATCCTGATAGCTGCGTGTGCCATGCGCACTCTGGTAGGTCTGGAGATATTTGTTGCCATTAATACCAAAATACTTACCCGAAGAGTCTGCATCAAAATACTGATGTGCCTCATAAATCAAATTATTGTTCGGATCAGTAATGGTCAGGTTTGTGTTAAAGTTGGCCCATTCAATAGCCGTGCTCCAGTTGTCACCCTCCACAATGATGGCATGGGTTGTATCTACCACTCGGATTGCATTGACGGCTGCTTGTGCCATTGCCGGCCATGTGCCGCCAGTAGCGTTTGGCTCATTCATTAAATCATAGCCGAACACGCCAGTATTCGCAGCGTAACGCGTTGCAATTCGGCTCCAGAAATCGGCCAGCGTAGCCGCTGGTGCCAGTACAGCAGAATGTTTCCCGTAGTTATGCAGATCAATAATCACTTTCATTTTGCGAGCGCTTGCCAGAGCAATTACCGTATCCAGCAAGGCCACTTCTGTTGCATTCAATGGTTGCAGCGCGAGCGGTTGCAAGCGCTCCCACAGTACTGGCAGGCGAATATAGGTGAATCCTTTTCTTCTGTAATAATCGAACTCTGCTGCATCCGGATAGACGTAGTCGACACCATGCACGCCAGGCAGCGTGGTTGGAGCAAACTCTGCACCAGAAAGGTTTACACCGAATGGCGTAGGCTGAGCAATAGTTGCCTGTGCCGGGTCGGCCGGAAACTGATCGAGCTGCAGAGAGGATGCTCCAATCTGCATTAAAGAGGCGATTGTGGACCAGAAGTCGGGAGCGCCATCAGCGTCACTGTCCAGGTTGGCGGCAGGGTCTGTAGGAAAAGCATCCGATATATCAGCTACGCCATCCCAGTCCTGATCACCTCCGGAAACAGTTCTGATTTTGTTGTTGAGTTTGTCCGCAATAGCCAATGCAAAGCTTGCATTTACAGCAACGTCCTGAGGAAAGTTAACCTGTGCCAGTGCTGCTGCACCGGCATCACCGGTCCACCCGGCAATGCCGGTCCCCATGACAGTAAGGATTACATCGTTAATATCGATCATGCGAATGCGGTGATTGGTGCCATCTGCAAAATAGATGCGTCCGTTGCTGTCTACATCAATACCATCAGGGTCATTGAGTTGTGCCAGCGATGCATCGCCACCATCACCCCAGAAGCCCGCTACGCCAGTACCTGCAAGTGTAATAATCAGGCCATTCGAGACCTTCCGAATACGATTATTCAACGTGTCGGAAATATAAATCTCACCCGCATTGCCGACAGCCACACCTTTAGGAGCATTCAGCTGCGCAAGCTGAGCGCTGCCATTGTCGCCGAAAAAACCCTGTATGCCATCGCCGGCAACTGTTGTGATAATGCTGCTAATTGCATCGACTTTGCGTACGCGGTGATCAAGAGTGTCGGCAATAAAGATGTTTCCGAGAGCATCCACTTCAACGTCGTTGGGTGTGTTTAAGGCCGCCGCAGCAGCCAAGCCATGGTCACCACTAGCCAGTGTGGGTACACCAATAGAAGCACTACCTGCCACTGTCGTTATGATATTGCTCAGCAGATTAATTTTTCTAATACGGTGGTTGAGCGAATCAGCGATATATAGGTTGCCAGCAGTATCCACAGAGATTCCGAGTGGCGTATTCAGTAGAGCTGCCTTAGCCGAACCACCATCGCCAGCGAAGCCTGCTACGCCTGTTCCAGCAATCACTGTGGGTACATTACTGGCATCAATTTTTACGATTTGGTGATGAAATGTATCGGAGGCATACGTGTTACCAGCACCGTCAAAAGCAACGCCAGACGGATTGATTACAGTGTTATTGATGGTTGCTGCTATTCCAGCATTTGCCTGATGTGCAAAGCTAAACTGTAGCGCAAACAAAAATATGAGCGCAGCCATACGCAACATCATCCCATGGTTAATCGTTTGCAAATTCAATCGTTTCAAAAAGAAGGCCCCATCATGATTTAACTTGTCTCCGTTAAAAATAATCGGCACACTATTATGAATAATTAAATGTTAGTCAATGTCACTAGCTATTCTAAATAGGCGTGGAAATATCATGTTGGTATGTAATTAGTAGCGTAAGCGAAGGTGTTTGATGGTTGGCGAAAATTGCGAAGTGTTCAGATGCGCGAAGGGTTATCGCTCGTAAAGAAACTCCGGACCCATTTCGATAATGAATTCTACTCTGCGATTTTTTGCGCGACCTTCAGCCGTTGCATTCGATGCCAATGGCATCGTGTCGGCGAAACCTGTTGCATGCAGTCTGTTCTGGGCAATGCCGAGATTGATCAGTGCCTCTACCACGGTCGCGGCGCGGGCGCTGGAGAGTTCCCAGTTAGATTTAAAGCGCCCCCTTGTTAACGGGATATCATCCGTGTGTCCTGCAACTTCAATTTTACCGCGATAATTACCCAGTACCTTGGCGATATTTTTCAGCATGAGCCTGGAGTTTTTATTCAATTCGGTATCGGCGGCATTAAACAGCATATTGGCATGCATTTGCAAACGTACCTGTCCGGGCGAGAGTTTATAGTCCATGACCCCACCAAGTGAGTTGCTACCTAAAATGCGCTGTACATTGTCTTCCATGCCTTTTTTCTGACCCTGGCGCTGTACAGTGGCATTGTCTGATACCGGTGCACCTTCTGCGGCTGTTTTTTGTGGGGAAGAGGGGGCTTGCATTTTTACGCCGGCTTTAGAATGGCTAATGGCACCCATAATAATAAATAGTGCCAACAATAGGGTCATCAGATCCAGATAGGCTACCATCCAGCCATCTTGGGTGACTGATAGGGAGCTGTGGCCTTCTTCGTGTGATTCGCTATCAGGGTCAGCCAGAATATGACTGCGAATACTCTCCATGCTGCTCTTGCTGGATGCAGATGCGTTATTATTGCTTGATGAGCTCATTAGAAATCTTCATCCAGATCGCGTTGCCTTTTAGTGGTTTTTTTCGCTGTGGGTTGGAGTTCATCGTTGAATGAACTGTTCGCGCCGCGCAGTTCATCATCATGCTGAGCGGAAAATGATTTAAGCGTCTCACGAATGAATACCGGGCTTCGGTTACCAGCCAATAGAATAGTACCTTCAACAATCATACGCATAATCATGGCGCGTTTTTCAGTGCGGCGTTCTATTTTAATGGCAATGGGTTTGAAAATAAGGTTGGAAAGTACTAAGCCATATAATGTAGTCATGAGTGCTACAGCCATATTATGGCCAACATTGAGCAGATCAGGGCCACCCATGCCATAGAGCATATTGACCATGCCAACGAGGGTTCCGAACATGCCAAAGGCAGGTGCATAGACACTCATGGTGTGAAAAACATGTGCTTCAGCGCGTTCTTGTTCACGTAAACGCTTAATGCGCCATTGCAAAATATTGACGATTTCATCAGGTGGTGTGTTATCAATGACCAATTGAATGGACGTTTTCAAAAATGGATTGGCAATGCGTTCAAGTTGATCTTCAATACGCGCCAAATCACCATGGCGGCGCAATCGGGCGGCATGGGCTATTTCGGTAATATCATCCTGGATTGAATATTCATTGTTGCGAAACACATAACCCACGACACGCCATACTTTCGCTAACTCTCCAGTTGGAAAACTGACAAGTGTGGCTGCTAGCGTGCCGCCAATCACAATGAGTAGGCCGGGCAGGTTAATATATACACCGGGTTCAACGGCGGAAAGAAAGATTGATACAACAATAAGGCCCAAGCCAGCCATAATGCCTGCAATAGTAGATAGATCCATCCTGGTCTCCTGAGCATGTGTTACAATTTTGTCGATACGAGATAAATATCATATCGATAAGAATAAGTAGCAATTTTGCGGCCAACATCTGAGCCCCGGGGGTACAATACGTTGACGCTTTTAGCGATGTTGGCAGACAATATGCTATATCATGTAAGTTATTCAGGTCATTCATGTTTTGGCGTAACTGGTTATTGATACTGCACTTTAAATCGGATGAGAAAGGGGGATTAGAATGTCATTGCGTATGCTCTGGAGTTTACTGACTATTTTTTTGGTTGCGATAGTCGCTGTAGTGATGATGGTCAGCATCTCGCATATTGAAAAGAAAGCATGGCATGAGAGTGAAGATCAACAGGCTAAGTTATTAATTTCACTCCTATCCGATGAATTAAAGATGCCTATGGTGGCTGTATCAAATCCTGAAGTGGATAATTTGATTAAGATGTTTATGCAACAAACTTCAGGAGCGTCAGTTTTTTTACGCTGGGCAAATGGTACAACAGAAAAATTTGGCGAGCGTATTGTTCCTCAAGAAGTTGAAGCGTTGTCCGCTTTGACTGGTGAAGCGATGCAAATTAAAGGACTGGATAAATGGTATGCCATTGGAGTGCAGTATAATGCAACCCATCTTGGTACCATTGCAGTCTTTTTTCCGGGTGAATCGTGGCGCCAAAGTGATCTGCAGATTAAGCTGAATTTAACTATTGTTGCAGCCATTATTGCATTGTTAGCATCCTTATTGGTGTACGGTATGAGTGGACGTGTAGTCAATCAATTGAGATTTTTGGCAATGGCATCCAAGCGTGTGGGTAGCGGTGACTTTTCGGTGCAGATTCCAGTCTATTCTTCTAATGAATTTGGTAAGTCGTTTCATCAGTTTAATAAAATGGTCTCCAGTCTTGAGCATAGAGAGAAGGTCTTTGATTTGTATGGGCATTATCAACGTCCGAATCTGGTGGCTGATGAATATGACAGGAACACACGGCATGAAAGTTATGTAGAGCGCAATGTTACTGTATTGGCACTTGAGATGCATAATTTCGATGATTATATCAAAGCATGTAATCATCAACATTTGATGTCTGATTTGAATCGTGTGTTTGCTCTATTTCAGCAGATTGTGCAGGCATTCGGTGGACACGTAGATCAGATTGTTGGAGACCGCCTGATTGCAGTATTTAATCACCCCTTTGATTTGAAGTCACATGAGAATCAAGCTGCCAAAGCTGGCTTGGCACTCATTGAAGCGAATATGCGCTTGAATCAGAGCCAGGCTGATGCCAACAAGATGTTGTTTACAGTTGCCTTGGCTATTGGAGAAGTGATTGTAGGGCACCTTGGTGTGGGGCGTAGAAAAGAGTTTACCATTGTTGGTACACCTGTGGCTTTGGCACAGCAATTGTCTCAACTATCAAATCTTCAGGGCTTATCGGAAGATTCTCCATCCGTTGTCGCGCAATATGGAACGATGTTATCTCTGGGGCATGGTTTTAAACAAAAGGATTTGGGTAAGCAGAATCTATCTGATGGAACCGCTGTACGTTGTATTCGTATCTTGGCGGGTGAAGCCTATGTGAGTCAGGAAATCGATGAGGTTGTGGATAAAGCGTTGAAACGTTCTGAACCTGAAGAAATTTATGAAGATGAAGGCTGGTGATAGGGCAATCGCATTATAACGCCATGTGTTTACTGTTATTATTCAGCATATTTCACCGGCCGCGCCTGCGCATCCATGCGCCTGCGGCATTTGTGCATCCTGCACGTCACAGCGTTCCCCCAAGGTGAACCTCTTACGCAAGCGTTGTCTCCTTGTCACAGAGAAACCGGCACAATGATTAGAGTAACATAACCTAACCGGGGCGTAGGATATGCGGATTGCATCTGTTTTTGTCTTTACTTTGCGTCAAGGTGACAGCGCTCGCGCAAGAGAAAGCACCCTGGGGTGAACTCTGCTTCCTCTGCGGTGAATGCCTTTAGCCGTTGCTGTAATCAGTCACCGGTACAGATACGATCAATCAACTCTTTCGTGGTTGGAATAAAACCATTGGCATAAAACGGATCGTCTGCAAATCGATAGGCGGCATGGCCGGCAAACATCAGATTATTGTCCGGGTCATCCCCATGCCCAATATCTTGTAAGGTTTTCTGAATGCAGAAGCTGCGAGGGTCGGCTTTATGGCCGGTCGTGCCCTGTTCGTTGGCAGCCCAGTTACTGAACTTACACATGGAGAGGCAACCCATGCAGTCAAGTTGATCCTGACGAATTTCCTTGGCTTTATCCGGTGAGACAAAAATCAATGTGGAGTCGGGGCTTTGTAAGGGTTTGTTAAATCCTTCGGCTATGAATGCATTGGCACGTTTGAGGTCGCTCTTCGTCAGGTACACTTTTTTATTGCGTACACCAAATGTAAATAGTTCTGAATGATCACCAGCCGGGTGATCTACAAAAGCTGTTTCCCGATCTGAGCGTTCATACAGCTCATGCAGAAATGAATTATAGACGGCAGATGAATAGAAACCTGTAGGTGAAAAGCGGTTTAGACTGATGTCACCCTCTTTCAATGTGAGTAGTCGCTTTTTCCACAGATCAGATATTTGGCTCTCTTGCGTGAGTAGTGGGCGTGTACCGAATTGGAAGGTGATAGGGCCGATTTCAGGATTATTCAACCAGTTTGACCATTCACGTAAAAACCAGACACCACCAGCCATTATGATAGGGGTATTCTGCAGGCCAAAGTCATTCATGGTTTTGCGTAAAGCAGCCACGCGCGGGTATGGATCTTCCGGCACGTTTGGACTTTCTGAGTTGGACAGGCCGTTGTGTCCTCCGGCTAACCATGGGTCTTCATAAACAACACCACCCAGTAGTTCAGGTTGTTTGCGATATGAGCGCAACCAGAGAGCTCTAAATGCGCGTGCAGAGGATATGATTGGGTAGTAGTGCACATTGTGTTTGGCAGCCAGTGTCGCCAGTTTAAATGGCATGCCTGCGCCGCAAGTGATGCCATGAATCATGCCTTTTGCACCTTCCATGACCCCTTCGAGTACACGCTCGGCACCACCCATTTCCCACAATACATTCATGTGCAAGCGGCCTTCACCGCCAGATATTTCATGGGCGATTCTGGCTTGTTTAATGCCACCATCGATGCCTTGTTGGACCAGCTCTTCAAAGCGCTCTTTGCGGCTGCGGCCTTTATAAACAGTGCGGATAATGTCACCATTTTCATCGGTATTATCAGCATTTACTGCTGAAAAGGTACCGATGCCACCAGCAGCAGCCCATGCCCCTGAGCTTTCACCGGTAGAGACTGCGACACCTTTGCCGCCTTCTATTAACGGTAATACTTCTTTTCCTGAAATCATCATGGGTTGAAGTTCAAATGACATGAATACTATTCCTTAGTTCCCTAGGTTTATGAGAGAGGGGGTTATTATCCTGCTTATGATTTGGAGAATCTATCAAATACGTCTGCCAGTGGCAAAGCTGATGGTTGGCGGTGTAGTCTCCGCACATGAGAAATTTGAATTGTTACGCTGTAGTAGTGCCGGGTCTTGAAGGTCTGGCGGCAGATGAATTGCATGAATTGGCTGCACATGATGTGGTGATGGGTGATGGTGGTATCGCATTTACCACCAGTATGGATGGTCTGTTTCGCATCAATTTGCGCAGTCGTTGTATTACCCGTGTATTGCTTCGCTTGTCGAGTTCCAAGGCTCTGACCTTTCCTGAGCTTTATCATCAGGTCAGAAAAATAGGCTGGCAACATTATCTTGGTGAGGGTGTCAGCGTCGATGTCAAAGCCAGCTGTCATCGTTCTAAACTATTGCATTCTGGTCGTGCCGAGCAGGCTGTGTTGGATGGCATTACCGCTTCGGACAATGTGCGGGTGAATGCGTCTGGAGAAATAGTGCAGCAAGTGATGCTGCGAATAGACGATAATATATGCACGGTAAGTATCGATACATCGGGTGAACGCCTTGATCGACGTGGTTATCGTAAATTCTCGGGCTTAGCTCCAGTACGTGAAACGATCGCTGCATCTATCTTGCGTTGGATGCAGTGGACACCTGACGAGCCATTGATTGCGCCCATGTGTGGTTCAGGCACGTTTGCCATTGAAGCAGCTCTAATTGCCGGCAAGAAAGCGTCAGGCCTGCAACATGAATTTCCGTTTGTTCGCTGGCCAAATTTGAAACAGAAGCGCTGGCAGCGAGCGCTGCAGAAAGCTGAATCGATGCATTCGGATGCCAGACCACAAATTTTCGCATCCGATTTAGCGGCAGGAGTGCTCGATCAAGCACGTGAAAATGCCACGCTTGCAGGTGTGTTTGATCATATAGTGTTTGCACAACTCGACGCTCGTCAACTCACTGTGCCCGAAGGTGTGGAAGAGCCTGGTTTGATCGTTTGTAATCCACCTTATGGTGATCGGGTGAAGGGCAATGTGGCATTATTGTATCGTCAGCTGGGTAAACAATTTAAACAGCATTTCCCCGGTTGGAAGATGGCTGTGATGGTGCCGGATCAGGATTGTGAAAAAGCACTGGGTCTGCCTGTGAAAAAACGTTTGAAAATCAAACACGGCGGAAAATGGCTCAATGTGTTGTCGGTGTAATAATTATTGAAGTCATGCATTTCATTCTTCGAATGGCTGATTTTAGCTGTCGGTAGTATTTTAGAATTAATGGATCTGGTTCTTTGGCTAAAGAAGAGATGCAGACATTCTTTATTAGTGGTTTAGGCCAGTCTAAAGAAATGGATGCAGCTCAAATATGTGGTGGTGCTGATAAAGTTGCAAAGGTTGAAGCACAGCAATCTGCCATGAATATTGTGCTTGGAATACTAACTGCTGGTATTTATACACCAAGGGATGCACGCGTTTATTGCAGTAAATAAGCTTAGCTTTTCATGGAGCCATGTTTATTCCGTTGATCTAGGAGTCTGTCGGACTTAGGGGGATCGTAGCGAGAAGGTGGGGAAACGAGTCAAAAACAGCATGATTTTCAGGCGCATAGTGGTAACTATGCAACGATAAATCAGGATGTTTTGGGCCGTAATCCCTGCCGCGCAGTAGATTTCTCATAAGTCCGACAGACTCCCAGGGCCCTTTTTATTGGGGCCCTATTTTTTTAGGAATAAAACATAGGCTGGATTGTTTGTCTCTTCTACATGGGGGTATGCGAGTGCTTCAAGATAAGCTTCAAATTCTGAACGCTCTTCAGGTGGAACTTCAAAGCCGGCTAGAACACGTCCAAAGGCCGCAGCGTGATTGCGGTAATGAAACAGTGAAATATTCCAACGGGCGGCTGCTCTGTTCAGGAATTCCAGCAAAGCTCCCGGGCGTTCAGGAAATTCAAAGCGGTATAATACTTCGTTTTCCACGAGATCAGTGCGGCCGCCAACCAAATGCCTGATGTGCAGTTTGGCCAGCTCGTTATCGTGCAGATTCAGTGTTGGTAGTCCGGCCACTTTCATGGCTGCTTCCAGAGCCAGCGCTTCATCATTATCAGTGATGCTGATGCCTGCAAACACATGTGCTTCGTTGCGTGAAGACATGCGATAATTGAATTCGGTAATGTTTCTGTCACCAATGATGCTGCAAAAATCAAGAAAAGACCCGGGTCGTTCGGGAATGGTGACGGCAAACAGTGTTTCTCTGCCTTCACCCATTTCGGTACGTTCAGCAACATGACGCATACGATCAAAATTCATGTTGGCACCGCTATTAATGGCGGCAAGCAATTGACCACGGGCACCAGTCTGTTTTACATATTTTTTTAGTGCCGCCACCCCAAGTGCTCCGGCCGGCTCAACAATGGAGCGGTTATCTTCGTAAATGTCTTTGATGGCAGCGCAGATTTCATCGGTATCCACAAGTATGATCTCATCAACATATTGCTGAACCATTTTGAATGTATGTTCGCCCACCGTTTTTACAGCTACACCATCGGCGAAAATACCTACCTGTTCCAGCGTGATGCGCTTTCCGGCTTTAATCGAATCATGCATGGCTGCTGAATCAACAGGTTCTACACCTATGATTTTTGTATGTGGTGAATTGGCTTTGAGGTACACCGCTATACCTGCAATCAGGCCACCGCCACCGATGGGTACAAATACGGCATTCAGGTCACCCGGATACTGCCGCATCATCTCTTCAGCAATGGTGCCCTGGCCAGCAATAACCTGTGGATCATCATAAGGATGTACAAAGACCATGCCGTTTTTCTCGCATAGCTCCAGCGCATACGCACTGGCATCAGAATAACTGTCGCCAGACAAAATAACATTGCCGCCCAGGCGTTTGACAGCCTTGACTTTGATTTCTGGCGTGGTGTTAGGCATCACGATGGTGGCATCAATACCAAGTTTGTTGGCTGAGAGTGCTACGCCCTGAGCATGGTTGCCAGCAGATGCACAGATAACACCCCGAGCGCGTTCATCGTCGCTTAACTGGGCTATTTTGTTGTAGGCTCCGCGCAGTTTAAAGGAGAAGACAGGTTGTAGATCTTCACGTTTAAACAACACCTCATTATGCAGACGGCCGGACAACTTTGGTGCCAGCTCTAACGGTGTTTCAATGGCTACGTCATAGACGCGTGCTTGTTCGATAGCCTCAAGGTATAAATCGCTCATGGGCGGCTTGCTACCACGAATGAAGAAAGGATTCGATATTGAAGATTGTTTCGGTTGATCAGATGGATAGAGGACTGGCGTATGCCGAGTCCTGTTTTGAAACTTTTCGCGTGATTGATGGCGTTGTATTTGATTGGGCGGGGCATTGGCAACGCATGATGATGGGGCTGCTTGCGTTTGGTGTATCCTTTTCAGAAGAAAAGAGTGAACAGATTCGTATTGCTTGCCTTGTTGAAGCTGAAAAAACAGGTGTTGATAGTCTGGTGCGCTTGACAGTCACTGCAGGCGAGGCGGGTTGGGGCTTATTAAGTAAGGCCGTAGAGCCGCTAGTATATATTCAATCGATACGATACTGCTCTGATCACTCCCCGATTAGATTGAGACTGAAAAACTGGCCATTTCCATTGAAAGAGAAATACGCCAAGTGCAGTGCGGATTACGCTGAAACATCTCGCCTTCTGCATGGTGAGAAGGATGTACACCTGTTGTTTGAACAGCATGGCATGTTAATGGCCGCAGCAACTGCAAACATATTGCTGTTTAGAGATGGTGTGTGGCATACGCCGGTAGCAGGGCTAGGTGTGTTAGCAGGCAGAGTGCGTGATTTTTTTATCCGTAAAGGATTAGTGAATGAAAAATCATGCCCACTATCGTGGCTGGATGACTGTGAGGCTGCTGTGGTGTGTAATAGCGGCATGTTTATTAAACCTGTAGCAGATGTTGCCGGCATTCAACGGCAATACCCAATGCGCACAGAGCATGCTGCGATTGTATTGTTGAGAGAAACCTTGCGTCAGGAAGAGGGTGTGCAAATATGAGTATAATATTACTGCGTTTATTGGCAGTAGCGGTGTTCATAATACTGGCCGGGATAGGTTGGATATATCAGCAATGGGCAGAACCGTATGCGCCTTTAAAGCCGGTGGAAGTCGCTATACCGCAAGGTGCCTCGACGATAAAAATCGCACGTTTGTTAGAGCAGCAACATGTTGTTTCATCACGGCATTTATTTCGCTTGTTGGTGCGTCTTGAGGGTGTAGGGAATCATCTCAGTAGCGGTCTGTATCGTTTTGAAAAACCAGCGACTATGGCTACAGTGATTGACCGTTTGCAACGTGGTGATGTAATGCATTTTCAGGTCACCGTACCGGAAGGCTTGAGAACGGATGAAGTCATTACACTGTTGGCAAAAAAGACGAATACAGATCTGAATGATTGGCTTGCTGTGTTGAACAAGCTGCTGCCGGGTCAGTCAGAAGGGCGTCTGTTGCCTGAGACATATCAATATAATAAACCGTTGAATATCACGAAGATATTAATATCGATGATAGATGCGCAGAATAAGGTTGTAGCTGAACTCTCCAGCGATGCAGATAAACAACAACGATTACGCATTATGGCCTCAATTGTTGAAAAAGAGACCCGTATTGAAAAAGAGCGTCCATTGGTGGCTGCTGTGATCCGCAATCGATTGAAAAAAGGGATGCCATTGCAGATGGATCCGACGGTGATTTATGGCATTTGGAAAACGACAGGTTCTTTTTCAGGCAATATTCGTAGAAAAGATTTAATGACGAATACACCGTGGAATAGCTATACCAATCGTGGTTTACCACCTACGCCAATCGGGAATCCCGGAGCTGCATCATTGCGTGCAGCAGCTACACCCGCTGACGTTGATTATTTGTTCTTTGTGGCTGACGGTACAGGCGGCCACCAGTTTGCCACTAGCTTCGCCGATCATCAGACTAATGTTAAACGCTGGGTTAATATTGAGAGGAAAAACAATCGTGCGAATCCATGAGCAAACGCTCATTGTGGAAATCATGATGCCTGCCCGGCAACAAAATCGTTTTCAGGGCTTGTTATTGGGTGAAGATGGGTTGGCTGTCGTGCGGTGTTTAGATCCTGAAAAAAAGAAACTGCAATTGTGGACAAGTGCCGTGCAGAAAGAAGTGCTCTATCACTGGTTGGATGAGCTGCCCGATAGCTTGCAAGTCCAAATTCTGGATGAGTGGGTTTGGGACGATGTAAGGAGAGCTCTTTGATCGATTCAGAAGGGGCTGATTACTGCATTCTGTAAGAGATCAGCGCTTTTTGAACCGTTGATTGCGTAATGAGCCTAAAACGACACAGGCTCCGGAAGATTCCAGAGCCTGTGTTTGCGTTATCATTTAAACCTCTATCGTGAGCTTGGTGCGTTAACCGTGTTGAATAAACATACCACGATTGATGTCGCCAATACTAACCATGCCACATAATTTACCATCATCGACTACTGGCAGACGGCGCAGGTTTTTCAGGCCCATAAAGGATGCTGCTTTTAAGACAGGCATATCTGAGGGAACTGACATCGGATTTGGTGTCATTACTTCATTAACCTTCATACACATGACGCGCTTATAGTTGTCTTCCATTTCTTCAAAATCACGCGCTGTTTTGGCATCGTGCATATATTCACCAAAGTTAGGATAAAGCGGCAACATGGTGTCGCGAATAGTGATGATACCAATCAATGTGCTTTCGTCATCATTGTCGACTACCGGTAAAGAGCCGCAACGACGCATTACCATTTTTTGTGCGGCATCGTGCAGGGTGTCGCCTGCTTTGCAGTTGATGCTGCCATGTGACATTACTTCTGAAACTTTCATGAATCCTCCCGAAACTTGAATCGGCGGATGAAGCGGCCGAATTGGAGGCGTACTTTAGCATGGAAAGATGCGCTTGTGCAGATGCTTTGTAATTGGACGTAGGGAAGCGCATGAAATATATACTGTGTTTTACTATATTATTGTTCAGCACTTTCGCCGCGAAGTTACCCCAGAGCATCTTTTCTCTCGCAAACTCGATTCACCTTGGCGCAGAGTTCATCACAGGGTGACTTCTCTTGCGCAAGCGTTGTCACCTTGACGCAAAGTAAGTCAAAGAGGAGCTTTGTAAAAGTAGATGGTTATAGTAAGGCTTAGACAGGTTGATTCCCAATGCATTAAAATATAAGGGGTTACTCTGCGAAACTTTGCGTACTCTGCGGTAAATGCTCTTAATGTTTTAATGCGATGGATTAGAGTTGGTTGACACTTCTTGTTGACGCGGTATGGTTCCGCGCCTCACTAAAGGCGCAGCACAAGCTGTAAGGAGTTAACAACGTGGCAAATCATGCATCAGCACTCAAACGTGCTCGTCAGGATCAGAAAAAACGTCTGCAGAATCGTACCCAGAAAGGTGCTATGCGTACTGCAATTAAGAAAGTTTTGACCGCTGTAGAGGCTGGTGATAAAGAGACAGCATCTACTGCATTGCGTCAGGCAACATCATTGCTTGATCGCGCTGGTCGCAAAAATCAGCTTCATGCAAGCACTGCATCGCGTAGTGTTTCACGCTTGAATGCTAAAGTGAAAGCTATCGCCTGATCGATTGATCGTTTGAATTTCAAAGCCCGTTGAACCGTTGGTTCAGCGGGCTTTTTTTGTGAGCTTTAATGTCTTTTGTATTGTGATTTCAGCATATTTCACCGGCCGCGCCTGCGCATCCATGCGCCTGCGGCATTCGGGCGTCCTGCCCATCACAGATTTACCCCCCCCCCCCCCCTTGGGGTGAACTCTGCGTCCTCTGCGGTAAATGCTTTTGAATATCTTAATGCGATTGACTTACTGTGTTAACCTGAATAGCTGCATGGTGTTTTTTTTCGTGTTGTACAATTAAGGTTTCATTCATCTTGCAGAATTATTATGCTGCGACTGCATACGGTACCATTGAGCAAGCATGGAGAGTTTTTTGCCTGAGAATATCCGCGAAATACCTTACAATTATACATCCTATTCTGATCGTGAGATCGTTATTCGTTTTTTGGGCGAGGCAGCCTGGGATGATCTCAATGTGTTGCGTACGCAACGCCGCACAGGCCGTTCGGCCCGCATGCTATTTGAAATCCTTGGTGATTTATGGATGGTTGAACGCAATATTTTCCTGCGCAATGACCTGCTGGATAATAAAAAAAGATTACAGGTAATGCATCGCCGCCATCATGATCGTCTTACCCGTATTGAAACGGGTGCTGCGGATAATCCGCGCGCACTTAAGGTGGCGGCTTGCACCAGCCGCATGCTGGAAAATTTCTATCAATGGTTTGAGGCTGAGCCTGCCAAGCGCAAAAAAACGCGTAAGGCCTTTGCCAAATATACACATGCCAATAATGTCCATTTTGATGCATATACGCTGACGCATCATGCTACCGATGCCACCGATTGGCGCCACCATGCGCCATTCTGTGTGGTTACGCCTGATTCGGCTGACGAACTGCCGGGTCTTATTCGCGCTATCTCAGCGTTGAAGCTGGTGGTTATTCCACGTGGCGGCGGTACAGGCTTATGTGGTGGTTCGGTCCCTCTATCTGATAATGCGGTTATGATTAATGTTGAAAAGCTTGATGCGATTGGTGCTGTTGAGCCATGCGATATAGGTAACCTGGGTGAAGTTGCAACGATAACGGCTGGTGCCGGAGCAGTGACGGGCAAGGTGATGGAAGCTTCGATGCCGCATGTGTTTGCTACGGACCCGACCAGTCTTTGGGCCTGTACTATTGGTGGAAATGTTGCTTCCAATGCTGGTGGTAAACACGCTGTGATTTGGGGCACCTGTGTGGATAACCTGCTAAGCTGGAAGATGGTTACCCCCGATGGAAACTGGTTAACTGTAACGCGCATCAACCATAATATGGGTAAAGTCCATAATGAGCAGGAAGTGCGTTTTTCATTGCTTAAGACGGATGCAGTCTCTGGTGCAGAAATCAGTAATGAAGTCTTGACGATTGAAGGCTCGGTGTTCCGTAAAGAGGGGCTGGGTAAGGATGTGACGCGCAAAGCGATGGGTGGATTGCCCGGTGTGCAAAAAGAGGGTACGGACGGTTTTATTGTCGAAGCGACCTTTGTGCTACATCGCGCCTTTGACGTGACGCGTACGGTCTGTTGTGAATTTTTTGGTCAAGTATTGGATGATGCTACCAAAGCGATGGTAGGTATTAAACATCATGTAGATGCTATAGAGGGTGCCCACCTTGAAGGTTTGGAACATTTTGATGAGAAGTATGTAAAAGCGATTGAATACATCTCCAAATCAACGCGTCGTGAAGTGCCCCGTGTCGTGTTATTGATTGATGTGTCTGGTGATGATGAGGCTACTGTGGCAAAAGCATGTGCTGATATTTGTCATATCACGTCACGCGGTAATGGTGAAGGCTTTGTAGCGAGCAATGCTGCGGATCGTAAGCGTTTTTGGGGTGATCGTGGCCGTATGGCAGCGATTGCTAAACATACCCGAGCATTCAAATTGAATGAAGATGTGGTGATCCCATTGGATCGCTTGTCGGAATACAATGATTATGTAGAACATCTGAATATTGAAAACTCCATTCTTAATAAAAAAGAAGCGATTGAAGCTATTGATACTTATTTGGATAAAGCCAGAGGGCGTATCAGTGGAAACCGTCTGGATGTACAAGGTCTATCGCTAGATGATGATGCTTATTTGAGTGATAAGCTCAATAATTGTAAGCAGTTGCTTGAAGAAACAAGAGACCGTTGGTGTGCTTTGCTGAAAGGCTTGGATGAACCGGCCAAGAACGTTTCTGCCTATTTGTTGGATGTGAAATATAAGCGCTCGGAAAATCTATTTCGGGTGATTCAACGGGCATCTCTGCGTATCTCCTATCGGGACGAGGTGGAGACGCCGATATGTGATATGCTGCGTGGTCATGACTCTTTGATTGAGGGGGTTAAAAAAGCGCATAAAACGGCTCTATCCAGTCGAATCGTTGTGGCAACACATATGCATGCCGGCGATGGCAATGTGCATACCAATATTCCCGTCAACTCCAATGATTATAACATGATGAAAAAAGCCCATCGTGTGGTGGAAAAGGTGATGGCCAAGGCTGTTGAGCTGGGAGGCGTGATCTCCGGTGAGCACGGTATCGGTATTACCAAGCTGGAGTATATGGAGCCTGCCATCCTGCAGGAGTCGGCAGCATATCTTAAACGTGTTGATCCGGAGCATCTGTTCAATCGCGGCAAATTGATGCCGGATACTGATTTACAGCTGAGTTACACACCCAGCTTCAAGTTGCTGGAAATGGAATCGATGATTCTGGAGGCGGCAGATCTCTCCGAGTTGTCTGAAGCGATCTCTCCATGTCTGCGTTGTGGTAAGTGTAAACCGGTGTGTAATACCCATTTCCCGCGTGCCAATATGCTCTATAGTCCGCGCAACAAGATTCAAGCCACAGGCGCGATGATTGAGGCGCTGTTGTACGAATCACAGACTGGTTCCGGTATCTCTTTTGAACAGTTCGATGGTTTGGAAGATATCGCCGATCACTGCACTATTTGTCATAAATGTGAATCGCCATGTCCTGTGAATATTGATTTTGGTGAAGTGACTGAAAGCATGCGTGCGCTGCTTAAAAATAAGGGTAAAACGAGCTTTAATCCGGGTGCCAGGTTATCTATGCTGTTTCTGGTATTGCAAAACCCGAATGCAGTGCGTTTTATGCGTGAAACTGTGATTCGATGGGGTTATGCAGGGCATCGTCTGCTCAATAAGATTGGTCGTTTGACCGGTATCGTGCAAAAACAGCCTGCTGCCAGTCGTAATCTGGACGGTGTGCAGGCACAGATGATCAATTTCATCGAACGCCCATTGCCATCCTTACCGATTGGAACGGCGCGTCAGACACTGGGTATTGAATCACGTGATAAAAACATGATTCCGGTGTTGCGTGATCCTAATAAGTCTAATAGTCGGGCAGTATTCTATTTTCCGGGTTGCGGTTCTGAGCGTCTATTCTCACAAGTTGGATTGGCGACACAGGCGATGTTGTTTGATTTGGGTGTGAATGTGGTCTTGCCCCCATCGTATGTTTGCTGTGGTTATCCTTCCACCGCAGGTGGAGATAAAAAGAAAGGTGATGAAATCACTTATGATAATCGGGTGCTGTTTCATCGCATTAAAAACGCACTGTCATATCTTGATTTTGAAGCAGTGATTGTCTCCTGTGGCACATGTTATGATCAGCTCACCCGTTATGAGCTTGAGCAGGTGTTCCCGGGCGCACCATTGATTGATATTCATGAGTATCTGATGGAGCAGGGCGTGAAGACAGAAAATGTGGCCGGTGTGGAGTATATGTACCATGTACCGTGTCATTCGCCATTGAAACGGCATGGCTCTCATGCCGCTATTGAATCGCTGTTGGGTTCAGATTCTGTGAAAACAGAAGAGTGTTGTGGTGAAGCGGGTACACTGGCTGTAGCACACCCTGCTATCGCCGGTAAAATCCGTATGCGCAAGGAAGAACAGATTGAAAAGGCCAAAGCGCAACTGCCGGGAAAAGCCGAACAGAAGGTGCTGACCTCATGCCCATCATGTCTGCAAGGTTTGTCCCGTCTGGAAGGGGATACTGAAGTTGATGCTGATTATATCGTCGTTGAACTGGCCAAGAACCTGCATGGTGAAGATTGGCAGAAACAGTTTGTGCAGAAAATTAAAAATGGTGGTATTGAGCGGATATTAATGTAATGCGTATATTTTCTAAACGAGGGCGTGGTTGATGCAGGGCACTCTTAAGTGAAAGTCTTACGCTTTTTGTTGTCTCTCTGTCTGCTATCGCTGGTTGCTTGTGCCAGTGGCCCGCCGAAAAATCTCAATGATGCGTGCTCCATGCTGCAGGAGAAAGATGGCTGGTATGAAGCTGCCAATGATTCATTTAAAAAATGGGGGGTGCCGGTGCATGTACAGCTGGCCATTATCCATCAGGAATCCAGATTCCGTTCCGAGGCGTTAGCGCCGGATGATACTCTGTTTGGTTTTATTCCCTGGGGGCAGACAAGTTCTGCTTATGGTTATGCTCAAGTGCTTGATGGCACTTGGGATTGGTACAAAAAATCAACCGGAAACTGGGGCGCAGACCGTGATGATTTCGATGATGCCACCGACTTTATCGGTTGGTACGGTAATTATTCGCACAAGACGATTGGTATCTCTAAGTGGGATGCCTACAATCAATATTTAGCTTATCACGAAGGTCATGGTGGTTGGAAACGCAAAACATTCAACAAAAAGCCATGGCTTATCAAAGTGGCTAACAAGGTGAAACGCCGAGCCTCCCGATATGCGGCTCAAATTAAACGCTGTAAAGATGATCTGGATGATGGTGGTTGGTTCTGGTGATGGCGGGAGAAAGTGTTTGTAGTTGGCTTGAAGTGTAGCTTATACCCCACAAAACTTGAGTTATCATCTTAGTGTTCATTCATATGTTCTCTAGTTAAATGAAATAAGCCGTCTATAGTGCAGATTAGTGAAATTGTCTGAAATGTATTGATGTGCTCTTGAGGAGGCCTTTGTGAAGCTTGCTATCGCTGGTGTAGGTTATGTTGGAATTTCTAATGCTATTTTGCTTGCTCAAAATAATGAAGTAGTGGCAATTGACATCGTACCTGAAAAGGTTGAAATGCTGAATCGCAAGATTTCACCCATTGAAGATGATGATGTTATAGATTACTTGCAGAATAGAGCACTCAATTTCAGAGCAACGCTAGATAAGCATGAAGCATACGCTGATGCTGATTTCGTGATCATTGCGACCCCTACGGATTATGACCCAGTAACGAACCATTTTAATACGCGATCGATTGAATCAGTGATTGAAGATGTGTTGAGTGTTAATCCACAGGCAGTGATGATTATTAAATCGACGGTTCCTGTGGGGTACACGAAAAAAATTAGTGCTCATTATCAATGTGAAAATATTATGTTCTCTCCTGAATTCTTGCGAGAGGGAAAATCACTTTATGATAATTTGCACCCGTCACGAATAGTGGTCGGAGAGCGTTCTGAACGTGCTGAAGTTTTTGCGGAACTGCTTCATCAAGGGGCGATAAAACAACATATTGAGATACTGCTCACTGATTCTACTGAAGCTGAAGCAATAAAGCTGTTCTCCAATACCTTCCTGGCTATGCGGGTGGCATATTTTAATGAGCTTGATACCTATGCTGCTACACATGGTTTGAATTCCAAACAAATTATAGAGGGTGTGTGTAAGGACCCTCGTATCGGAGACCATTACAACAATCCTTCATTTGGTTATGGTGGTTATTGCTTACCTAAAGATACGAAACAGCTGTTGGCGAATTATAGTGATGTGCCTCAAAACATTATTCAGGCCATTGTGGAATCGAATACCACGCGCAAAGATTTTATAGCGAGCAGTATCGTGAAGTTAAATCCAAAAGTGGTTGGTATTCATCGTTTGGTGATGAAAAGTGGTTCGGATAATTTCCGGTCTTCTAGTATTCAGGGAATCATGAAGCGTATCAAAGCCAAAGGGGTTGAAGTGATTGTTTATGAGCCTGCATTTAAAGAAGCAGAATTCTTTCACTCCCGCGTGCTAACCGACTTTGCTCAGTTTAAAAAAGAAGCTGATGTGATTGTGGCGAATCGCATTACTGATGATATTCAGGATGTTGCGTATAAAGTTTATAGTCGTGATCTGTTTGGAAACGATTGAGCAATTTCGTTTCTAGTTAAATGAAACAAATCGTCTATACTGCCGGTCAGGGACGTGGATAAAAAGCCGCTGAAATATTATCGATAAAGTGTAATGGCCGTTGTATTGCGGCTATTTTTATATGTGAGGTTTGAATGAAGGGCATAGTTCTTGCAGGTGGCTCAGGCACCAGGTTGCACCCGTTAACACTTTCAGTCAGTAAACAGTTAATGCCCGCATATGACAAATTG
>NZ_RCFQ01000038.1 GCF_003665155.1 Mariprofundus sp. EBB-1 | reverse complement strand
GCCATCGGCACTTGCTCCTTATCGCTACGCCCCCCCTAAGTCCGACAGACTCCTAGCATATTCATCATTATTTCAGATAAAGGCTATGGCACTCACTCTCAACCAGCTCTCTGGCATGGCGAGCCTGTTGCACCATCACCGAAATTTCACTGCACTCATCATCATGCATGGCAGCTTCAATCTGTTGGCAAAGCTCGGATAAATTTATCGCACCAACCATAGCGCTGCTGGATTTCAGCGTATGCGCAGCATGTGCTATTTGATCCATATTACTGTTTTCAACGCCCTCTTCCATCATCACCATTAATTTTTCCGAGCTTTTTAAAAACACATTCAATATTTTTTGCAGCATCTGCGCATCACCAGGCAACAGTTGGAGCACCTCAATATCAAGAATATTCATGCGTCCTCACTTATACAAAGCAGTTGATGCATTAGTCGTGCCTTAGAGAAAAAGGATCTATCAGCATCTCTTCAGCTCTTTCTGGAGGCACTGGTGGACTGAACAGATAACCCTGAATTTGATCACAGCCTTTGTCTCGCATCCACTGCAATTGCGATTCTGTCTCCACACCTTCAGCTACAATCCCCATATTTAACGCTTTGCCCAATAAAATAATCGCATTGGTGATGGTCGCATCCTGCTCATCATCGGGCAGGTCTTTGACAAATTCCCGGTCAATTTTCAGGACATCCGCTGGAAAATATTTGAGATAACTAATACTGGAGTAACCCGTGCCAAAATCATCGATGGATACCCTCAAGCCCATTACTTTCATCTGATCCAAAATTTTCATCGCCGCATCTGCATCCTGCATCAACACCGTTTCAGTAATCTCAAATTCCAGATACTGAGCTGGCATCTCAGTCTCTATCAAAATATCCCGAATCGTCGTCATTAAATGTTCATCGGCAAACTGATGCGCCGATAGATTCACCGATACACTAAATTCGGTATCTGTAACTTTTCTCCATGCCTGATATTGACGGCAGGCCGTTTTAATCACCCATGCCCCCATAGGAAGAATTAAACCTGACTCTTCAGCTACTGGAATAAAATCAATCGGTGAGACCATACCACGCTCAGGATGTATCCAGCGGATTAATGCCTCAAAACCCAACAGCTGACATGTTTCTGCATCTACCTTGGGCTGATAAAAGAGCGTCAACTGATCCTGTTCAATCGCCGTATGTAATTCGCTCTCCAGTTCCAGCCTGTCATGGCTCTGCTGGCGCAACGCATTATCATAAAAGAACACACCATTGCGCCCCTGAGACTTCACCTCATACATGGCGGCATCAGCATTTCTCAACAGGGTATCCAAATCTTCACCATCTTCTGGATAAATGGCGATGCCGATACTCGAACTCACACACACTCTATTACCAGATAGCATCATCGGTTCAGCAATGCGATCAAGAATACGTTGTGCTATCATTTCTACATGCTCAATGCCGTGTAAGCCACTCAACATCACAGTAAACTCATCACCACCCAAACGGGCTAATGAAGAATTCATATCAGCCACATCTCTGGCTGCCAGATCAGAAGAACGCAGACTCTCATGCAATCTCTCGGAGACAGCCTTGAGCAAGGCGTCTCCAGCTTCATGACCAAGACTATCGTTTACGCGTTTAAAGTTATCCAGATCGAGAAACATCACGGCAATCTTTTCTTTGCTTCGTTCAGCTTGATGCAGAGCCATACTTAAATGCTCTTTAAAAAGATCTCGATTCGGCAAACCGGTAATGGAATCATAATACGCCAATTGCCTGACCGACTCTTCAGCCTTGCGCCGCTCAGTAATATCCTGAATGGTGCCAAAAATACGATGGCCCGGTTCCAAATGTTCAGCACTACCATCCAGATGCATTAATATGTTTTTTGCCTCGCCATTAGGTAAACAGGCCAGGAATGCAAAATCCGTGGCTTCACCATCACTGGCTTTCTGAACCGCAATATCAAAACCTTTCTTATCATCTTTATGCACTGAACTCATCAACAGCCTATGGAACACCCCGGGATCAACTCTAGGCACACCAAAAATACGGTAGCTTTCTTCAGAAACAAACAACTTCTGTTCATTCAGATCCCAGGTCCAATTACCTAATTTGGCAACCCGCTGAGCTTCAGCTAATAAGTTTGAACTTCGTTGTACCGATTGCATCGCATTACTGGACCGCAAAATATATTGAATGCGATGTCTGAAAATACTCCACCGGATAGGTTTAATGATAAAATCTGTTGCACCACAATCATAGGCGCGTTCAATAGATTCAACATCATCCACACCGGTCACCACTACAATCGGAATATCCCGTCCCAGGGGAGTAGAGCGCACGCTTTTACAAAAGGTATATCCATCCATACCCGGCATTTGCAGATCAACTAAAATCAGTGCTGGGTGTTGCTCTGCAAATAAGGTCAATCCCTTATGCCCGTCATTTGACTCGATAACTGCAAACCCGACCTCTTGTAATGACTCAGCCATCACAAGGAGTGAGACCGGATCATCATCAATAAGCATGATTGTCTCTAACTCTGGTTTCTGGAGTTTATCTTTTATTGGCATTCGTCTTTCCATGGCTTTCGGGGTAGCACAATCCATGCCATGCAAAGACATTTGTGAACATTAAAACAACAGCACGCGATTATTCATATAGAATATCTTGATCTGACTCCTTCCCCTAACGCAGACTTTTTTGTTTTATTTATTTGCATAATGGCATGATATAACACTATTATTCGACCGTTCAAGGGCCCTATTGCAGACTAAAAACCGTTAGAAACACTACATTCATCGACGCGATTCAATAACGTTGCAGCAGAAAGATGATAATTAGTATTTGCATGCCGCTTAACCTATCGCTATGGTTCGCCGCCCTATAAAACAGGAAAGATATAATAAGAGGTAACGACGTTCATGTCTTTGGCGCTGGAAGAAAAAAACACAATCATTGAAAAATTTCGTCTCACTGAAGGCGACACAGGTTCCCCAGAAGTGCAGGTTGCTCTGCTAACTGAGCGTATTAATCAGCTCGCTGGTCACTTTAAGGATCACCATAAAGATCACCACTCCCGTCGTGGGCTACTGAAAATGGTTGGCCAACGTCGTAATCTACTCACCTATTTGAAAAACAAGAATTTTGGCCGTTATCGCACGCTGATTGATAGCTTGGGACTTCGTCGCTAAATAGCTAAACAGTTTCTGGCGGCCCTGAAAAGGGTCGCCTTTTTTCTTTTGATCGCTTTACAACCACGCCAAAGGCATGTGCAATAAAAGGAATCTAATATGTTTAATGTATCAAAAACGCAGGCCGAAGTTGCTGGCCGCACTATCTCATTTGAAACAGGACGCGTAGCGCGTCAAGCCGGTGGTTCTATTCTGGCTCAGGTTGGCGACGTTGTTGTTCATGTTGCTGCAACCGCTGCCAAGCAGCCATTGCAGGGCGTGGATTTCATGCCGTTAACTGTTCACTATCAGGAAAAAACATACGCAGCAGGCCGCTTCTTAGGTGGTTTCCTCAAGCGTGAAGGACGCCCTTCAGAAAAAGAGACACTGACATCCCGTCTCATTGACCGCCCGATTCGCCCACTATTTCCTAAAGGCTATTTCCACGAAACACAGGTTATTGCTACAGTTATCTCCGCTGATGAGTCCACCAACCCGGATATTATTGCTATCAATGGTGTTTCTGCTGCTCTGGCTGTTTCTGACGTACCATTTGCTGAACCTATCGCAGCCTCTCGTGTTGCGTTGATTGATGGTGAATTTGTACTGAACCCTACCTATGAACAGGTTGCAGCATCTGATCTGGATCTGATCGTTGCTGGTACACGTGATGCTGTGCTGATGATCGAATCTGAAGCAAAAGAACTATCCGAAGAGCAGATGATTGATGCCATCATCTTTGGTCAGGAAGGCTATCAGCCTGTACTTGATGCCATCGAAGAGCTGGTCAAACTTGCTGGTAAAGAGAAGCTGGTAGTTGAATTGGCTGGTAACGATGATGTTAAGGTCGCTGTTAAAGCAGCATTCGAAGCTGATGTTCGTGAAGCGTATGCCATTGTCGATAAATCAGCACGTGCAGGCAAAATCGAAGCGTTCCGCGCAGCTGCACAGGAAAAACTAGCTGGTACTGAAGAGGCGCCAGGTGAGTTCAGCTCGAATGACGTCTCATCCGCTGTAAAAGGCTTGGAAAAAGATGTTGTTCGTCGCTCTATCATTGACGGCAACCCACGTATTGATGGCCGTTCAACAGATCAGGTTCGTGCCATTAATTGCCAGACAGGCGTTCTGCCTCGCACACATGGCTCCGCACTATTCACACGTGGTGAAACACAGGCTTTGGTTACCATTACACTGGGTACTGAATCTGACATGCAGACCACTGAATCGCTTGAAGGCGTAGCTAAACAGCGTTTCATGCTGCACTACAACTTCCCTCCATACTCTGTTGGTGAAGCACGTCGCTTCGGCCCTCCGGGTCGTCGTGAAATCGGCCACGGCCGTTTGGCTCGCCGTGGTGTTGAAGCCATCCTTCCATCCATGGAAGATTTCGGTTACGCCATTCGCTCCGTATCAGAAATCACTGAATCCAATGGTTCATCTTCAATGGCCTCTGTTTGCGGTACGTCTTTAGCGTTGATGGATGCTGGTGTACCCACTAAAGCAGCCGTTGCCGGCGTTGCAATGGGTTTGATTTTGGAATCTGACGGTTATGCAGTATTGACTGACATCCTGGGTGATGAAGATCACTTGGGCGACATGGACTTCAAAGTTGCTGGTACCCGTGACGGTGTAACTACCTTGCAGTTGGACATCAAAATCGGTGGCCTGACACGCGACATCATGAAAGAAGCATTGGCACAGGCACATGCTGGCCGCATCCATATTCTGGATGAAATGGCTAAATGCATGGACAAACCGCGTGACAGTATTGCTGACCATGCACCTCGCATGTTCACCATGAAAATTAAAGCGGACAAGATTCGTGAAGTGATTGGCGCAGGTGGTAAAGTCATTCGTGGTATCGTTGAAGAAACAGGTGCCAAGGTTGATATTGCTGATGATGGCACTATCACCATCTTTGCTGTAACCGGTGATGCTGGTGAAGCTGCCAAGAAGATGATCGAAGATATCGTGGCTGAAGTAGAAGTCGGCGCTATCTATGAAGGCAAAGTGGTTAAGTTGATGGATTTTGGCGCATTTGTTCGCGTAGTTGGCGGTACAGATGGTCTGGTTCACATCTCTCAGATTGCTAACCACCGCGTTGACAAAGTAGCAGATGAGCTGAAAGAAGGTCAGGAAGTCCGCGTCAAAGTACTCGACGTAGATCGCAATGGCCGCATTCGTCTATCCATGAAGGCCTTATTGGAAGAAGAAGCCAAGTAAGCAGTAACTCTTAGGGAGAGGGGAAAAAGAGGCGGACTTTTGTCCGCCTCTTTTTTTTGCCCGAAAATTTCAAAATTCGGAATTACAGCACCTTACCGAGCGACCTGAAGTTCGTTCAAGCGGCTCCTTCTTTTTTGCATTACGGACCTTCATGCCTCTTACCTGGAGGGTCTTATTTCAAAATATCGTCTATGAGTGACTCATATCACATTACTGTTGTGAGCAGGCATTACAATTTCCACACTGCCAGCAGCAGTAAAAATCATTCCTAAACAAGAGGGCGGAGCGTGCAAACTCTGCCCTTTGTTTTTTTCCTCTTCATCAATGCACAATCAAGCTATTTTTTCTGTCTTTTTGTATTCCAGGCATCCTGTGCCTCACCCTGCGGGCGTGCCTTTGGCACGTCTCATTCTGCAATCCTGCAAAATGGTATTCCGGGCATCCTATTCTGTGGTTTTATCTATCGCGCGGCGGGTCAGCGCCGCTTGCTCTTGCGGGGCCGTCGCAATGCGGCGTTCACAATTGTACAGGAGAGTACAATTGCACGCGCTAGCGCCCAGAATGGGTGGCGCACACGGATGTGCGGCATGAATCCATCTATCCTGATGGATTGTGTCCTATGTCACATTACTGTCATGAGCAGGCATTACAATTTCCACACTGTCAGCAGCAGTAAAAATCATTCCTACACAAAGGGCGGAGCGTGCAAACTCTGCCCTTTGTTTTTCTTAACACTTTAACCACCTGCCAGTTTTGCCTTGATCCCCTCTTTTTCCAACAGCAACGCTATCTTTTCGCGATGATCACCCTGAATTTCAAGCACACCATCCTTCACAGCGCCACCGGTTCCTAATTGCCCTTTAAGTTTCTTTAACATCGTTTTGAGTTCCGACTCTTGCAACGACAAACCATCGACAACACTAACTGTTTTTCCACCACGCCCTTTGGATTCACGCCGAATACGAACGCCCTGCTTATGGGGGTTCTTAATCGCCGAAGCAGTACCTGTATGCTTGCGGGATTTCTTCTTTTTTGTGCCGGGGTCCATAGCTTTGCCCAATGAGCCTTGCTCAGTGGAATACACTAATCGTCTATCATCAGCCATATTGTCTCCTCAACCTCTCTTCTTCATACGCAAACAACAGTGCAATGATAGGTTTCATCGGATATTCAGGAAAGCCTGTAATAATCTCTCGACTCCAACGTCCATACTTATAAGCGGAGCCAATATGAAACAGATACGACAACTATTATACACATCGATGCTGCTCATAGCGGCTATCACACCAGCTGCTGCCAATGGCATGGAAACTGCCACCTTTGCAGCCGGATGTTTCTGGTGCATGGAGCATCCCTTTGATGAAATCGATGGTGTCATCTCAACCACTTCGGGTTATACCGGTGGTCACAAAGATCAGCCAACATATCAGCAAGTATCATCCGGCAGTACTGGACATGCCGAAGCAGTTCAAATTCTATTTGATCCGGCCAAGGTGAGTTACCAACAGCTGCTCGCCGTATATTGGCGTAATTCTGATCCCACCACCGCTAATCGTCAGTTCTGCGATACAGGATCACAATATCGCCCTGCCATTTTTTATCACAATCATAAACAACAAACGCTTGCACTGGCCTCAAAGAAGAACATACAACGGCATAAGACATTCGTTAAAGATATCGTTACCGAAATCAAACCAGCTACCACCTTCTGGCCAGCTGAAACATACCATCAAAACTACTATCTCAAGAATCCAATACGATATAAATTTTATCGTTATAATTGTGGACGAGATAAGCGACTGCAATACCTTTGGGGGTCAACACCATGAAACGCAGAACATTTCTCCAGGCCGCACTAGCCAGCGCAGCACTATTAAGCCTACCGCGCATATTACATAGCGAACAGACAAGGACGACAGCCATGAGTGACTCGAATATAAACAAGATAGAGAAAAGTGATGCCGAGTGGCGCAAAATACTTACACCTGAGCAATACCATGTCTTGCGTGATGAAGGCACTGAACGCCCATTCACCAGCCCTTTGAACAAACAATATGATAAGGGGCAATATGTCTGTGCTGGATGCGCTCTACCCCTGTTTGATTCCAGTAGTAAATTTGACAGCGGCACCGGTTGGCCCAGTTTTTTTCAACCCATTGAAGGACACACCGAAATCAAACGTGACTTTAAAATGATTCTTCCACGCTCTGAATATCATTGTATTCGCTGCGGTGGGCATCAGGGCCATGTATTCAATGATGGGCCAGAACCAACGGGCCAACGCTGGTGCAACAACGGTGTAGCTCTAAAGTTCTTACCGGCTTGAGTTACTCTCCAATGCTCTTATAGCATCCCCCCACTACCCCAGCAGCCCTTCAAATTGACCACGACTAACAAACCACTGCCCTAAGTATGATTGGTGGCTGCTATCAAAGCTGGGCGCAACACAGCAAAGGGGTCACACAGCAAAGGGGTCAGGACTTGTTTTGCGCATTGGTTGTGCTATGTTGTTCGTATGTCCAGACCGTTACGAATTGAATATGAGGGTGCCGTATATCATGTGACATCTGGACTACCCACGTTTCAGTAGACGTTTGTTATCTTCCAAAAATCCTTTCTCATAGTCAACTGGTGAAACGTGTCCAAGATGACTGTGGCGACGTTTAATGCGATGCTCTGAATGTTATTCGCATTCGCTAAGAATCATTCACCGCTAGCATCATGCAATTTTTCCAGCTTCTCTGAATAGGGAGATAATGTCAGACTGCGCCCATGTCTAAGCCGCTAGCAGAATCACATACTTACAACGTCAATCTAGGCCCTCGTTCCTATGACATTCATATCGAACCAGGGTGTCTGGATAGACTGGGCTCTGCCATGGCAGAGCTATTTTCTTCGCCTACGCGCTGCATGATCATCAGCAATGTCACCATCGCACCGCTATACCTGCAAAGAGTAAGAGCCTCACTTGAGCATGCTGGCTGGCAGGTATCTGAATGCATACTGCCTGATGGCGAACGTTACAAGACCATGCAAAGCTTTGAGATGATCATGGACGTATTAATGCAAGCGAAACTCTCACGCAATGAACCTGTGATTGCGCTTGGCGGTGGCGTAGTTGGCGACATGAGCGGTTTTGCCGCTTCTTGCTATCGTCGCGGCATTCCATTTATCCAGGTGCCCACCACAGTGCTGGCGCAGGTTGATTCCAGTGTTGGAGGCAAAACTGCAATCAATCACCCGCACGGTAAAAATATGATCGGTGCTTTTTATCAACCCAAACTGGTATGGATTGATCCATTGGTATTACACACGCTGGATATTCGGGAAGTGCGTGCGGGCATTGCTGAAGCCATCAAATATGGACTGATCCGTGATGCAGGCCTGTTTGAGTGGATGCAAAACAACCTTGAAGCCGCTCTGAATCTGGATGGAGATGTCCTCGCCAGTATGATCCATACCTCCTGCCGCCATAAAGCCGAAGTGGTTATGGCCGATGAAACGGAACAAGGTATGCGCGCACTGCTCAACTTAGGCCACACCTTTGGTCACGCCATTGAATCTATGACCCATTACAATACCTTCCTGCATGGTGAAGCTGTCGCTATGGGTACCCTGATGGCAGCCCGCCTTTCTGAACAGTTGGCATATGCCCCTGCAGGTACAGAAACACGTATCAGAAAATGTTATGAGGCCGCCGATCTACCTACCTCTATCCCCTCTTTCACAGCCGATGCATGGCTCGATGCGATGGGACACGATAAGAAGAATGTTGGCAGCCGTATTCGTTATATTTTATTGCGTGAGATTGGTGATGCCTTTTTGGCGGAAGATGTCGCACCTGATGCCATCAAGACATTGATTCAGTCATATACATGAATATGTTAAAATCAAACATCGCATATCAATAAAAACGAGCTATACTTTTTATATATGAGCCATGTAACGCCCCGCAATCACCCACCTCTGATCGAGAACCATCATGCTATGGACGGTTTGTCTGCGACCTCTTTAAGGCTGGATAAGTAATGCCTATCCCATCCATTCATCCCGAACAAAATCACCATAGTACACTCTTAAAAGCCTCCAGCTGTATGTCCCAAATGGAAAATTTAGCGCTATGGTTTTCCAAACGTCAAAACAGGGAAATACCAAACACCCTTCAAGCGGCCGTTGTTTTATTTGCAGCCGACCACGGTGTGGCCATTGCCAACGGATGTAATGGGAAGAGATCAACACTGGATCAGGTACGCCATGCTGCATCCACGGATTCCGTGATTGCAGAGCTGTGCAAACAAGCCGGATGCAATCTACACATCGTTGATGTTGGTGTGACTGGTAGTCTGGCTGATAACGACTTGGTAGAACATGCTAAAGTGCGCTCTACCGGCA
The DNA here is from genome assembly GCF_003665155.1 of Mariprofundus sp. EBB-1. Classification (GTDB taxonomy): domain Bacteria; phylum Pseudomonadota; class Zetaproteobacteria; order Mariprofundales; family Mariprofundaceae; genus Mariprofundus. The sequence continues at coordinate 13,412 of NZ_RCFQ01000038.1, read as the reverse complement.
CACCCGACATCACGACTGAATCAGCCATGTCACAAATGGACTACTGGGAAAGTGTTGGTATCGGTGAAGAGATGGCCAACCGCGCTATTGAGCAGGGTGCCAATCTACTTATTGCCAGCTCCATCAGTGCCGGAGATCGCATCGCTATTGCCGCATTGATTTCTGAATTGCTCGGTCTGCCCCCGGAAGAAGCATTAAGCAGTACAAACATTAGCCCCGGCACCTATGGCCGCGAATTAATAGCAGTAGAACAAGCTTTAGAACGCGCCCAAGGCACACCTTCACACGATATTCTCAAAGAACTTGGCGGCATAGAAATGGCGGCCATGGCTGGCTTTTATCGTGCTGCAGCAGAAAAAGGTGTACCAGTCCTACTCGATGGCCTTGCTTCTGCAACGGCTGCACTGGCTGCCATTGCATGGGATGTGCGCATTGCCGGTTGGGTGCTGGCCAGCCATGTCTCTAATGATGCAGGGCATAGAGATGTCCTCGAAGATTTAGGACTGGAGCCACTGGTAGAATTAAAGTCGAGTATTGATGGAGGCAAAGTCGCCACATTGATGCTACCTGTTTTACAATCTGCCATTACCCTGCAACAAGGACTCGCTCGCATCGAAATGAATAGTGACTGAATAGTCATTTGAATCAATATTCACCGAAACAACAGACCGCAGCAATCATCTTAACATCATCACGCTTCATCAGGACGGTATAATATCATGACAGCTTTCTCTATGACGCCATGGACATGGGTAGTGCTCCTTTTTGCATCGGTGGCTACAGCTATAAGCCTCTATTTATCTACCCGACAAAAAGTACATGTATCAAACCACCGAAATGAAGTACCCGATCGTTTTAGTGAAACCATATCCTTATCAGCGCATCAAAAAGCGGCTGACTACACCATCGCCAAACTCAAACCGGGCAATATTGCACAAGTGATTGCCCTGATCCTGTTGTTTATATGGACAATTGGTGGCGGTCTTAATGCTCTTGATGCTCTTTCCAGATCGCTGGAATTATCAGAAATATGGACTGGCGTTGCATTTTTGCTGTTATTCTTCCTGATCAGTCAGCTGCTGGATTTACCCATAGAACTCTATAGCACGTTCGGCATCGAAGCGCGTTTTGGTTTCAATAAAATGACACTGCGCCTTTATCTCGCAGATATGGTCAAACAAACCACCTTGATGATTGTGATCGCTGCGCCCATGGGTTGGGTTATTCTGAGTCTGATGCACGGTGCGGGAGCAGCCTGGTGGATCTATGCCTGGGGTGTATGGACTGCTTTCATGTTACTCATGATGTGGGCATTCCCAACCTTCATCGCCCCTCTATTCAACAAATTCAATCCACTGGAAGATGGTGAAATGAAGCAGCGCATCGAAGCCTTATTGAACCGCTGCGGTTTCAAGAGCAAAGGGCTATATGTCATGGATGGCTCACGCCGTTCAAGCCATGGTAATGCCTACTTCACCGGCTTGGGAAATGCCAAACGTATTGTCTTTTTTGATACCTTACTGAATCAACTTGAACCGATTGAAACCGAAGCCGTCCTGGCCCATGAACTAGGGCATTTTCATCATGGCCATGTAAAAAAACGTCTGGCAGTGATGATTATCTCTTCACTGGCTGGTTTTGCCCTGCTTGGCTGGACCATGCAGCAAAGCTGGTTTTATAGCGGCCTCGGTGTCACTGAAGCATCCAATCAGGCGGCACTGATTCTGTTTATGCTGGTCTTGCCTGCTTTCACCTTTGCGCTCGGACCAATCATGAGCTATTCATCCCGCAAAGATGAATTTGAAGCGGATGCCTTCGCCGTCAGCAATAGCAGCGGTGAAGCGCTCGCAACAGCGCTGGTGAAAATGTATGAAGATAATGCCAGCACGCTCACTCCCGATCCGCTCTATTCACGCTGGCATGACTCACACCCGCCAGCCCCCATTCGCATTGAACACATTGAACAGGAACTGGCCAAACAGACAATATAACAGCATTCACCTGCAAAATAGTGCGAAGTGACACAGCTTGATTGGGTGATCAGTTTCGGATTTCTCTGTGACAACAAGCGTTCGATACATCGTTCAAATACAGTTGAGAGCAGATTTGGCGGCATGGACACTTCACGGCTTAACACATATCTGAGCGTAGCAGAGTATCAAAACGTTGCATAAAAAAGGCGCCCCTGCATCACAGGAGCGCCTCGCTATTATTTCTGCAAGCCAAAGAGTCAGCTACAAGCTCACATCATTCACCGATAAGAAACACATCCACACGGCGATTTCTATCACGCCCTTCCTGGGTTTTATTATCCGCAATAAAGTGTGTATCACCATAACCTTCCACTCTAATTACATTACTTTTGATGCCTGCTTTAATTAAAATATCTGCAACCGCTTTAGCCCGTGACTGACTCAAAGCGAGCTGGGTATTAAAACCGTGTCTGGACTTATGTTTCTTGGTTTCATATCCACCAATGGGCTCCGCATCACAAAAACCACGTATCACCAGCGTCTGCTTGCGCGGCTCAGCAAGATATTTCCCGGCAATATCGGTCAGCGGCTTCACCAGTTTTTGATCAACGGATGTAAAACCAGTTTTAAATGGCACCCTTATCCACAGCTGTTCCCGAAGTAATACCGGCTTGGCTTCTTCTGCAGCAGGTTCACTGCCACTGACTGCGGAAGCGGAATCTGCTACAGGAACTAGGTTTTCAGCCGATTCTGCCTGCCCGTTATAAGCAACAGGAGTAATTGCTTCAGCAGTAGCTGTTTGCTCGACAGGCGCGTTTTGTTCGATACGCTCCCGTTGCTCTGCCTGATCCTGTTTTCGCAAGACAATAAGTTTTTTACGAAGTTCTTCTTCATCATCAAGCACATCTGCCACAGGAGTCGGCGGCACTGATGAAGATCGAACAACCTGATCCTCCTCGGGTGGAGGGCCTATAAACTTCATGCAGCCCACGCATAAAAATAACAGTAATAACCCGGTAATTCTAAACATAAATTCCACCCTCAAACCAATCGTCTTCTATCTTTATTTAATACTTTCAAGTTCTATTTTTTTAGCCTTCACTTCAGCTCTGAGGCGTTCGATTTCAGCCTGCATGCTAACTTGCTTTTGATGTTGTGCTTGCTCGGCCTGTTGGCGGGCTTGAACCTCTGCCGGATCTTCGCCATAAATAGCAGCACAGCCTGATGTAAATGCCAACATAGCCAATATAGTTAAAATTTTCAGCATGATCCTTCTCCTCACTACCTTGAATCAAAGTCGAGCATAAACGCGACGCTTAAAATCTGCAAGGCATCGCCTGCCCAATGATAACAAGTCATTTATCAACACCGATAAGGTATCTATTACTGTGAAAACGCGACGGATCAGAACCATCACCGCCAGCATCATATTGTTTCGTGAATGCTGATATTTACTTCTTCTTTTTTCCCTTCCCCTTATTCAACCAGGCATCATGTTCAGCTACCAATGCCTGCAAATCACGGGAACCGGTCGTAACTTCGGTGTACTCTTCTTTGCCCACGCCAATCACATTAATTGGTTTTGCAATGAAGTCTTGAATTTCATGCAACAAATCCTTCTCTTCACTGCTACAAAAGGAGACTGCCTCTCCCTTGTTTTCACCACGCCCCGTACGACCAATACGATGCACATAATTCTCCACTTTTTCAGGTAAATCATAATTGATGACGTACGCAATATTCGGCACATCAATACCACGCGCACTCACATCCGTAGCCACCAACACCCGTGCCCCTTCACCTGTCCTGAACGCTTGCATTACATCTGACCGCTCCGATTGATCCTTATCACCATGAATACTCATCGCATCAATATCAACGCGTCCCAGCGCTTTCACCACACGCTCAGCACGCACTTTGGTACGCACAAAAACAATCACCTTGCCTTCCGGATGATCCTGTAAAAAACGTTCCAAAAAGAACCGTTTATCATCCATCTCCACGTGCATCACAAAATGGGTGATGTTTTTTGACACACGATCCTGTGGTGAAACCTGAATCCGAATGGCTTCACTTTTAACCTGTGAATAGGCCAGCTTCTTGATCTCATCATTGATAGTGGCTGAAAAGAATAACGTTTGATGACGGCGTTTAAGCATTTTCTTAATGTAACGAATATCTTCAATAAAACCCAAATCCAGCATGTGGTCTGCTTCATCCAGCACTAGGGTCGAAACACCATCAAGATGAATCTCTTGCTGATTGATCAGATCAAACATGCGTCCCGGTGTAGCAATCAACACATCAATCCCGTCCTGCAATTTAGCAATCTGGCGATCTTGCTCCACCCCGCCATACAGGGTAAACACTTTCACACGCGTATGTTTGGCGATACTTTTGAACACCTCTCCAATCTGCACCGCCAGTTCACGCGTGGGCACCATGACAATGCACTTGATGCCATAAGAGCGTTTACTACTTTTAAAACGATGGATTTTATCAATCACAGGAATCGCAAAAGCGGCCGTTTTGCCAGTGCCCGTCTGAGCAATCGCCAATACATCTTCACCATCAAGAATCGAAGGAATGGATTTAAACTGAATATCAGTCGGCCGCTTAAAACCCAGCTTGGCTAAATTCTTTTTAATATCTGCAGAAATATAATATTGGTCGAATTTCATTGTCTTCTCTCACTGCTTTCATTCATCGTTTACCGTACTCGACCATTCCAGATCGCACTAAAAAACACTATTTCATCATTATTCAACACATTTCACCGCAAATGAATCAGTACAATAATCAGGAAAACAATACTAATCAGAGCGTAAGAATGAGGATTGCATCTGTTTTGTCTTTACTTTGCGAAACTCTGCGTCCTTGGCGGTGAAAGCTTTTAAGCATTTTAATGTGATAGCTCTGTCTCTACAACAACTGACTTTCTTTCCAAACATCAGGGGTAATTTCAAGCGCCTGATCACCACCGGTCAACCACAACGAACCATCCTGTATCGTGCATTGCAGGCGCATCGCACGCGCGGCCATCACACCAAGGCCTGCCACGGCATCACTATCGAGATGAATCACGCTAAGATTATCAAAGCGGGTTAGTTTGTTCTGAGCCTGCTCCCACCACACACGATGACTGCGCAGATAGGTATAAATAATCACCTGTCTGGATCGTCCACAGGCTTTGCGGATACGTTTGGCATCCGGCTGGCCAAGGTCAATCCATATTTCAATCTCATCACTCAAACTTTTTTGCCAGATATCCGGCTCATCATCGGTACTGATACCTTTGCAAAACTGCAATGACGCACTGCCATGCAATGCAAAGGCCAGCAGACGCACCATCATACGTTCATCGCTTTCAGAGGGGTGACGCGCTATCACCAAATGGTGGTCACTATAATAGTTCCGGTCCATATCGGTAATCTGCAAATCTGCCTTGTAAATCGTTGAACTGATTGCCATAAGCCCGATCAGCCTTTAACGAAGTGAAGAAACTGACTCGTCCTGCCTGCTCTATTACCACGCTCTTCAAACTTGGTTTCCGGACGATCCGGATCACGCTCAATATAACCGCCAATGCCCGCCACATTGCTCAGGCCGGGCGTGGCATCAAGGATATCACGCATCCATTCTGCCAGGTCGGCTTTATCCGATGCCAGCTTGATAAATCCTCCGGGTTTTAACCGGCTGACCAACAAGGCAGCAAAATCCTTCTGGATGATACGGCGTTTATGATGCCGTGCCTTGGGCCAGGGGTCGGGATGATTGATAAACACACCATCAAGCTGCCCCTCTTGCACCTGATGCGTTAACACAAACTGGGCTGGCAACTGGGTAATCCGGCACTGTTCAATCAGGCCCGCATCATCAAGGCGACTAACTGCCTTAGCCACACCTGGCAGATAAATCTCAACACCTACCAGCATCCAGTCCGGATGTGTCTGCGCCAAATGCACCAGGAAATCACCATTCCCAAAACCAATTTCCATCACAATGGGGGTATCATCCGGCACATTGGCATCGGCCAGTGTTTTATCTTTTGGCAACCCGATCACCGGTAGCCACTTCAGCATCCGCGCTTCCTGACCGGTGGTCACAAAACCATTCTTACGCCCATGCGTGCGCATTTCCTGCTGAGTAAACTGATCTCTGAATTCTTTGGATAATCGCATAGCCCGCATAGTACGGCTTCACAGCAGTTATCCAACACCTTTTAATTTTTCCCCAACCACTGCATAACCATCCCGAACAATTTAGTAATCCTGTTGATGACTACTCAAAAGCGTTATTTTAAGCATCGAGAAAGGTAGATTACATATTGCTTCATTGCCTATGCCCCTCTTCAATGGGTAGCCTGCCGCCTAGGAAGCATACTGCAGTTTCACTGCCATTTCCCTCGCATCTTTTGAAACGGGAACAGTTTTATAGCGTCACATCTCACATGAAACAAAGGAGCCATCATGTCTTGGAAAAGTGTAGGAATCGGTGCCGGAGTAGGCGCTCTATTTGGCGGCCCGATAGGGGCTTTGATCGGAGCAGGTGTCGGTGGATGGTTTTCAGCAAGTAAAGACAAGTACATTCGGCAAGTCGAAACTGAACAGTTATTTGTATTCACAGCACTGTTCGGCATGCTGGCCAAAATCGCCAAAGCTGACGGTGTTGTTTGCCCTGAAGAGGCAAAAACAATCAAAGCGTTTATGGATCAAATTCATCTTGATCAACGCAGCAAAGAGATAGCGGGGAGTATTTTCTCCAAAGCAAAAGATGATCGTTACTCTATTTACGATTATGCCACCCAGTATGCGACGGCATTTAACAACAACAAAGATATGCGCATCATCGCATACCGCATTCTGTTTGAAGTTGCCGCCAGTGATGGAGAACTGCATCCGGAAGAAGATAAAATACTTCAAGGCATTATTGAGCCCCTTGCTATAGACCCATCCATGTACAAACTTTTTTCAGCTGAGTTTTTTGGCCGTACACATGCATTAAGTGAGCACTATGCACTACTCGATTGCACTGTCGAATCAACAGATGCCGAAATAAAAAGCGCATACAGAAAGAAATGCATTGAATATCATCCTGATAAAATCATGTCGAAAGGACTGCCTGATAGTTTCATCACCTTTGCCGATGAGCAGATGAAAATGATCACCTGTGCCTATGATGAAATCAAAAAGGCCAGACCCGGCCTTTCATAACATCAGGCCTACCGGCAGTGCCACGCACGGTAAGAATCAGACGGCTACAATGGAATGTTTGATTTCTTCAGATCTTTCTTCACCACACAGCTTACTGATTAAGCGCAGTGCAAAGGCAATAGCTGTGCCCGGCCCCCGGCTGGTGATCAAAAAGTCATCTTCCACCACATTATCATCCACATACACCGATGAAGGTTGCAGCTCTTCCATTGATTCCTGACAGGAAGGGTACGATGTCACACGCTTTCCTTCCGTGATGCCATAAGCCGCCAGAGCCATGGGTGCGGCACAAATGGCGGCAATGGATTTACGTTCTTCCCGCAAACGCTCCACAATCGCTTTTACATTGGCATCATCCCGCAATAAAAATGCATTCGGCAGACCTCCGGGCAACACAATCATGTCCCAGTTTTCATGCATAACCATCGCCAACCCAGCATCGGGCTTAATGGTGATATTGGATCGACCGATCACGGACAACCCATCCAGACTAGCAGCACACACCTCTACATCAGCTCTGCGCAGTAGATCAATCACTGCAACCAATTCAATCTCTTCAACACCTTCCGTAAATGGAATCAACACACGTGCCATGATAATCTACTCCTCTCAATATCAGTTTTTATTGCTCAACCCAGCCTTCTGGAAATTCACCCTGCGAAGCCCAATGAAATGCTTCGCTCATCCGATTCACCACAGCGATTTCCCGTTCATTCAGTTTGCCTTCTAACATGCTGCCAAGACTCTCTTTCAGCAGCCTTTCATCCATAAGCTCACGCGGATACATCGCCACTCCGGCTTCGCCATAGGAGATCCGCGACATCTTATCGCCCTGCTGTTTCACCACGAGCTTCTGACGATCAGCATATAACTCCGGTTCACCTTCCGCCCCCATAAAAACAAGTGACCGTTGTTGGCCTAACAAGACATTCGCATCCGCCATATAATCTGCATATGGTGTATGAAAAAGGCCGTTCAATTGTCCCTCGCACGACATCGGATTGAGCAAACGCGCCACTGTATTGGCAAAGGAGCGCACCCCAAGCCTTGGCCTGAGATTATAGATACGAAACAGATCAGGACTAAGCTCAGCCAGATCAATATACACAATATTATCCGCCGCTAATATCGCCGAGGCATCACCTAAGCCTGAGGCTCGCTGCACACCGGCAGCCTCTAATACTTGCCAGGCCGTCACGCGTTCTTCGATATGCTCCACGCCATGCACTACAATTGGAACACCTTGAACACGCGCCAGCATCGCTGCCGCCAAATACGCATGACCACTGCGACGTTTACCTGCATAACAGGGCAAATCTACCGCCCCTTTTGGCGCAAAGAATTGTGCAAACCCCTGCACAGTTTCCCGTGCCGCTTCAACAAAACCAGCCAGCTCAGCACTTGTTTCACCTTTCATACGCTGAGCAATCAGGAAAGCACCGAGTTGCAGCATATCCGTATCCGACTGCAACAGCTTCTGAAATACCATTTTCGCTTCGTCCCGATCCAAATGCTCAGAACCATGTTTGCCACGCGCAACGCGTTTAATATAAGGTGAGATATCCATATCGACTTGTAGCATAAGTAGCATTGTTTAGGCTAGCAACATGAACTTTCTCATTATTGAACATCTGATCATTGAACCTGCGGCGATCATTGCCGATGTCATTCGGCAACATGGCCATCATTGTACTACCATCGCATTGGAACAAGCGGCACCGCTACCTTCCAACGCCAGCGATTATGACGGTATTATTGTGATGGGTGGCCCACAGTCGGCCAATGATCATGATACGCTAATGCAAGATGAATTGAGCTGGGTCAAAACGACTCTCAATGCCAACATCCCCATGCTCGGCATCTGTCTTGGGGCACAAATCATGGCCAAAGCTGTGGGGGCAGACATCACCCCTTCCCCTGTCCGAGAACTCGGATGGTTCCCTATCTATCCATGCCAAGAGAGTGCAAACGATGCGCTATTCAACACCATGACAGATGGATTCATGGTGTTCCAATGGCATGGTGAAACATTTTCATTCACCGAATCCATGACACAGGTAGCCACACACCCCCAAGTCCCGGCTCAAGCGTTTCGCTTGAACAGAGCGCAATATGGTTTACAATTTCATGTTGAAGTCGACGAAAGCATTATTGAACAGTGGATTGCATATGGTGAAAGCGAGCGCCGCCACCTTGGTGAAACGGGCATCAAACATCTTCATCAGCAAACGCAGTGTCATTTAACACAGATGCAACGTTTTTGCCGCCAAATGGTTGATGCATGGTTAACGCTAATCTGATTCAATAACCCGAATTGTTTAAGCTACTTCGGACTTGGAATCTGAGCCTTTTATTTTTGCCAGAAACATACCCAATTCGTATAGCAGCAACATCGGAATACCAAGTAAAATCTGTGAAATAATGTCTGGCGGCGTCAATAGAGCCGCAATCACAAAGGCCCAAACAAATACATAACGTCGTTTTTCAGCCAATGATTCTACATCAACAATATTCAGGCGCACCAGCAGCATCACAATAATCGGAATCTGAAAACTAAGTCCAAATGCAAACAGCAACTTCATGACCAGAGATAGATACTCTTTCACAGCAGGCATGGCTTGAATATTTTCAGTAGAAAAGCCAAGAAAAAACTCAAATATAAGTGGGAATACAATATAAAATGCAAAAGCTCCGCCACTCAATAGCAGCACCAGGCTACCTGAAAAATAGGACACAAATGCTTTGCGTTCGTGTTTATAGAGACCCGGTGCAATAAAAGCCCAAAACTGATACAGCGTCACAGGTGCTGTGGCAAACAAACTCATCAACAGCGCAATTTTCAGATAGGTAAAAAACACGTCCGGAGCATTGAGAAAGATCAAAGGCGTATTCGGTGGTAAAGCATCCCGAATCGGCGTCGAGATAAATTCAAAGACCACCTCAGAAAAGTTCATCAACACCATCACACCGATGGCATAAACAATAATGGCAATCGTGGCGCGACGGCGTAGTTCACCCAGATGGGTCAACACACTCACCCCACTGTTTTCTACACCTTGATCTGCTGCTGCTTGATTCTCCGGGGTATGCTTGGACTGCGTGTCGGACTGACTCACGTATCATCCTGCTTTTTATCGGGCTTGGGAGATGATGCTGTCGTGGTCGTTGTTTTTGACGGGTCCAGTGACATCGAAGAGAGATCATCAGGCATGCTTTGCCCAAGCTCTTTCATGATCGCTGCGTTATAATCTTCAATACCGCCCTTCATGCTATCTTCTACTTCATGCAAAGGATTCTTTAACGATGCGCTCTCCGCATCAATTTGCTTGCGAACATCATTGATCCAGCCTCGCCCTTTTCGAACCACTCGCCCCACCTGACCGAACAGTTCAGGCATACGCTCAGGCCCCAGCACAAGAAAAGCGATCACTCCAATCACAATCAATTCCAGAAAACCAATATCAGGCATGGTGTAAGGTCCTAATGGTTATTGTTTTTTATCCGTAGCGTCATCACTGATAGATGCATCATCCGGCCCGCTCTTCTTATCGCCATCTGAAATATTACTGCGAAAACTTTTGATACCATTGGCAAGCCCGGCACCAACCTGCGGCAAACGTTTTGCTCCAAACAGTACGATCACAATAATCAGGATTAAAATAAGCTCAGTTGTTCCAAGTCCGAACATGGCGACACCTCTTAAGCATAACGAATCAACGCATCATGAATCATCTATTGCGACCCACATATTACGAACGACTGCCTGCGTCATTTATACAAATAGTTGGCGCTGGAGATTACCCTGATTAAAAACAGCGGCAAGTCATTCCGGTATTCACGCTAAATTATACCTATCATATGCTTATAAATCGCTAAAACTCGTTTCCAACAGGCTTTATCAAGCCCTTCAGAACATTCTCGAACCATTGATTACGCTTTAAACCGCAAGATTGGCCGCTAGCTTGCTGGTCTATTCATATGTTTGATCACAACACCAATATAGAGCTAAACATCTATGCCTGACCGCAGGATTGATGCCATTGGCAAAACCGATGCGGCGGCATGGAACTCCACGCAGTTGCCCAAGGGCTCTCCCAACATGGTAAGGGTGCTTTCCGGGGTATTATCGAACACATCAACTGGCTCGGTCATGCATGCCATGGTTCAAAAAGCAGCCAATGATACATTTAAAATCACATTAAATGGTGAACCTTTTGTCATCAAAGGACTACCCGCCTCACTGGCTGGAAAAGAAGTCGCATTTATTGCTCAAAAATCATCCACACTGCCCAATGCAAAAGCTGAACTGTTCTGGATTGGTGCCAGCCAAGCAGGCGCCTCAGGAAAACAAATGCAAGGTGCCCAAACGGCAACGAGCGGCCAACAGAGCCAGGGACTGGCTGCAAACTTAAAACACGCCAATATACTTTCGACGCTTCCTACTGGTATGAAAACAAGCCAAAGCCTATCCGGACAGGTCGTTTCTATTCATGGCAAACAGATGGGCATCAATATCATGGTTCCCGATGGTAAAGGCCAAAACACTCCGCACATCATCCAAACGACAACGATTGCTGGCCTTAAAGAGGGACAACAGATAACAGCCAGGGTAGTTATGGGGCCCAACAACAAGCCGCTGCTGGAAATATCACCCCAACAGAATACAAATCAAGTAAGCGGAAAACAGGCAGCCCCAGCCAACAAGATGGCGCACTTTACACTTGCAGCCGGTGACCGTGCCGCCGCATTTGTGCAGCAACGTTTGGACAATGGCAATGTGCAGCTCAACATTCAGGGAAGAATCGTTGAAACAGCCGCTCCCGCCAACGTGCAAAAAGGTGACGTGCTGATGCTTAAAATGAATAAGCCACCTTCAGATTTTCAACTCCTGTCCATCCATAAAAATGCCGCTACAAAAGCGCTCGGCACACTCAAAGCCAATCTTGTCGGCAACACGCAATCGATGGCACAACACATCACCAACATACGCAATATCATACCGAATATACCGGTCAATGAAGCAGTTCCGATGAATTCACTGCCTCTGTTAGAGTCTTCTCTTAAAGCCCATGAAATATCACCATCGCAACCACTGACTGGAGATCGTTTGATGCAGATGATGCGCAATGCGGGCTCAGGCCTGGAAGCAAAACTACTGCAACTGTCGCAAAACCCGACTTTAAGCCCTGCCATGCAACAGGATCTGAAATCCATCATGCTACAAATCGCCAATCAACAGGGTGGCAACACTCACCAAATTGAGCTTGTCAAAGCGATCTCGGAGCTTGCTCAGCAGAGTGTATCCCGCATCGAAACGACACAGGCATTGAATGTCCTGGCCCAAGTGCAAGGTGAACCGACACGCATCGAGCTACCCATGCTGGTCAATCAGCAGATGGTGAATGTGCAACTATCCATGCAACAACAATCATCGTATGAACAGAACAGTTCCGAAGAGAACAATAATGCGAATCAATCCTTTAATGTGCTGTTTTCTTTAGAGTTAAGTCAGCTCGGCAATATTCGCGTTGATGCCAGTATTTCTGATAACACCGTGCATGCCCGTATCTATAACGATAGCAGCGCATGCAGTCACTTTTTGTTAGATAACATCCAGCGTTTGGAAGAACGACTGCTTCAGTTAGGATTTGAAAAGGTCTATCTGGTGGCCTCACAACAGCAGCCCAGTGTCGAAAAACAACGCTCCTTTGATCAACTTACGCAAATGGTTCCCGCATCACTGAATCTGCTGGATATCCGCATATGAAAAAGAATATGGCCATCGCCCTACAATGGGATCCACATCTGGATTTAGCGCCTGAATTAAGTGCCAAAGGCAGTGGCGTATTGGCCGATGAGATCATTCGCATCGCCAAAGAAAATAATATTCCCATCCGTGAAGACAGTGATCTGGTACAAATCTTTTCACTACTCGATATCGGTGATTCTATTCCACCCGAAGTACACACCGCCATCGCAGAAATTCTCGCCTTTATCTACTGGAGCAATCAACAATACGCCGAGATATTCAATAAAGACTAAGCTTCACCGCAGGACGCAAAGTTACGCAGAGTAAGTCAAAATCAGTGGTGCTATAGGTGTTCAATAAGAATTGAATGGCGTGAAAAAGAACAAGCATAGATGCATTACATTTCATTGCGCCAATGAAAGAGCTCCAGAATTACATTTTATTGTTTGGTTTTACTCTGCGTACTGAAGGTAAATT
>NZ_RCFQ01000037.1 GCF_003665155.1 Mariprofundus sp. EBB-1 | reverse complement strand
GCTCCTTTGGCTCACTTACCTTGTCTCTCTTTAATTAAAGGAATGCGTTCTCTTTCTTTTTTAATAAATCGTAAGATAGCTGAACTTTGTACGTAATCATGTAAGTTCATAGTTCCCGCTAATTTGCAATGAACCAACAAAAAAAGCCCGCGTACAACATTGTACGCGGGCTTTTTAATTGATCTCATCAGAAAATTCAGTACATCTATAAACAGAGCATAGCTTTCAGATTGCTCCTGATTTTTTCTAACAACAAGGCGAAAACGCGGAGCGTACTAATGTACGCGCGTACTTTTCAACACCGTGATTAGGAAAATCAGGGGTGATATGGAGGCTATGCGACGCCGATCGCTTCACGCCATGCCAACACCAAACGAAACTCTTCATTATTCAGATCCACTGATAGATCGGATTTAATTTCTGAGAGTGAAGCATACGGATCTGCATCCGTAAGCTCGTTCATCACCGTCTCAAAATCTTTACCAATGTAGGCTGGCACATCGAGATACTGACCTGCACGAATAATGGTAACGTAATGCTTGAGAACCGTCGTTTCACTCACACCCTGCTGCGCAGCATTTTCAGCCAGTGTCAAGCCTTTACGGTACAGCGCCAACGTGTAGGTCTGTGTTTCATTCAAGCCAGGGCCTTTGGCGATCAGCATCGGAATATCCTTGCTATCATCCTTGGCTTTTTTACTGGCCTTGCTATCACCGTGCTTTTTAATCAGCGCAATAAAAGCATCACCATATGCTTCCAACTTATGCTCACCCACGCCACTGATCAAACGCATAGCTTTATCATTATCAGGCTTACGTTGGCTCATCTCAGTAAGTGTCACATCATTAAATACAACATGCGGTGGCACATCTTCCTTTTCACCCAACTCTTCGCGCAGTGCTACAAGCTTCTTGAACAGAAGCTCATCACGCGCCATACCCAAACGTTTAAACTGTCTTCTAATACCCGGCTGATATTTGGCCAGAATAATCGGTTCACCGGCACCAATAAATTCAGCTTTCTTGGTAGCCAACATGGCGGCACGCTTGGATACATCCTGCATAAAATAACCATGATGCACCATTTGACGCAAAATAGATGTCCACTCATCAGCATTGATATCCGCACCGGCACCATGACTTTTAATTTTGTCATGTTTGTTTTCTTTGATACGCGCATTGTTCGATCCACGCAGCACATCAATAATGTATCCCATGCCAAAGTGGCCCTTGACCTCACGCACACATTGCAACGCAGCCACAGCAAGTTCGGTTGCGTCATAGGTTTTCGGCGGATCAAGACAAACATCACAGTTGCCGCATGGCTCATCCAATGCCTCACCGAAATAACCAAGCAACACACGGCGGCGACATGTCAGCGCCTCAGAAAAGCCCACCATACTATTGAGTTTATGCACTTCCACACGACGCTGATCGATATTTTCCACATTCTCAATCAGGCGACGAACCAGATTCACATCACCGGAGCCATACAACATCAACGCTTCCGATTCCAAGCCGTCACGGCCGGCACGCCCTGTTTCCTGATAATAAGATTCAATACTCTTGGGAATATCATGGTGAATCACAAAACGCACATTGGGTTTATCAACGCCCATACCAAAGGCAATGGTCGCCACAATCACTTTCACACGGTCGCGCAAGAAATCATCCTGCACCTTTTCACGCGAACGGCCCGGAATACCGGCATGATAAGCTGCCGCACGAATACCATGACGCTGTAAATTCACAGCCAGATCTTCCACCCGTTTTCTCGACAGGCAATAAATTACACCCGAACAGTTCTGCCAACTTTCTAAAAATTGTAAAATCTGGGTCAATGGCTGACGCTTTTCCGCTACCAGATAACGAATATTAGGGCGATCAAAACTAGCCGTGAAACGCTGCGCTTTTTCCAGTTTCAGGCGCTCACTAATATCTTCTCGTGTATGTTCATCAGCCGTCGCAGTAAGAGCCAGCATCGGCACATCAGGGAAAATTTCACGCAACTCACCCAAACGCACATATTCCGGTCTGAAGTCATGACCCCATTGTGATACACAATGCGCTTCATCAATAGCGAACATCGAAAGCTCTAATTTTTGTAATTTTGCAAGAAATACCTTGGAGAGCAGGCGCTCTGGTGCAACATAGAGCATATCCAGATCACCGGATTCAAATCGCTCCAGCACTTCCTTCGCATCGGCAGCTTTTAGCGATGAGTTATAATATGCAGCTTTCACACCACAGGCATTCAACGCATCAACCTGATCTTTCATCAAAGAGATCAATGGCGATACTACAATCCCCGTGCCCGGACGCATCATGGCTGGAATCTGGTAACACAGTGACTTACCGCCACCTGTTGGCATCAATACAAAAGCATCTTTACCATCCATAAGTGCACAAATGATTTCTTCTTGCATCGGTCGAAATGCATCATAACCAAAGCTATCTTTGAGTACTTTATGCGCTTGTTCTCTTACTTTTTTCGTTGCCATTCTATCCTCTCACACAGGGCAATACCCAATGCTTTATCATCTAATTATTATGTCGTATGAGTCAATGTTGATCAGTTTTCATTACGATGGTGTGAATTCTTTTCGATACCACTTACCCATCAATCGGGACTGTTACACAGCCGTTTTACCGCTTATTTTAGTCATTGAATCACATTGCAAAACAGAGCGCAAGTTTTTTCACCACTTTTTCAATTTTTATGCTATGGCGATGTCTGTCTGTTTAATGCTGACAGTTCGAGCAATAAAATGTACTTCGTCCAGCCTGCGAGATGCGTTTAATCAGTTTTTCACATGCAAAACACTGTTCTCCCTGCCGACCATACACCTGAAAGCTATGCGCAAAATATCCGGGTTTACCATCGGCATGAACAAAGTCGCTGATAGTGGAGCCGCCAGCATCAATAGCTTCTCTCAACACCTGCCGAATCACCTTCACCAACAGCCGCAATCGCCCCGCGGAAATATTCCCTGCCGCTCTGGTTGGATGAATACCGGCCCGGTACAATGATTCTGAGGCATAGATATTACCCACGCCAACCACGATGCCCGCATCCATAATAACATTTTTGACAGGCGCTTTACGCCCGGCACAGGCTTTAGCCAAATGCTCCACACAAAAGGCATCGGACAGAGGTTCCGGCCCAAGTGCTGCAAACCAGGCATGTTGTTCAAGCTCATCCGCATACAACAATCCCGCATAACCAAAGCGCCGCGCATCGCGATAACGCAAACTGTGTCCATCACTAAGGTTGAAGCAAACATGTTCATGTAAGCCACATTCGGCCTGTGCAGGTAACACATGAAACTGCCCGGTCATTCCCAAATGCCAAACAAGCACCTTTGCACGTTCAGCATTAGCATCATCAATATCAAACAATAGATACTTAGCACGCCTGCGAACCGCTTTCACACGCAGCCCCACCAAGCCGGAAAAATCAGGCAGCGGATAGCGCAAAGAGCTGCGATGACAGATTACATCGATAATATTTCTGTCAGTGAGCAGTGGCTCAAGTCCAGCTCGAACCGTTTCAACCTCTGGCAACTCAGGCATGCATGCGCCGCACCAAACCTTTACTCGAAACCACCCGGTCAATAAACAGAATGCCATCGAGATGATCAATTTCATGCTGGATAACACGCGCTTCAAAACCAACAGCTGAAATCTGCTGAGAGTGACCAGCTTCATCCTCAAAACAGACAGATATTTCTGCCGCTCTCGGCACCATGCCCACCCAATCGGGCACCGACAAACATCCCTCACGCCCCAGACGTTCACCACTAGCGGATTCGATGCGTGGATTGGTCATAAACAACAGACCATGGTTTTTACAGGGTCTCAGACTCTGACTACAGTCCACTACAATCATACGCCTGTTATCACCAAGCTGTGGAGCCGCAATACCAACACCACCGGGACCGGCCTGCATACTCTGCTGCAAAACCAAAAACTGCAGCATTAACGGCTCATCAAAAACGCTCACCACATCTGAGACTATGCGCAAACGTGCATCCGGATTTGTTAAAATAGTTTGAGCAGACACGAGAAAAACCGATTGACCTTATAAAACAGCATCGTCCAGAACATGCAGATCAACATCAACACCAATACTGCTAGCCACTTCATTCAACTTCACACGCATGGCATCACCCTGATCACCCGCAACCACTTCCAGCACCATCATATACACATTACTGCCGGATTGATCAGAACTACGCGATTGTGTTGACACATCAACAACCGACACCCCAAGTGTAGCCAACGCATCTGTTACTGCATACACGATGCCCGCCTTATCTGCTCCATGCACGGTGATGACATGATCTGGTTCCGATGCAGCGGCAGTTGCCTCTTCATCAGAAATCACCTGAGATTGAACCGTTAAACGTGTACGCTGCTCCAATTCTGCCAAGGCAGCTTTCAGTTCGCTGATGGCGCGATCTTCAGGTAGATTTACAATCAACATCATCGTAAAACGACCACGCAGGGCTGTCATAGATGAATCTTCAATATTAACGTCGATATGCAACAATGCCTCGGCAACATCACGAACAATACCGGCACGGTCATGGCCTGAAATGGATAATAATACGCTGGACATAAAAACTCCTTTCACACGAATGGATTCAACCTAAGTAGATCATCAAGAAATAGAACAGAACAATGCAATTTTCACAACTATTACTTCACTGAAAAGGATTCACCGCAGCCGCATGCACCTTCTTGATTGGGATTATGATAAACAAAAGCAGATGACAAAGCATCTTGCTGAAAGTCCAGCTTCAAACCTGTCAGCGCCGAGGCATAAGATTCTGCATCGACATACAGATCAAACCCATCATAGGATTGCACCAGATCACTCTCTTTGGCTGCATCGGCCAAATCCATCACATACTCCAGACCCGAACACCCAGCCGGTCGCACCGCAAGAGAAAGCCCCGCTTTGCCAGCATCCGACACAAGTTTATGCACACGCGCTATCGCCGCTTCAGTTAATTCAATATCAATCTGCCTGTCCATATTAGTAATCCTTTTACCATTTATAAGCTTTTCACATATATAATCTTTTTTTCACCGCAGAGTACGCGGAGTTTCGCAGAGTAAAAGCAAGTTTGTCGAAAAAAAACTAGGCGTCCAGGTAGGCACTGCTTATTGTTAGTACAAGGAAGTCAGCACCTTTAGCTCCAGACCACCCTTAATTCATTGCCTTTGACTTACTTTGCGTTCCTTTGCGTCCTTAGCGGTGAAAAGCTTTTGTTAGGTTTTACCTAATTCCCGCCATAGCTCTTAAACGCTGCCGAACCGTCACCAGCGCATTCACCAGTGCCTCAGCATCGTCCATGCTATTTCCCGGCCCAAAACTGACACGCACTGAACTGCGCGCCGCAGTATCATTCAATCCCATTGCCAGCAACACATGTGAAGCTTCGCGTTTCCCTGATGAACAGGCCGAGCCGGATGCCACTGCAAAACCAGCCAAATCCAGTTGCATCAACAGCGTTTCACCGTCCATACCAGGCAACATAAACAGACTGGTATTGGCTGTGCGCGTAGCATCTTTAGAAACAATGCTCACTTCAGGAATCTTATCTGCCAGCTGTTGTTCAAAGGCATCGCGAACAGGAGCAAATTGTGAAAAATCAATCTGACCCAACGCCGCCGAAAAACCCGCAATACCGGGCACATTCTCCGTACCTGATCGGCGTTTGCGCTCTTGTCCACCACCTGGAGATAACTCTTGCAGTTTCACGCCACGCTTCACCAAGAGGGCTCCAACACCTTTGGGGCCGCCAATTTTATGGGCTGACAAACTCATAAAGTCAACATTCACTGACTTAAAATCAAGTGACAGTTTTCCAAGCCCCTGCACCGCATCCACCAATATCGGAACACCACGATCACGACAATAATCTGCCACCTGTTGCACCGGTTGAATTGCGCCACTCTCATTATTGACCAGCATCATACAGACCATGCGCGTGTCATCTGTGATCGCATCAATCATTGCCTCAGCACTTACCACGCCATGCGCATCAGGACGCACGCTGACGATTTCAAAACCATGCTCCGAAGCGCGTTGCAAGGGTTGAAGTACCGCAGGATGCTCAATGGCCGTACATATCACACGGCCCGACTCAACACCTGAAAGTACACTATGAATAGCAATATTATTGGCTTCTGTACCACCTGAGGTAAACACCACACTTCCCGACTCGCAGCCCACATAGGCTGCCAGCGTATCTCTCGCATCATCGATAATACGTCGCGCTGCCCGCCCGGCCCAATGCAGACTGGATGGGTTTCCTACCGCCTCTACCGCCGCCCGCGCCGAGGCTTCAAGAGCCTGTTGAACAGGAGGACAGGTTGCATTGCAATCAAGATACCGTTTCAATCTTAATGACTCCTTCCGGATTATGGATCAGTGGCAAATATTCAGCCACATCACCCAACTCAATGTGATCAAGCACAACGCTCTTCTCACAAACCTGCTTAAGACTCACCGCATCCATAAAGCGATAGATGTGCAAGCCAAGTGATTCCCATAACTGATGGGTGTCGCAACGCTGGCCACGATGACAACCACGAATACCATTTTCACACATTGTCGTGCGCACGGGCTCATTCACAGCACGAATAATTTCGGCAACTGAAATATCCTCAGCATCTTTAGCCAGCAGATAACCACCACCCGGACCACGCACAGAGGTAACCAGATCATTTTCGCGTAAGCGCCGAAACAGCTGTTCAAGATAAGATAGTGAAATAAACTGCCGTTCTGAAATAGCAGAGAGTGTCACCGGGCCGCTATCTTTCTGATTATTCAAATCTACCATAGCTGAAACCGCATAACGGCCTTTACTTGTTAATCGCATCTGTACCTCCTACGGACATATAATACCCGTGTAAAAAAGTCGGATATTATTAACCCGACCATTTTAGTCAAGTATAAAATTCAACTGCAAATCCGAACCCTTGAAATACTGGCATCCTTAATGCTGTTATTATTTATGGTTAATATTGATGCTTTGAACTGCTACGATCAGTCTCGTTAACACCTTAAACGCATCCGATGGTGGCTGGAGTATTGCTATGAGTGTGATCTTTGCAGAACAAACAAGACAGCGTGCGGATGGAGTCACCAATAGAATGGAGGCAGCGTATTGCAGGGTATAATCAAATGGGTCTCGTAAAAGCGATGCATCTCACAAGCAAGTTATGCTGTACGCTGCTTACATGTATCACACTGCTGCTCACGCCTGTGCTTGCGCACGCAAATGAACAGATCAACCTGCAACTCAAATGGAAACATGCTTTTCAATTCGCTGGCTTTTACATGGCCAAAGAGAAAGGGTTTTATGATGACGCCGGCCTACAAGTCAACCTGATTGAAGGTGGCCCTGGTAAACCATCGTCAGATTTTACGCTGCAGAACGAAGGGAACTATGGGGTGGCTGATACCGGCGCCCTGCTTTCCCACGCTGAGGGTAAACCGATCAAAGCGCTGGCTGCCATCTTTCAGCACTCCCCTCTCGCTCTGGCCGTTCGCAAAAATTCAGGCATCCGGAACTTTTCTGACCTGCGCGGTAAACGTGTGATGATGCAGGCAAACAAAATGGATGCGGTGTTATTGGCTAGCCTCAAAAAAGCTGGATTAAGCCAATCCGACTTTATCAGGCAGGACAGCAGCTTTGATATTCAGGATCTCATTCTCGGCCATACCGATGCATTCAGTATCTACATCACCGATCAACCACATCAGCTAATTGAGCAGGGCATAGCCCATCGGATCCTCAGCCCCAGCCAATATAATATTGATTTTTATGGCGATATCCTTATCACATCAGAGAAAGAAATACACCAACATCCGGAACGCGTGCAGAGTTTTCTCAAAGCCAGCATGGATGGTTGGTCGTATGCCCTTGAGCATGTAGATGAAACCATTGAAATCATTCAGAGTAAATATAACACACAAAATTTAAGCTCCGGCCAACTCTATTTCGAAGCCGCCCGGACTGCCGATATGATGTTTAAAGACCTTGTAAACCCCGGCTATATGAACCTGCACCGTTGGAAACAAATCGCCCAAACATATGCCGATTTAGAGCTGATACCTCAAGACTATCCGGTAGAACAATTCCTTTATGTGCCCGAACCCGAACTCAGTGATTTTATCACCCAGTATCGTTGGCAGTTAATGATTGCGACACTATGCATCCTGCTGCTTATTTTCGCATTTCAATCCACCCTTCTTCGCCGCATGGTACGCCATCGCACTCAGGATCTGCATGCAAGCGAAACCCGCTTCAGAACACTGGTAGATAATATCCCGGGGGCTGTATTTCGTTATCACCCGGATCATAGCTCAGACATGGATTTCATCAGTAGTGAAATCGAAGTAATCTCCGGCTACCCGGCCACCGACTTCACCAACAATACCCGACCCTATCACAGCATTATTCATGCTGACGATCAAGCAGCGATTCTCAACACCATTGAACATGGCTTAAAACATGGAACACCATACGCGTATGAATATCGCATTATCAGAGCTGATGGCACTCAATGCTGGGTACTTGAATCCGGTCAGCCCAGCTCATCACCAAATCAAGACAGATGGATTGATGGCTACATTTTTAACATCACCGAACGTAAAGAAGCTGAAAGACTAAAGGATTCCATCTCAGAGATTCTTGAGATGGTTGCCAGTGATAAAAATCTGGATCAAATTTTCAATGCGATTATTCATAGTTATGAAAACCGTTATCCGGGCATGAAAGCCACCATTTTAAGAGTGATTGACGGACGCCTGCGCAGAGGCGCTGCACCCAATCTTCCAGAGATCTATAATAACGCTATTGATGGCCTGGAAATCGGCCCGATGGTTGGCTCATGTGGCACTGCCGCTTTCAACAAAAAACGCACCATCGCCGCAGATATCGAACATGACCCACGCTGGGCCCCCTATCTTGAACTGACCATACCTTTGAATCTGCGAGCGTGCTGGTCTGAACCCATCTGCAACTCCGAAGGCAAAGTAATCGGCACATTCGGCATGTATTATGATCATGTGCGCTCACCAGCTCCGGAAGAGATCCGCGATATTGCCAATGCAGCAAAACTCACAGGTATCGCGATGGAACGTGAACAACATCTAAAACAGCTGAAAAAGCTGTCACAGGCGATTGAACAGTCCAGTGAAGTCATCACTATACTCGATAGCAAATGGGTCATCGAATATATCAATCCGGCCTTTACCGAAGTTACAGGCTTTCGATGGGATGATGTGATTGGAAAAACATCACCCACACTTCACCGTGATAACAATGAAGCAATCGTACAACAGGCATGGCAAGCACTGGATCAAGGCCACTCATGGCGGGGCAGGGTTACAGAACAACGTAAAGATGGATCTTTTTATCCAGCTATGCTGGCTGCATCACCTGTTCGCGACGAAAATAGTAAAATCAGCCACTTTATCTGTGTACTTGAAGATTTAAGTCAGCTTCAGCAGATGGAAGCGCAATTCCATCAAGCACAAAAAATGGAGTCCATCGGCACGCTGGTGGGAGGTATTGCCCACGATTTCAACAATATGCTAGCTGCCCTGCAAGGAAACTTGTACATGGCAAGAAGGCATCTCACCGGCAATGCTGTCATCATCGATAAGTTGAATAATATGGAGCAACTTGCAAACCATGCCGCCAACATGGTCAAGCAGCTACTCACATTTGCCCGTAAAGATCGCGTCGATATGAAGCCACTACCTCTCAATTCGTTCATAAAGGAGGCCTTCAAATTAGCCAGCCGCTCAATACCTGAAAGCATTGCATGCAACATTGATATTTGCGAAGAGAAGCTTGTCATTATTGGTGATGCAACCCAGCTACAGCAGATATTAATGAACCTTCTGAACAATGCCCACAGTGCAGTATCCCATGCTCTGCATCCCACCATCAACTGCTCTGTGCATGCATTTACTGTCACCGATGCCTTCCTGAGAACACATCCTGAAGCTGAAACTGAGAACAGATCATTTGCACACATCTGCATTCAGGATAATGGCTCAGGTATTCCAGACGCCATCAGTGAGAAAATATTTGAACCGTTTTTTACTACAAAAAACGTAGGTGAAGGTACAGGTCTTGGGCTGGCCATGGTCTATGGGGCAATCAAAACCCATGCAGGATATATTGATATGGAAAGCAATGCAGAGACAGGCACTGCATTTCATCTCTATCTACCACTGGCAGACACTCAACCGGGGGTCTTGCATGTAGATCCACATTTTGCCATCGAAGGAAAAGGTGAAACCATTCTATTGGTCGATGACGAACCCAACCTGAGAGGCACCACTGCAGAGGTACTCAACGCGCTCGGTTATCACATCATTGAAGCTGAGAACGGACAGATTGCGCTGGATATTTTCAAAGAAAAACACCAGCAAATTGATCTCATCATTACCGATATGATCATGCCAATCATGGGCGGCAGTGAATTGAGCGAACATATCAGACACATCAACACTGATATGCCCATCATTTTCTCTTCTGGTTACGATAGAGAGCAGAGTTTTGAAATTGACAAAGCTTCACCTCATACGCTTTTCCTGCAAAAGCCATGTGCCATTGAGATACTGTCCCAATCACTGCGTCAGCTGCTCGACGCAAAAAAATAGGCGATACCGCCCACGTAGCAATAACAGAGAATCCCACGGGATCAAAACCAAATATTACATTCAGAGGTATAGATGATTAAACATATCGTAATGTGGAAATTAAGAGATAAGGCTGACGCCACAGAAATAAAAATACGCCTGGAAGCGTTAAATGGAAAAATACCGGGCTTATTAAAGGTAGAGGTGGGTATCGACTTTCTTGCATCCGGGCAATCGGCCGATGTGGTGCTTTATTCCGAGCTGGAAAGCCGCCAGGCGTTAGAGGCCTATCAAACGCATCCCGAACATCAGGCCGTTGTGCCTATCATCAAAGCAGCCGCGATTGCACGCACTGTGGTGGATTACGAACTACCTTAAGAAACGCTTTTACTTTATTTACTGGTGATTGGCTGGAGGCCAACACATCACTCCGCCCTTAACATTTCCTGCTGAATCACTTTGCGCAGCTTATCAATACCCATGCCTTTAAAGCTGGATGTGGGCATCGGGCTAAGCAGACCACCCATCGCTTCTGTCATTTCTTTCAGACGTATGCTGCGTTTATTACCGGAGAGCTTGTCTGCCTTGGTAGCGACCGGCAACCAACGGATACCGCCTTCATTGAGCCATTCGATCAACTGCAGATCAGAATCTTTCGGGCCATGACGAATATCTAACAATAACAACACCAGTTTAAGATCGGCATTCACCAGATAGGACTCAATCATGTTGATCCAGCGTTTCTGCTCTTTTTTCGGGGCTCTGGCATAACCATAACCGGGCAAATCCACTACCAGCAACTGATCATCCACATCAAACAGATTGAGCAGCCTTGTGCAGCCGGGGCTTTTGGATGTTTTCACTAGACCGTTGCGGCCAAACAGCGCATTCATCAATGAGGACTTACCCACATTGGAGTGGCCGGCTACCGCAATCTGTGGCAATTCTATATCAGGAAACTGCGTGGGATCAGCCACCGATTGCATAAAATGTGTGTTCGGCCAATGGATTGTTGGCAGGGTATCGGTTGATTTATCAGAAGTTTCCATACCCCCGAAGCTGACCATTGCACAGAACAGGTGCAAGTTTTGAAGAAGGCGCTACCGTTGCACATTTTTTAGGCAAGCAATAGGATCTACTCAGATGAATCAACGACTTCTGCCGGGTTTTACCCTGGGCAATCACAATATCGACGTACCGCTGGTGCTGGCCCCTATGGCTGGCATTACCGATTTACCATTTCGACGTATCTGCAAACCGTTCGGGGTCGGGCTTGTGGTCACTGAAATGATCGCTTCGCGTGCAGTAGATATGGGGCGCGAACGCACCGAACGCATGGCTGAGCTCGGTGATGATGAGCATCCAGCTTCCATTCAGGTCGCCGGTTCTGATCCTGCATTTGTCTGCGAGGCCGCACGCTGGGCTGTCGGACACGGCGCTGATTTCGTTGATATCAATATGGGCTGCCCGGTCAAAAAGATATGCAAACAGACAGCAGGCTCTGCCATGCTCAAAGATGAACCGCTTGTCGCACGCGTGCTTGAAGCGGTTGTTAAAGCAGTTGAAGTACCTGTCACGTTGAAGATCCGCACCGGCTGGGATGAACCCTCAAAAAACGTAGCTTCCATAGCACGCATCGCAGAGGCAAGCGGCGTCCAGATGCTGACCGTACATGGCCGCACACGCGCACAGATGTTTCATGGCCATGCCAACTGGGAAGATATTGGCTTAGCCAAAGATGCAGTATCGATTCCGGTTATTGGCAATGGCGATATTGTTGATGGTGAATCCGCCAAAGAGATGATTCGCATATCCAACTGCGATGGTGTGATGGTAGGCCGCGCCGTACAGGGCAACCCCTGGGTGCTGGGTGAAGTCCATGCCGCCCTGATGGGTCTACCTCAACCTGCAAAACCTACACCTGAACAGCGCTGGGCTATTGTTATTGATCACCTGCGTCATTTAGCTGAACATCATGGCATTCAGACCGCTTCCAAATTAGCGCGTAAACACGTGATCTGGTACAGCAAAGGCTTACGTGGCTCGGCAGATTTCCGTTCTCATTTTCAAGTCATGTCTGAATGGCAGCAGATGCTCGATTTCGCCGAAAGTTATTTCCTTAAGCTCTCAGATGAGGCTGATGTAGAACCGATCTCAGAGAGCAATACTGCGCAAGTGTCAGAGTCTAATATTGTCATCTGATCATATTAGTCTTGCGGCGCTGCCTCTGCCCACGCTACTGCTCGATGCAGAAGCCAGGCTCATACAAGCCAATGTATATGCTCAGGAAGCTTTGGGCAATTCAGAGAAACGCCTTATTGGTAAACATTTAGATGAGCTTTTCTCGCCAAAATCAGAGATACAAAAGCTACGCGTTCGATTAACGCCGTATGGCAGCATATCGGGTAATCAGATCTGCATTCGTTCAAGCAGCCTGCCAATATCACTGCACTTAAATATCTATGATGATGGCATCACTGTAATATTTGTACCCGAAGCACGCCGCAGCGAAGTAGAACAACATACCAAACGCCATGAAATGGCTGAGGCCGTTGCACGTATCGCACTAGAGATGGCGCATGAAGTAAAAAATCCGCTGGCTGCATTGCGAGGAGCCAGCCAGTGGCTATCAGAACAGAATCTTTCCAAATCAAACAAGGAAGCCGTGGTGCAAATTTTGTCCGGCGTAGATCGTATTCGGGATCGAATCGACTCTTTTCTGCAAGTAGGGCCACACGCATCTGTGCAAATGCAGAAAACCAACATTCACAGTCTGATTCAAAGCGTGATTTGCTATCAGCCCGGCATTCAGGTGCATCGTTCATTCGACCCTAGCCTGCCTGATACCCTGCTGCATGCGGCTCGTTTTACACAAGCACTGGAAAACCTCTGGCAAAATGCAGTGGAAGCAGCCGACAGCAAAATTGAATGGCAAACCCGTATGGCTCCATTGGTACATCTGCCCGGCCATCATGGTCAGGTCATTGAAATCAGTATTACCAACGATGGTGCGATGATCCCTCTGGAGTTGCGGGACCGTCTGTTTGAACCTTATGTCACAGGCAAACAACGCGGTAGTGGATTAGGCTTGGCACTGGTTGAACGCGTAATGCTAGAGCATGGCGGGCGTGTGAATGTGGACAGCGGCAAAGGCAGAACAACAATGACGCTACATCTGCCAATAAGAACAGAATCTGATGCAGAAAAGCATGGGGATAAAAGAGTATGAAAGCGCTATTGATTGATGATGATGAAGGTATTCGCTGGATTCTTGACCGTGTGTTACAAGAAGAGGGGCTGGAAGTATTGCATGCCGGATCTATTGCTGAAGCCCAAACCATTCTCACCGACAAAGCGCATGCGGATATCAACCTTAGTTTCCTCGATGTCTATCTGCCCGATGGCAACGGCATGGAATTTCTGGCCCAGGGTCATTTCTCCATGCCCGTGGTCATGTTAACGGCTGAAACCACCTTTGGTCATGCCGCTGAGGCCTATCGCATTGGAGCCATGGAATATCTGCCCAAACCCTTTGACCTGGATGAGGTACGACAATTAATCCAGCGCGTACGACCTGCGAAAGAGACTGCCAAACCCAGCACCACCGCAGTCAAAGAAGATCTGATTATCGGACGAAGCCAGGCCATGCAACAGATGTTCCGCACCCTGGGCCGTGTAGCCGAGTCTGATTTAACGGTATTGATCACCGGTGAATCCGGCACGGGTAAAGAGATGGTAGCGCGCACCCTGCATGACCGCAGTCAGCGGGCCGATAAAGCTTTTATTGCCATCAACACCGCCGCCATTCCCGCCGAACTGTTGGAGTCCGAACTCTTTGGCCATGAAAAAGGATCGTTTACAGGCGCAGATAAAGCGCGTGAAGGGCGTTTCGAACAGGCTGATGGCGGCACCCTGTTTCTGGATGAAATCGGTGACATGCCCGCCGCCCTGCAAGCCAAGTTGCTGCGCGTATTGGAAGAGGGGCGTGTGCAGCGTGTCGGCGGCAGCCAGTTCAAACAGCTCAATGTCCGACTGTTGGCGGCGACCCACCAGAACCTGCTAACATCCATTGCCAAGGGTAAATTTCGCGAAGATCTCTATTATCGATTAAACGTAATCCCTGTTGAGATACCTTCATTAAGAGATCGGCGCGATGACATTCCTGAACTGGCCCATTATCTACTCGATAAAGCCGCCACGGAGTTGAGCATGACCGCCCCCATTCTGCTCGATGATGCCATCGAACTGCTCAGTCGCCACGACTGGCCGGGCAATGTTCGTGAACTGCGCAATGTCATGCATCGTCTGGCAGTATTAACACCGGGAGCAAGTATCACACTATCCGATGTTGCACTGGCGCTGGGCAATGCGGGCAACTCCCATCATGAAGAAGAGACGCTCGCACAGGCAGTTACACGCTGTACACGTCAATACCTACACCAGCTCGGTTATGGCAAAGCCACCAACTTGCATGCCAATCTACTGGAACAGGTTGAACCACCATTGCTGGAGCTGGCGATGGAGAGTTGCAATGGGAATCAATTGAAAGTGGCTGAAATGCTGGGATTAAACCGCAACACCGTGCGTAAATTGCTGCGCAAATATAATATTGACCCGCAAAGTTTTCGCTAAAAACAGAGGCTCATACAGCATTTCCAAACACACTCCTATAATAACCCTAATTCATACCATATTGATCCTGATTGAATCCGGAGTAGAATTGTCGCATATAGAGGTGTGACATGCTCAGGTTAACCAAATTAACGGATTATGGCATTTTACTGATGACCCATATGGCGTCGTCAGGACAAGCACGTTTTTCCGCCACAGAGTTGGCCGAGGCAACACACATCCCCTTACCCACCGTCAGTAAAATTCTGCAAATGTTATTGCATGAACACATGCTTGCTTCCGTTCGTGGAGCCAAGGGTGGTTATGAACTGACCCGTCCAGCCACAAAAATTAATGTCCGCGATGTTATCAATGTATTTGAAGGTTCCATTGCGCTAACTGAATGTAATCTCGAAGGTGGTGGTGCATGCGACCAGCATGATGTCTGCTCCACCAGCAACAACTGGAAACGTATTAATCAAGCTGTCGGCCAGGCCCTGCAGGACATATCTTTAGCCGACATGACCGAGGCAGACTTTGTGCCTATCTTTCGACTACAACGCGGCATTACAATTCATGGAGATCCAACAATGAATATGACTAAGGCACTCTCATGAGCGATGCCACATTAACCAAAAAAACTGAACCAAAACCGGAAGAGTTCACCAATAATGAATATGAAGCTGGTTTTGTTACAGATATTGACTCCGACACCCTGCCTCCCGGCCTGAACGAAGATGTTATTCGTCACATTTCAGCCAAAAAAGATGAACCTGAATGGTTACTGAACTGGCGACTGGAAGCATTCCGCCACTGGTTGACCATGAGCGAACCGCATTGGGCGCATGTGCAGTATGACAAAATTGATTTTCAGAGCATCTCATACTATTCAGCTCCCAAGTCACAAGAAGATGGTCCCAAAAGCCTGGATGAAATTGATCCAAAACTACTGGAAACCTATGAGAAATTAGGCATTCCATTGCGTGAGCAGGAGTTTCTGGCTGGTGTTGCCGTAGATGCGGTATTTGATTCGGTCTCGGTCGCCACCACCTTTAAAGGTAAACTGAAAGATGCAGGCGTGATCTTCTGTCCAATTTCAGAGGCCGTTCGTGACTACCCCGAACTGGTGCAACAGTATCTTGGCAGCGTCGTACCCAGCGGCGATAATTTTTATGCTGCGCTGAATTCAGCTGTATTTACGGATGGTTCATTCGTTTATATTCCTAAAGGTGTACGTTGCCCGATGGAACTATCCACCTATTTCCGCATCAATGCCCTCAATACCGGTCAGTTCGAGCGCACCCTGATCATTGCCGATGAAGGTGCTTATGTTTCATACCTGGAAGGATGTACTGCCCCGCAACGTGATGAAAATCAGCTTCATGCAGCGGTTGTGGAACTGGTGCTGCTTGATGATGCTCAAATAAAATATGCCACGGTTCAGAACTGGTATCCGGGTGATGAAAATGGTCTTGGTGGCATCTACAACTTTGTTACCAAGCGTGCTGACTGCCGTGGCCCGCGTTCAAAAGTGTCGTGGACACAGGTAGAGACCGGTAGCGCGATCACTTGGAAATATCCAAGTTGTGTGTTGCGCGGCGATGATTCGGTTGGTGAATTTTATTCGGTTGCTCTGACTAAAATGCGCCAGGAAGCCGATACCGGTACCAAAATGATCCATATTGGTAAAAATACCAAGAGTACCATTGTCTCCAAAGGTATTGCCGCCGGACACGGACAGCAGGCCTATCGTGGTTTGGTACGTATTGGTAAAAATGCTGATGGTGCTCGCAATTTCACCCAATGTGATTCGTTGCTGATCGGTGACACATGCGGAGCGCATACGTTCCCCTATGTGGAAGTCAAAAATCCGACCGCTACGATGGAGCATGAAGCCACCACATCAAAAATTGGTGAGGATCAACTGTTTTACTGTCGCCAACGCGGCATTTCAGAAGAAGATGCGGTCAACATGATCGTCAACGGCTTCTGTAAAGATGTCTTCAACGAACTACCGATGGAGTTTGCCGTTGAAGCCAACCGACTGATGGAAGTCAGCCTTGAAGGTGCGGTCGGGTAAAAAAGATAAAAGCGTACACCGCAGAGTACGCGGAGTTCCGCAGAGTAAAAACTATAATCATGTTGTAAGCATGGTGGCAAAATAATATTCCTCAAAGTTACAGAGAGGCGCAGAGACGTTAAAAGACTTACTCTGCGTAACTTTGCGTAACTTTGCGGTGAGAAGGTTTTGATTTATGTTGAAAATTGAAAATTTACACGCCTCAGTGGCTGGCAAAGAAATTCTAAAAGGTATCAATCTTGAGATTGGCGCTGGTGAAGTGCATGCCATTATGGGGCCCAATGGTTCCGGCAAATCCACCCTCTCCAATGTGATTGCCGGCCGCGATGGTTATAAAGTAACCGCAGGTTCCGTCACCTATAACGGCAAAGACCTGCTGGCGATGGAGCCTGAAGAGCGCGCCTGGGAAGGTGTCTTTTTAGCCTTTCAGTACCCGGTGGAGATCCCCGGTGTGAATAACACCTATATGCTCAAAGCCGGCGTCAATGCCAAACGCAAACATCAGGGCGAACAGGAACTCGATGCGATTGATTTCATGCAACTGGTCAAAGAGAAGGCCAAGTTGGTTGAGCTTAATGAGTCATTCTTGTCGCGCGGTGTGAATGAAGGCTTCTCCGGCGGCGAGAAAAAACGTAACGAAATTTTTCAGATGGCTGTACTCGAACCATCACTGGCACTGCTTGATGAAACCGATTCAGGACTGGATATTGATGCGCTGCGTATTGTCGCCAATGGTGTGAATAAACTGCGCCGTGAAGATCGTTCCATTGTCATGGTGACCCATTACCAGCGTCTGCTTGATTATATTGAGCCTGATTTCGTACACGTACTGGCTGATGGTCAGATCCTTAAATCCGGAGACAAAAGTCTGGCTCTGGAACTGGAATCTCGCGGTTATGACTGGGTCAAAGAAGAAGCAGCGGCATGATAAATTTACACGACAGTAAATTTACACGGGTAATATACCGCCCTCTGGGTGATGCACATGGAGGTGCATCATGAGTGATCTGACTCTGAATATTGCATCTCTGCCCGGCAATGTTGGTGTCCAGGCACAGCGTTCACAGGCCGCCGATATCTGTGCCCGCACCGGCCTACCAGGCAAACGTGATGAAGATTGGAAATATACCGACATATCCCGACTGACTGCGACACTCGGCGATGCATGGTGGTTGACTGCGCCAACAGCGATCAACAGTGATGCGACCAGTCTGGCCACGATTGATGATCTGGATGCTTATCGTCTGGTCTTTATCGCCGGTCAGTTCCAGCCTGAGCAATCCAATCTACCTGACGGCGTTCAACTGCGGCCTCTATCAGAACTATTGCAGAATGATACCGACGACAGCGCCCACTGCCTGTTCAAACTGGATGAGTCCGCCCCTCTGTTTAATGGTCTGCTCGCTGCCAACAGCGCTTTAGCCAGCGATGGGCTGTGCGCTTGCATTGGTGACGGCATCAAACTCGACAAACCTTTATATGCTGTACATGTCGGCAACAGCACTGCCCACACGCTCAATGGTCTGATGTTAGGTAAGGGGGCAGAAGCCACCCTGATTGAACACTTTATTGGTACAGACTCAGATCAAGCAGGGCTAAGCAATATCGCCACATATTTGCGTCTGGGTGATAATGCCGCATTGACCCATTACCGTCTGCAGCTGGAAAGCGACAAACAGTTCCATGTCGGCCGTGTCGAAGTCAAACAGGCGCGTGACAGCCGTTATACCCTGCATGCCGTTGAACTGGGCGGTAGCCTTTCGCGTGCAGATATCGTAGTGAACCTGGCAGAACCCGGTGCATCATGTGCGCTGAACGGTCTGTTCGTAGCTTCCGGTCGTCAGCACATCGATCACCACACCCGCATTGATCACAATGCTCCGCATTGCTGCAGCCGTGAGAACTATCGCACTGTACTCGATGGTCGTGCGCATGCTGTGTTTAATGGTAAAATCGTAGTGGCTGAAGGCGCTGTTAAAACGGATTCGGCGCAATCCAATGGTAATCTGCTATTATCAAAACATGCCGAGATCGATACCAAACCTGAGCTGGAAATTTATAATGATGATGTAAAATGTGCACACGGCGTCACCGTGGGGCAGCTCGATAAAAACCAGCTATTTTACCTTAAATCTCGTGGCCTCTCCGAAGATGAAGCGCGTCAGCTGCTCACCGTCGCCTTTGCCGATGAGATTCTGGTAGCCATGGATATCAAAGCGGTACGTAGCTTTATCGAAAAAGAGGCCTTTTCCAAACTGCCTAATCTGGGTGATCTGGAAGGTGTTTTAGGATGAGCAATCCTTCACCGCAAAGTTACGCAAAGGAAATACCAATAAGAGATCCGCAATTGATGATCTACTCTTTGCGAAACTTTGCGCTCTTTGCGGTAAAAAAAGGTGTTAATCATGTTTGATGTGAAAAAAATTCGTGCAGACTTTCCTATTTTAAGTCAGGAGATCTACGGCAAGCCGTTAGTGTATCTGGATAACGCAGCCACCACCCAGAAACCGCAATGTGTGATCGATGCCGTCTCGCACTATTACGAACACGACAATGCCAATGTACATCGTGGTGTGCATGCGCTCTCCGAGCGCGCAACGGCTGATTATGAAGCGGCACGCAAGATCATTGCAGGCTTTTTCAATGCAAGAAGTGAACGCGAAGTGATCTTCACGCGTGGCACCACAGAAGCGATTAATCTGATCGCGTCATCATGGGGCGGCGCCAATATCAAAGCCGGTGATGAAGTACTTATCACCCACATGGAACATCACTCCAATATCGTGCCGTGGCAGATGTTATGCAATCATGTTGGCGCAACACTGAAGGTTGCACCGATCAATGATGCAGGTGAGTTGATCATGGATGCGTTCGATAGTCTGCTCTCTGAACGCACCCGGTTGGTCGGTGTGGTGCACATGTCCAATGCACTCGGCACCATCAACCCGATTGAAAGCATCATCGAAAAGGCTCATGCCGTTGGTGCCAAGGTGCTGATTGATGGCGCACAGGCCGCCGCCCATCTGGCTGTTGACGTACAAACGCTGGATTGTGATTTTTATGTCACCAGTGCCCATAAGATGTATGGCCCGACCGGTATCGGTGTGTTGATCGGCAAAGAATCCATCCTTGAAACCATGCCCCCTTATCAGGGTGGCGGCGATATGATTCGCATGGTCACTTTTGAAAAAACCGAGTACAATGACCTACCCTATAAATTCGAAGCCGGCACTCCACATATTGCCGGTGCGATCGGTTTCGGTAAGGCAATCGAATATATCCAGAACATCGGTTTTGCAGCGATCGGCAGACGTGAAAAAGAACTTTTGCGTTATGCCACTAACAAAGCAGAAGTTTTTAACGGACTACGTCAAATTGGTACGGCGCGTGATAAAGCATGCGTACTCTCTTTTGTAATGGATAGTGTGCATCCGCATGATCTGGGTACGATTGTGGACCGTGATGGTGTTGCGATTCGTGCCGGGCACCACTGTGCAATGCCTGTGATGCAGTTCTTCAATGTACCCGCCACCGCACGCGCTTCTTTCTCGATTTATAATACTGAAGGCGAAGTGGACGCACTGTTTGCAGCACTGAAAAAAGCGCAAGATATTTTCGCATGATTTTTTCGCCGCAAAGAACGCAAAGTTGCGCAAAGTTATTAATAGCATTGAAAACCTGGACCTTATTGAATACTAGTGACTATTTTTCAATAGCCATGGCTGCGCTATTAAAATCAGGTTTTCCTTTGCGACAAGGTGAATTGCGCTTGCGCAAGAGAAGGCACCCTGGGGTGAGCTTTGCGTCCTCTGCGGTAAATAGAAGGTTTGAATATGTTTGATTTAAGAGATCTGTACCTACAAGTAATTGTCGATCACAACAAAGCACCGCGCAATTTTGGCGTGCTCAAAAAGTATAACCGTGATGCCGATGGTTACAACCCACTGTGCGGCGATAAACTGCATGTCTATGTGCATGTGAATGACGATCACATCATTGAAGATATCTCCTTTGAAGGTGAAGGCTGTGCGATTTCAGTGGCTTCGGCTTCCTTGATGACCGAAGCCTTGAAAGGTAAACCGATATCTGAATTCCCTGATAGCTTTGAACGCTTCCAGCATATGGTTACCTCAGACATCAATGAAGATCCGGATGAAGAGAAGCTGGGGAAATTGGCTGTACTGGCTGGCGTACGTGAATTTCCAAGCCGCATCAAATGTGCCGTTCTGTGCTGGCATACACTCAAATCAGCTGTGGAAGATTCCCATGAAATTGCAAAAACAGAATAAGCGGATAATACAATGACTATTTCTAACAAAATGATCACCACCACACGCGATATTGATGCCGTTCTCATTCCACTGGGTACACCGGTCATTATCCCGGTAGGTGCCGCGGTGATGATCACCCAACAACTCGGTGGTACATATACTGTCAGTGTGAATGGCAACCTGGCCCGCATCGAAGGCAAAGACGGTGACGCCCTCGGTTTCACGCAAGATGGTGAGCATGGCAAAAAAACGGCTGAAGAAGAGAAAACACCCTCTGTCGGCACTGTCGATGAACAAGTTCTACAAGCAGCCCTGAAAACCTGTTTTGACCCGGAGATTCCGGTCAATATCGTTGATCTTGGTCTGATCTATGATTGCCAGATCATCGATACCGATGACGGCAGTAATCTGGTTGAAATCACCATGACATTGACTGCTCCCGGATGTGGCATGGGGCCATTCATTGTTGATGATGTACGCGCCAAAGTACTCGATGTAGAACATGTTGATGACGTACATGTGGAACTGATATTCGATCCTGCATGGGATCGTTCCATGATGTCCGACGAAGCACGTTTACAATTGGGCATGTTCTAAAGCATGTCTGGAAAAGGTTTCACCGCCATCCAGATTTCAAACGATAAAAATACTCCTAAGCCGCAAAAGTGGGCACCACTGGCTCTCGGGTTTCGCCCGTTTTTTCTACTTGGCACTTGGTTTGCCGTACTGTTCATGGCCATCTCACTGGCGGGTTTTGCCAGCGGCATCTGGCACCATAACTATTTTGATCTGCCTCTCTGGCATGCGCATGAGATGGTGTTTGGTTATGCAATCGCTGTGATTGCCGGATTCCTGCTCACCTCGGTGCGCAACTGGACCGGCTTAGCCACACCATCCGGCCTTTCATTGGGACTGCTTGTACTACTCTGGTTGGCTCCAAGACTATTCTCTGCACTGCCTTTCATGCCGGCATCGGCCTTTGCCATATTGGATATGCTATTTCTACCAACGCTGGCTGTGATTCTCGGACGCCTGATTCTAAAGTCAGCACAATCACGCAACTATCCTATTCCAATCATTTTGCTGTTACTGAGCCTCTGTAATGGTGCCGTTCACCTTGAAGTGCTGGGATTGATTCAAAATATCGCTATGCAGGCCATGCAGATTGCCGTCTGTTTAATCATGGCACTGATCGCCCTGATCGGTGGCAGGGTGATACCCTTTTTCATGCAGGGTGCAATCGGCATCAAACCAGTTGAGAACAAACGCATTGAGCAACTTGCCCTGCCTTCTATTCTGCTGGTTGCCGTCGCCATAGCGGTTGGCAATGCGTGGTTGATTTGTATTTCAGCACTACTGGCTGCGCTGATTCATGCTGTTCGTCTGTACATCTGGTTTGATCGTGCCGTGTTGCGGGAGCCGATGCTGTGGATACTGCAAATCGGTTATGCATGGCTGGTGGCTGGCTTTATCATCTACGCTCTGGCTGTGATTCTGGATCTGGCCACCATGCATGCCATCCATGCCTGGACAGTAGGTGGTATCGGCATGTTCACGCTGGGCATGATGAGCCGTGTTGCGTTGGGACACACCGGGCGAAAGATTGTTGCACTGCCATGGATTCCGACCGCTTTTATATTGCTGTTTATTGCCACTATTGCGCGCGTGGCACTGCCGTTGATTAAACCGGAACTGCTGGATAGCGCCATACTTGTCAGTAGTGGTTGCTGGCTGCTTGCCTTCATCATTGTAGGAATCCGTTATTCCTCTATTCTTCTGACTACACGCGTGGATGGAAAACCCGGCTGAACAATGGAGATCAAATATGTCTGAATGGATTGATGTAGCCCCACAGATCGAACTGCCAGCGGGCAGTCGTAAAACCATCAACACACCGTATGCTGAAATTGCAGTGTTTAATCTGGATGGCCAGTTCTTTGCGATTGAAGATGTGTGCACCCATGATGGTGGTGAACTGGCCAGCGGTATCTGTGAAGGAGATCAAATCATCTGCCCGCGTCACGGCGCCCGTTTCTGTATTCGCGATGGCCGCTCACTCACCCCCCCAGCCTATGAAGACATCGACACCTTCCCTGTTCGTGTAGAAAACGACATCGTTCAAATCGATATAGATGGCTGACGATCTACCTACAACGGCTCCGCCTTGCCGCAGCTGTCGCTTCTACTTCATCACCTGGGACAAACATAACCCGCACGGCTGCAGAGCCTTCGGTTTCAAATCAAAGATGATCCCCTGCATGAGTGTAAAATCAGCCTCCAGCATGCAGTGCCTGCAATTCCAACCCAAGGAAAAGAAGCCTCAAACGTAAATAAAGGTTTTATTACCTATAGCTTATTCCGCATCTCAAAAAACGATCATAAAAAAAGGGGCGGTAAAACCGCCCCTTTCTATACATCTTTTTAATAATCTTTAATTCATCACACGCAGTTCAACACGTCGATTGATTGCTTCATCCGCCAGGTTGTTTTCAACAGCGATCGGTTGGGTCTCACCATAACCTTTAGAGCTCAAACGATTTGCCGAAACGCCATGAGAGATCAAATAATCTTTCACGCTTGCAGCACGCTTATTGGAAAGCGACAAATTATATGCTGCAGCACCACGACTACTTGTGTGTGCTGCAATTTCAACAATAATGTCAGAGCGACGTTTCAGTGTTGCTACAGCAGTATCAAGAATAGAAATGGATGCCGGAGTCAGTTCAGCACTGTTATTGGCAAAATTCACACCGGATAGTTTGATGATTTCGACGACTTTCGGCTTTGCAACAGGTTTCGGTTTAGGAGCACAGTTAATCTTAGCTTGAGAACGAGCCTCTTTAGCTTTCGCTTCAGCCCGCGCAATCAACTCTGAATTTTCTTCAGGATGATAACCAACCTCTGTCAATTCATGTGCAGCCCAGTACAAGGATGCCACAGCCTGAGCTTGTAATTTAGGTGCACAATTTTCTGCCCCTGCAGCTTTAGCTTCTGCAATTGCAGTACGCGCAGCATCGAGTTCGCTGCTATCAGTGTTAATATGGTGAGCACAAGCCGACATAGAGAATGCTGCTAC
>NZ_RCFQ01000036.1 GCF_003665155.1 Mariprofundus sp. EBB-1 | reverse complement strand
TGCTCTGGTATTGGGGATCAACAGGGCGTAGTTGCGTTTGCGCCACATCGCAGCCAAGCTTGGGGTGCAAGAGCATATCTGCTCGAGATGCGTGCCGAGATACGCATATCTGAGGGGTGAAATGACAGCCAGTAAGTGTATTCAGGATGTATCGTTTTCCGAGTGCGAAAGTAGTCATGTGGGTAAGCTGCACCTGCAAATTAACTGCAATAGTGATTGCATATACGTGTTGCGCTCAATGGTTGCGGTGATGACAACCAGGGCCTGCATGGAGGCTCGTCAGAGTAATCGCGTTTCCATTGCTGTGGATGAGCTCTTTGCCAATATTTCCAAGCATGCTTATGGTGGAAAAGCAGGTCGTGTTGAGCTTGAGACTTTTCTCGAAGTTGACGCGCACGGCGAGCAGGAACTCGTGTTTGATTTTCGGGATTATGCTTCGGTTGGCTGGCAGGGCAGCATGGAAGAAGAGGCCGAGCGCTCTATTGATGTCGAAAACCTGTGTCCCGGAGGCTTGGGACTAAAGCTCATTTGTTCAGCTGCTGATCATTGTGAGCATGAGGTGCTCAGTGATGGTAATCATTGGCGTTTAAAATTTTGTATTAATAATAAGAGTTTATGAGAGAGATGATGATGGATGCAAATCTTAAGTTTACACGGCATGATCAAAACGAGACTCAGGTGGTACTGCAGGTAGATGGTGATGTCACCATACACACATCACCACGCATGCGGGATCAGTTAAAACCGTTATTTACAGCTACGATGAAAGAGATTCGTGTTGAACTCAACGGCGTTGACTTTATGGATTCGTCAGGCATTGCTACGCTGGTGGAGGGCTTGCAATGGGCGCGACTGACGGGTGGTCGGTTTATTCTTTCCGGTTTGAGCGAAAATGTGCGTGATGTGTTTGCACTGGCCAAGCTTGATACCGTATTTGACATTGATTCCAACGTGATTGAAGAAAAATCTGCGTGAGTTATTCCGATTTGCGCGCTTTTATTGATGATCTGGAAAAGCGAGGCTTATTAAAGCGCATCACTGCGGTAATCAGTAGCGCTCTGGAGATAACTGAGATTTCTGACCGGGTGTTGCGTCAGGGCGGCCCGGCGCTGTTATTTGAACATGTAGTCGATGCACAGGGCAATGAGGCTAGCATGCCTGTGTTGACCAATCTGTTTGGTACTGCTGAACGTATTGCGCTGGGAATGGGGCGCGAGTCGGCTGATGAACTGCGTGAGATAGGTGAACTGCTAGCATATTTGAAAGAGCCCGAACCACCAAAAGGTATCAAAGATGCCTGGGATAAATTCCCCATTCTGAAAAAAGTGATGCACATGCAACCCAAGCATGTCAAAAAGGCGGCTTGGCAGGACATTGTGTTGCATGGCGATGATGTGGATCTGAATAGACTGCCCATCCAGACTTGTTGGCCTGAAGATGTGGCTCCCTTATTGAGTTGGGGGCTGGTGGTAACCCGGGGGCCAAACAAAGATCGCCAGAATATGGGTATTTATCGCCAGCAACAGGTTGGCAAAAACAAATTAATTATGCGATGGCTCAAACATCGTGGTGGGGCTCAGGATCACCGCGAAGCCAAGCAGGCAGGTGCAAGCAAATTCCCATGTGCTGTCGTTATAGGAGCTGATCCTGCGACTATTTTAGCTGCTGTTACACCGATTCCCGATACCCTGTCTGAATATCAATTTGCAGGTCTGTTACGTGGTAAAAAAACCGTGCTGGCTGATTGTCTGAGTGTGCCTTTGCAGGTGCCTGCATCCGCAGAAATTGTGCTGGAAGGTTATGTTTCACTGGATGAATATGCCGAAGAGGGGCCATACGGCGATCACACAGGCTACTACAATGAAACAGAGATGTTTCCTGTCTTTACTGTCGAAACGATGAGTATGCGCAAGGATGCTATCTATCATTCAACCCATACAGGCAAACCGCCTGATGAGCCTGCCGTATTGGGGTTGGCTTTCAATGAAGTGTTTGTGCCTATTTTGAAAAAGCAGTTTCCTGAAATTGTGGATTTCTATTTACCGATGGAAGGTTGCTCCTATCGTATGGCGGTTGTGTCGATCAATAAGGGTTATGCCGGTCATGCCAAGCGGGTGATGTTTGGTATCTGGTCATATCTGCGTCAGTTCATGTACACCAAGTTTATTATCGTCGTGGATGCGGATATTGATTGCCGTGACTGGAAAGAGGTGATTTGGGCGATTACCACCCGTTGTGATCCTGTGCGTGACTTCACCATGGCTGAAAATACACCGATTGATTATCTTGATTTTGCTTCGCCGGTGGCAGGGCTTGGTTCTAAGGTGGGTATTGATGCAACCAATAAATGGGAAGGTGAAACAACGCGTGAATGGGGACGAACCATTGCAATGGATCCGTCTGTCAAAGAACGGGTGGATGCTATTTGGTCAGAGCTGGATTTATGATAGAGATGCGTTGTGATATGTAAGCATGGCTAAATTACGTTTACCTTTATTGCTGATGGTCTTGCTCGCAGTTGGGGTAGCGCTCTATCTGCTTTTTTCTGCTCCCGATTATGGCGATATCAATGCAGATGGTCTGAATCTGGGTAAAACGGCTTACCAGGAAGGGGATTATCATAATGCGGCCAAATGGTTCCGTTTAGCGGCCAAAAAAGGTGATAAAGAGGCACAATACCTTTTTGCCATGTTATATCGTGATGGCAAAGGTGTGCAACGTGATGATGTGGAGGCGGTAGTTCATCTTAAGCTTTCTGCAAAACAAAAATTTGCACAAGCGCAATATCAACTGGCCAATATGCTGGAGTATGGCCGTGGTGTACCTGCGGCGGATTTGAAAGCTGCATTTGGGTGGTATAAGAAAGCGGCAGAGAATGGCTTAACAGCAGCCGAATTGCGTATGGCTGTGATGTACTCTGAAGGACGTGGTGTAAAGAAGTCTGATGCAGATGCCTTACTCTGGGCTATTCAAGCCGCCAATTCACACAGTATTGAGGCAACATCTTACCTGCAACGTTTGCTCAACAAGGTTAGTGCCAAGGCATCGGCAGGAGACTCATCGGCACAATTTGTATTGGCTCGTATCTATCAGCAGGGCCAGGGTCTTAATGCGGATATGGAAAAGGCTGAGCAGTGGTTGCATCAAAGTGCTAGCAGTGGAAATGCCAAGGCTCAGTTTCATTTGGCGGAATTACTTTTGCATAGCAGTAAACCCGAAGCCATCCAGCATGTAGCAGGCTGGTATGCCAAAGCAGCTGAGCAGGAGAATATGCCTGCAGCAGCAAGGCTCGGTGTACTCTATGCGCTTGGTGAGGGTGTAGAACTAAATCGTGATGAAGCATTAAAATGGTTACAGAAAGCGGCTGAGAGCGGCTTGCCATCACCACAAAGTAATCTGGGTATTATGTATGCCGAAGCAGGCAACGATGCACTTGCAGCGTCATGGTTGGAAAAAGCAGCAGAGCAGGGTGATAAGGTTGCACAAAATAATCTTGCGGTCATGTATGCACTTGGCCGTGGTGTGAAGCTGGATTTGAAAAGTACCGTGAAATGGTTCAAGGCTGCTGCTGAAAATGATGATGCCTTGGCGCAGTATAATCTGGCTCTGATGTACATACGTGGCATTGGTTTGATGCAGAATGAAGATGTTGCGCTGGAGCTACTAAAGAAAGCACAAACTGCAGCAGGCTTTGAAGCGAAATTACTGTTGGGTATGATGTATGATCTGGGTCATGGTATTGTCACCAGCAGCAGTGATGCAGAAGCATGGTATCAACAAGCCAGTGAGCTTGGTAGTGAAGATGCATTGTATAATCTGGCGGCGCTTTATTATAGACAATTGAAATATAAAAAGGCCTTTGATCTGTTTGTGCAGGCGGCTGAAAAAGGTGATGTGGAGGCACAGAATACCATTGCATCGATGTATCAGAATGGGCAGGGGGTAGATGTGAATATTGAGCAATCTATCCACTGGTACGCTCTGGCGGCAAAGCATGCTTATGCTCCGGCCCAGTTCAATCTGGGGAATATTTATCGCAAAGGTGATGGTGTTGAACAGCAGGATGACAAAGCCGTGCAGTGGTATCGTGAAGCGGCTAGACAAGGATTTGCTGAGGCGCAAAACGCTCTGGCTTATATGTATGCGCTGGGGCGTGGTGTTAGTATAGATCGGGCGAAGTCTGATCATTGGTTTAGTAAAGCCGCGAAGCAGGGCTTGCGAATTGCCGAGCAAAATATATCCGTGCTCAGGCAGAATAAAAGTGGCTTTACGTTAACCAGTGGTGCTATTGATATTCAATTGAGACTTGAGATTCTGGAAGAAAAGCCGCTTAATCTTGCCAACCGTTTACAAACCTACCATATAGCTCAATTGAATAAATAATGGTCAATGAACAGTGAACGTAAAAAAAAAGGATTAAGATCCGGTAACGATAGCCTGCACATGAACATAGCCGGGCTTACCGGCAGTCTGAAATTTTAACTGTTTTAGACCAAGATCACG
The DNA here is from genome assembly GCF_003665155.1 of Mariprofundus sp. EBB-1. GTDB lineage: Bacteria > Pseudomonadota > Zetaproteobacteria > Mariprofundales > Mariprofundaceae > Mariprofundus. The sequence goes on along the minus strand of NZ_RCFQ01000036.1, from coordinate 20,789 downwards.
TTTGGCCAGAGCATGTATAAATCGCAACATGCTATCATAGGGAACATTTTTGATACTAAGCATCAGCTTTTGTGATCCGCCATTCAATGACGTCAGGGGTTTAATCCGGGTCATAAATGTTCTGATATTGGTTTGGCGGGCAAGTTGATCGACCAAGCTTAACAGGCTTTCAGTGTTGTTGTTTGCTTTCAGGTCTGTGGCATGTGCAGTTAAATAACTGGCCAGTTGATTCGCTTTTGCAGCCTGATTTGTGGCAATGCTTAACTCTTTCTGCAATGTGAGTTGTCGGTCATGCAGTGGTATCATCACCCCGAATACGATGATGATCAGTGGTAATGCTATAGTAGCAATCAGTACAAGTTTCTGCTCACGATTCTCCAGTTGTTGATATCGCGGCAAGAGCTGTTCTTCAAAGCGTTGCGTGATGGCGCGTTTCCATGTGCCGATCATGACCAAACCAGCTTGAATTTGACTTCGTTGCCACTACTCAGGTTGGTATCTTGGATTTTGATATCCTCTCCGGACGCGCGTTGCAGCGCCTGATGAATGTTATTCATGGTTTGTAAATCTTTACTGCTTCCAGTCAGTGTCATGGTGCCATCTTTGAATGATATTTCCTTTACCGTCCAGTTTATTTGTTGATAGACGCGGTTGATAATATCCATGCGCTGTAACCATTGCGAAGCAAGATTCCGATGGTTTTGAGCACGCATATCCGTGCCATCCTCGCCAGCAGCTTTGCGTAGCTGAGCCAGAGCATCAATGATCACTTTTTCATCGGGCAATCCTCGATGAAATGCTTCAATAACCTGTTGTTGATGCATAGTAAGCTGTTGCTCAAGTTGCCGATTTTGCCAAACCTGAGATATGGACCAGACCAGCATGAGAACTGCTGCCAATGCCAGACTACGATACCATGGCTGTATCTGCTTCATGTGGGAGCCGGAACGCCATCGACCATGGCGGTAATTAAAGCTGGAAAGCGTTGCAACAGCGATGGTGGCATCACGGCGCGAGGGTAATTCGCCTGCCTCACATAATTCACCATGCCATGTAGAAAGGTTAAGGGCTTGATGTAAGTCCACACTTAATCTGCCAACAGCAGCATCCCCTTCATCCTCTCTCCAGCCCATGCTATGCAGTGAGCGTCGAATATTCTCAACGGTAGCAGATGTATCACTGCCTTCATTCAGATTAAGACGCCGCATGGCAAGCCAGAAACCATCCTTAATCTGCTCACCGGGGTAGTTCCATACACCGAAAAACAAACCGGAGGCATCACTATCAAAGACGGCAAGCTTTCTGTTAGCGGTTACTTCTGATTTTTCAGTGGCCTGTGTTGCAACATGATGATCGCGCTGCTCATTGAGTCGAGCCCATATATCACTGCCTATAAAGTTGATATCGCGCCAGTTGTCATTGATGTCAATGTCTTGGCGAAATGATTCCGAGACACCGAACATGATGCCGGATACTGCTTCATTATCTGTTTGACCAGCCCTCCATGATAGCCACCATGATTCGGCACTTTCTGAACTGCGTTCCTCCAGTTCCTGAGAAAGGATATCCTGATCAATAAATTTAGCGTTGGAGAAGGGTAAGTGAAATGTTCTGTTAAGGAGTTGTTCAACGGGTAATAGCAATCGAGCAACCGTAGCTCCATCCGGCAATGTGGGTAGCAGCTCATCTTCAGATATGGCTAAGGTCATCATATTATGATGGGCATCAATAGCATGCCATTGCTTACCGTCAGAGCAAATCGTAACGACCTGTTTTATGATGGTACTCATGGTGTGGTGCTCGTTGCTGGAAGGGCAGCTGCGCTGCGGTCGCGTTCAAATGTCAGCAGCGTTACTTTTCCGGGTTGGCGACGCAGCATAAATGTCTCCCTTAAATTAGCCCGACCAAAACTGGCCTGTGTTCGTACCATAAAGTGATCACTGATTACGCTCAAGTATGGCTGCTTCAGGCCAGTGGCCCAAGTGCGGTTTTGCAGTGCCGCCGCAACCGATGCGAAGGGGCGTTCGGAGATAAATATTTCAGCATCTGAAACGGTCATATTCGGAGCCAGAGCCATAAGCACCGGTGCAGATGCCGTATTGATATTGATGGTTGAAATACCGCTCACTGGCACCTCTCTTACGCTAGTGTAAGGCTCCAGTTGTGCCAGTATCTCTGGCTTGAAACCGCGAATAAGCAGTAGTTCATGCCAGCGATCAAGTCGGGCATTTTTAACATGATAATCCTGATCATAATAACTAGCGTCTTCTCCTCCATTGCTACCATGTACGGATGAGTCGGTGTCCATCCAGTCAATTAATGCATCAACTAGCCCCGCATCGAGTTCAAGCTGCGTGAATAAGGATTTCAGATATGTTTCAACCAGCGGGTTCACCATGCCTTTGTTATTAACCAGATCATTAAGATTGATCAGGCGGTTACTATCAATAATGTCACCCTGAACAAGGCCATCATCAATAGGGAATGCTTCACTCTGTTGTGCCCACGCTTCTTCCAGATCATCTGTTTGAGACTCTTGCAAATCTTCACGTAATATTTTCGCACTTAATATTAATGCCGATTGATTAGCCTGCTCTGCGCGCAGGGCATTATCGCTGTTCTCGGTGCGACGCAGTGCGATACTATCTTCATACATGGCATCAATGGCCCAGGTGCTGATCAATGCAACCAGCCCCAGTACAATGATCAGAGCAGCTCCGCGTTGATGCTTGGGAGGGGAGCATGGAAGTTGCCGGGTGAGGTCGCTCATAGCTGTTTACCCGGTAAGACCGGCATCAACCATTGACGTTGGCTGGCGATCGTCGCCTTGTCATCTACTTGTAGTGTTACCTTGACTGCTTTGGGCCATGCAAAAGCCTGTGCATCAAAATTCCAGTCTTGTCGCCAGTTGGCATGCTCATCCCATACTTCCACGGACCAGGAGCGTATTGCTCCAAAATCCCAGCGCATGGGCTCAACATGATCGCGAACCAGTAGTAAACGAGATTCACGAATCAGGTGGTTATCGGTTTCATCGATAAAATAGTGTACTTCGGAAATGCTATTCAGGCCTGGTTCTTTAACCAGTAGCCACAGTTCATCGAGCTCTATATCTCCGCGATTATCATTTTTGATTCGGATTGGTACGATATTCAGGGCACTGGATTGTATGCCTTCTTTGGGGGCGGGGTAATGTGGTGCGGCGGTTAAATAGCGCATGTCTTTGCGGATCTGCTTCCCTGCCCAGCCGGACAGCTCCTGCTGTTGGCGTACCTCACTGAGGATATTGAAACCGGTGCCGGCACTGTCGAGTGTGGTGTATGCGAGCACAGAAATCAGTGCAAACACAGTCAGCGCCATCAGTACTTCAATCAGCGTAAACCCGTGTTCACTGGATGCCTGTTTTGAAGAAATAGAAGAAATACTATGCATGATGTTTATGGGACGCTCTGGTAGATGAATAGTGTAACTTCCGGTTCATCGGGTACTTGTACGCTGACATTGATGCGCACGAAGCCATCCAACATTGTTTTTTCACTCCAACGTCGCCATTCCAATTGTCTGTCTGCCACTTCAATAGTGCCCTGTTGCTCATCCAGGTTTGTCGGCGAGGCAGAAAATTCGACCAGTTTATTCTGAGCCTGTTCCATCGCCAGTTGATGCATGGAGAGTGTGTGCTGGGTATTGGCGGATGTGCCAAGGCTACCCATCAAAACCACCAGTGCTGTAGCCGCAATCATTAATGCAACCAGAGCTTCGATGAGTGTAAATCCAGCCTGCCTGTTTTTCATGGCGATGACGTGGCTGCATCATTGACGATGCGAATGCCACCCGGCCCCGGTCTGAATTGAATATGAAGCGTGCGATTGTCGGAGGCCTGGATCAGGGTAATATCGGATATTTGATTCATGCCTTCAGGAGAGAGTATGAGATGTCCAAGTGCCGGTTCTTTTTCGGGGTCATCTTTTTCATCCAAGGGCGGTTGCGGTTTGATCTGTTCAATGCGGATGCCGTCAATCAGTTGATGGTCTTGATACGGAGATGACTGAAATGGAGTCCATTCCGCATCAATACTGATGGATTGAAAGGAGTAACTATTGTTGCGCAGTGTTATGCGTAATGTTTGGCCGGATAATATTGCTTCATCTTGAGCTAAACGCAGCGTTTGTACCAGTCGATGGCCCTCATCATCCAATGATGCCGATGAGGCAGAAAAGAATGAGGGAGCAATCATCATTGTTGTAACAGAGAGAATGACGATGACCATCATGATCTCCAGTAAGGTAAAACCGGATTCAGGGTTTCGAAGGTGCATGGTGATAGTGGTCGCGTCGAGCATATGCTATGCGCAATGCAGGCGGTATCTGTTTACTGCCAATTCCCGATATCTGCATCCATGCCACTACCTCCTGCCTGGCCATCTACGCCATAAGAGAGGATATCAAAGTCACCATGCACACCGGGTGAAAGGTAGACATAATCATTTCCCCATGGATCTTTAGGAATGGTGTCGAGATAACGTTTGCTACCACTGGTCAATACCTGCAAGCCGTCTCCGGAATTCGGGTATTTGCCATGTTGCAGGCGGTATAGCTTGAGTGCCTGACCGATGTTTGTCATCTGTACCTTGGTTGCTTCAACCTTGGCTTCATCGGCGCGTTCAAGAAAACGTGGTGCGACAAGAGCTGCCAGCACACCGATAATGACCAGCACCACCATGATTTCTAATAGCGTAAATCCCTCTTGATTCTTTTTCGAAAGCACTGTTCTGTCTTGCATGGTGATTCATCCATCCATTATCTATTTTTGTGAAATTATACTATTCTCTGAATAGGTATAGACGATTATTCAGAGAATGGGTTATTTTTTTTCATTTCCATGTTCTGTTTTCTACGCATAAAGTGGAATAATAGGATTATTGTGAACAACAGCGGTAATAATGGGTCAAAGCTTGCATGCGGTTGCAACGCACAGCCACCACCACCGGGGGCTCCACCATTGGCACCCAGCACAGCCGGAGCGGTTCCGAAGGCTATTGGGTCAATAATCACCCCGTTGGCGATACCATCCAAATCGAATCGGCCACCATCGGTTAGGGTTAAAGTAATACTGTTTGCCCCTGTAGAGCGCACAATACTGGCGGGTATTAAGGTGTAATTACCGGCTGCATCCACCTTATAAAACTGCGCATTTGTTCCGAATGGCAGTACAGACTGAATTTGAATCGTTGCTGTGCCTCCGACTGCGGTGATCACCTGATAAGACAATAAGCCATAGCTATTAATGACATTGACTGGAGCGGAACCAATCTGATTTACGGCGACTGAGCGAATGGCATTGCCATTACCCTGAATGCTAAAGGTTGTGATGCCACTAACGGCCGGGATGCCGGTAACTACGGTTGGATCCAATGCACTACTGTTATCTTCAAGAATATCAATGATACCATCCCCGTCACTGTCGCTGGGGTTATTGAGGTACACGGCATCCTTCAAATCATTGATAGCACCGGATGCGTTGGTGTTAACAGCTTTAGGGTTGGTGCCAAGTATGCGTTCAAGGGCATCGCTTAGTCCATCAAGGTCAAAGTCGGTGGCTGGCCCTGCAATAGCTAGCAAAGGGTCACCAAAGACTGCGATTTCCCATGCGTCGGGCATGCCATCGGCATCAAAGTCTGTGGCTGCACCCGGGTTTTGCGCTAAACCGCTGACACTAACGACAGCTTCTGCAGTGCCTATATTGCCTTGAGCATCTCTGGCTGTGAATGTCACAATTGTTTTGCCTACGGGTAAAACAGCAGGTGCATTATTGGTAATGGCCCCTGCCAGAGCAATATTATCCACCGCAGTTGCAGTTGCAAAAAAGGCAGTTAGAGCGGGGGATGTCCTGGCAATGCCAGCAAAGCTTGTTGAGGCAACCAGTATATCTAGTGGTGGTGTGACAACCGGTGGCAATACATCTATGCCAGCAATTGCTGCGACGACATCTACGGTGCGAATGGCTGTGGCATTGTTGCCGGCAAGATCAGTTGCGCTGTAGGTCAATACGGTGCGGCCTACGATAGAGGTGTCAATCGTTGCTGTTGCAGGAATGACTCCAGGTGTGGCACCATCAAAATTATCGATGACGGTGGCACCGGGATCGGCATACAAAAGCGGTGCAGCTGGCGGCACTACCGCAGCCGTTTGCAATACAGTTACATGTTTATTGCCAACCAATTTTATGATCGGAGGAATTTGATCAATGCCGTTGGCCACGGGGACAGGGCCGATGCCTCCGCCTGCTCCGGGGCCTGCTACAAAAGCAGATACGGTAATATTGGTGGTTGCGGTGGATATGTTGCCGAACAGGTCGGTGGCCGTGAATGTTACGATGGTGGCGCCAATTGGGAACTGTGCCGGGGCATTATTGGTGATGGACTTGATCCCCACAGCATCGGTTGCGGTCACTGTCGCGAGATAGCTTGCCAGTGCGGTGTTGGTGCCCGGAAGCCCTGCCGCAGAACTGGCAGGGAAGGTGTTTAGAGCTGGTGCGACCAGCTGTGGTGGCGTTGTATCATTGACGGTCACAGTTGATGTGACTGGTGCACTGATATTGCCAGCCAGGTCAGTTGAAAGCCATGTGACAGTGGTGATTCCTAACGGGTAGGGGCCAAGGTTGGACGCGATTGCGCGGGGATTTGGATCTACATTGTCGGTTACCACAGGCGCGCCGAGATTGGCCGACGTTAATGTTCCAGTCGCTTCAATAATGACATTAGCAGGCGCTACAACGATAGGGGGAAATACATCACCGACCCCCATGCCGCTTTGATTCACTATCGATGAAGCCTTCATGTTGCCGATAATAATGGCTGAATCAATCAGGGCATCGTTGTTATCGGCAATACTGATTTTAATGGTGTGGGTGTTACCGACCGTAGGTGCAATCGTTGCTGTTAATGTTTGTACTTGTGAGACATTGGTGAAACCGGGAACCAATGTGCTATTGGTAGCTGTGAGGAAAGCACCGTTGAGATTGGATAGCAGTAATCCATTATTGAACAGGGCCCGATTTGTACCATCAATCATCACGACTGCGGCATCAGGGAATTGGATACCATTAAGTATTTCATTGGTGGCATAAATCACATCAAAACTTAGCGACGTAGTGCCAGCCGGTACGGTGAACGTAAAGGCCAGAGAGGCAGCGTCGAATGTACCACCTGTAGTAAATGATGGGTTGGCAATCAGAGCATTTGAAACATCAGTATCGGCTCCGGCCGCAGGATTGGTTAGGATGTTGCCAGTACCTAAGGTGTTGCCAGTGCTCAGCATGATTCCGGTTTGCGGAAGTGATAACGATACTGCAGGCACTGGTGGTACTCCTGCAATGAGTACACCAAGATTGGTGGCGATGATTTCTGCTGTTTGGGAGGCACCGGAGGTTGTTAAGGTGGCCGTGGCTGGCGGGGTAATATTGGAACCTAATAGTAAACGGTTCACTAGATTGATCCCGAGCGGCTGTGGCTGAACGGTAGTGGAGGTGACAATAATGTCCCTTGTCACTGGAACAGCAGCGTTCCCCGAGGCATCGATTACATTGAATGTTACGGTTGTTGTGCCGATGTTGAACCCTGCGGGTGCGACTGCTGCTGCATTATTGGTAACTCCTGCAAGAGGAACGCCCAGATCGGTAGCAGTAACGGTTGCTAAATAGGCAGTAATATCTGCTTGATAGGTAGGAGTAGCCGTTGAAAATACATTCTCAGTGCCGCCGGGATTTGTAAGAACTGGAGGTATAATAACAGGCGGCGTTGTATCGGTGATGGTAACGGTTTGTGTTGCGGTGCCAACGTTTCCTGCTGCATCAGTTGAAGACCATGTAACTAGAGTTGCACCTATTGCATAAGGGCCAGCCGGTAGTGGTGCTGCTCTGGGGGCAACATCGACATTGTCTGTTACTGTCGGAGCACCCAAATTAACAGGTGTTAGTACGGCCGTTGCTTCTGTTGTGACATTATTTGTGCCCACAGGAAGAGCATCCAAAATGGCGGCGGGTGGATTGAGTGTGATAACAGGAGGAAGGAAATCGCCGACGCCCATGCCTCCCTGAGTGCTGGTTGTGCCGGTAAGATTGCTTACAATAACAGCAGAATCAACGAGGGTATCAACATTGTCAGCAATGGCGATTTTGATGGTATGGGTTGTAAGAGCAGCATCGAGAGGTGCTATCACTGTATGCACTATTGATGCGTTAGTGAAGCCGGTTACGACACCTGCTGCAGGGGTTAAGATGCCTGCTGTCTGGTTGCTTAACAGGCCACCATTATTGAGTACCGCATAGTTTACACCATCGACCATGACGACAACGGCATCGGGGTTAATGGCTCCGATAATTTCGTTGCTGGCAAATACCAGGTCAAATGTGATAGCCGTGGCTGTTGTTTTGTTTAAATTAAAGGTGATGGAAGAAGCATCGAATGTTCCCGTGGCAGCTATAGCAGTAAATACATCGGGGTCACCGGGTGTGTTAAGAACGCTGCCTGTTCCTCCAATATTGGTTGTACCACCGATATTTCCGCTTGTCAGAATAATGCCCGTTGCACCCATTGCTACGGCTGTAGGAGCGGCAGGTATGGGGGCGACTTGTATGGAGCCAAAAGCGGTGTTGTTCACCAGACCGATCTGATTGGCACTGCCAACAGCAACGGGGGCGGCGGCGGGAGCCACGGTTGCCAGCGTAATGCCTGTACCCGTAGCGTTTTGGAGCAAGCGGTTAACTAAATTGGTGGCGACAGTGTCAGAAACAACCGTAGTTGCTGCAAATGACTGCATAGGCAATATTAAACTGCCAAGAAGTGTAAAATATAAAAGATAACGTTTCATATGAACCTACGACTTAAAAATCAAATAATTTATTAACGGATATGCCGAAGCCGCCAAAGGATGCACGAGAATTACCTGCTGCAGAGATTGACAGATCAACATTGGTCCAATACTGAATCCATTCCATTTCTACAGAGAAATCGGGATTGGGTTTATATGCAAGGCCCAAGCCATAGGTGAATCCGGTTTTGATGGCACTGGAGTTGAGCAATACACTGGTGCCACCCGGTTTGATCGCGAATCGGGCCATGGTGCCACCAAGCAGTAGGTAGGCTTTGAAATTGTCAGTGAACGGATACTGCAATTTACCAAGGTAGGAGAAAAACGGACTAGCCTGAACATCGATATTGAAGGGCGTGGCACTGCCTATAGTACTGGCAGGAAAGTTTTTGCTGGCGCTGCCCATAAGGCCAAGGCGGAGTTCAGCACCCCAAAGCTGGGCATCGACACCTACTTTTAAAAGACCGGCAGGCACGGCGGTTTGTTTGACGCTGAGTCGTCCTGTTGGGCGTGTTTCAGTGTATTCCACGGCATACAGCCCGCCACCCAGAGCGCCATAATATACTTCGATTTCTTGTTCCTGAGCGTGCAGGTTTTGTGTAGTAAAAAAGGCCATGAACAAAGCCGGTAGAAAAAATTCTTTTTTCAGCAACATAAGATCCTCACGCAATAGATTTTTTGTAAATATTTAGTGCTGCAACTGAGTCGGTTAAATCATTTCAGCCCTGCAGTAAAAAAATATCTGGCGCAAGCATAGACTAATTATAACCAAAATGCATTTCGCTCGATCGGATCATTTAATCGCTCTTTACCATCAACATAAAGCCAGGGTCCGGATTGTAAATCACCCCCCTCGTGAATCAGTCTGTCCAGTGTCAGCCATGAGCCAATCAACAATCCATATTGATGTGTTGCCTGAGCAGCATATTGGGAACAGACTGGAAAGCTTGGGCAGGAACGACCATCGAGAGAGCCAATAACATGCTGATAAAAATAAGCAGGGAAGCTTTGAGGTGTCACTGGTGATGTGTGAAATGTCTGCATCCAGCCTATGGCAAGGCATAGACTCGCCCCGGCTAAAGGCAGGTAGATACGAAAAAAACGCATCACCATGGTCTTCCCGGCAGGCCGGAGCTTTGCCAGACGTGTTGCCACCAGATCAGATAGGTCTCAAGGTTGCCGCGTTCGGCTAGCGAAATGGCTGAAAAAACAGTGCCGGACCATAGCCACAGGGTAACCAGAGCAAAAAATAGGGTGACAGGCCCCATGCCTCTTTTAAAGGCCCATAGGGTTAATAATAGTAATGGCCATACCATCAATGCGGCAGTGCGGGCATCATACCAGCGTCCAAGCCATGCGTGGCCGGCACCGGGCAAGAGGGTGGCGAGTATGGCGGCAGGCCATGTGTTGATTTCCCGAAACAATGGATGGCTGCTGGCATAGGCCGCCGCCAGACTGATATACGGGTTAGGGCTACGTTGAGCAGGGAAGTCCGTTTGTTGCAATGTTTTCATGCGAATCAGTTGTTGCGCGGCAAACATGCGTTCATGCCAATTCGAAGATTGTGGCATCACTTCAATCAGAGCGGACAAGCTTGTGATGGCCTCCTGTTCATCTCCCTGGGCGGCCAGGTTGATAGCCATGCGGTAGGCTTCGGTGGGTCCTGCATGACTGGCAGAAATACAGAACAGAAAGGATGTGAGCAGACAGAAAAGCCCTGTTGTGCATGCCGATAACATATGATGGATGCGGGGGCTTTGCGTGGAGTTGATCATTTCACAAGCTGATTCATTTCAGCAATAGGTAATAAAATTGCCATCGCCAAGGCTCCAACACCCACTGCCATAAACATGACCAGCAGAGGTTCTGCGATGGTTAACATGCGCTTGAGGTTGCGTGAGACCTCTTTTTCGTAGTGATCGGCAATGCGCAATAACATGGCATCGAGTTTTCCACTCTGCTCTCCAACGGCCAGCAGTTGGGTTGCCATAGGGGGAATATGATTGCCTTTTTTTAGCGCACCGGAGAGTGATTCGCCTTCTCTTAATGCTTCGCGTGCCTGTTCGCCAAGTGCTTTTAATGGCAACAGTGACCAGCTTTGATTGGCGATAAGCATGGCGGCCAGTGCTGGCACGCCTCCGGATAACAGCATGCCTAATGTGCGTGAAAAGCGGGCAGTATCTATGGTGATTAACAGGGTGGATATGCCGGGTAACCGCATGAGCCATGCATCGCGCCACGCTTGAGCCCATTGCTTTCGCATGAACAGCTTATAGAGCAGGATCAATGAGGCGATTGCCACCACCAACCAGCCTCCGTGGTCGCGCAAAAAGTCAGACAGAGCAATCACTACTTTGGTCAGGGTGGGTAGATCACCACCTGCACGCTCGAATACAGCTACCATTTTTGGCACCACGACGGCCATGAGAAACAGCATGACCACAATACCAAAACTTAAAATGATGGCAGGATAAAGGGTGGCGGATAACAACTCACTGTTTAATGCCTGCCTATGCTCTAATAGCTGTGCCAGTCGGGATGCTACGGCTTCCATTTGACCGGTCTCTTCACCGGCTGCAATCATGTTGCAGATCACTTCATCAAAATGTTGTTCGCGCAAGGCGTCGGCCAGCGCACCGCCCTCGAGTACTTTCTTACGAATAGTGAAGACCGCCCGGCGTGATTGTTGACTGCTCATGCCTTCGCCCATGGAAGAGAGGGCTTCAATAAGCGGCATACCCGCCTCGGTTAAGGTGGAAAGCTGTTGTAAAAACAGTACCGTTTCTGATGTGCTAAGGTGATCCTTGCCAGCGCGTTCTCTGCCTCGTGATTGCTTTTCGACAGCGCTTAATTTGCGTACGATAAGTTGTTGCCCTTTAAGTTTCTGGCGCGCGCTGCGTTCAGAGTCGGCTTCTATCTCGCCTCGCTTTTTACGCCCGGCATGATCCAGCGCCTCATAAGAAAAAACACTCATACCGTTATACTCATGCTATTACCATCATGCGATTGTGCCCATGCCGGGTATTCATTATGCCCATCATGTTCATGGTTCAGTAGCAACCACATCCTCCATGGTGACACGGAGCACCTCCTCAATACTGGTAACGCCCGCTGCGACATGACGGGCTACATCCTGTCGCAGGGTGATCATGTGCTCTTGTTTTGCGATACGGCGCATCGTGGGCAGCCCCTTGCCTTCATGGATGGCAGTACGCATGGCATCTGAAATGCGTGCCATTTCGTAAATAGCGATACGGCCGGCATAGCCAGTGTCCATGCATAAATCGCAACCCCTGGCATCGTAAATGTGTGTGATGCCGGAGAAATCATCCTGATTTACTTCCAGTCTTTTCCAATCTTCAGCAGTCACAGGGCGTTGCTGACGGCAGTGTGGACACAATCGACGAACCAGTCGCTGCGCTTGTACCATAATCAGAGATGAGGCGACCAGATAGGGTTCCAGCCCCATGTCCTGCAAACGTAATATGGCTGAGAGTGCATCATTGGTGTGCAGGGTGGCAAATACCAGATGACCGGTTAATGAAGCCTGGATGGCAATCTCAGCAGTTTCCAGATCACGAATTTCACCGATCATGACGATGTCCGGATCCTGTCGCAAAATTGAGCGTAGTCCCGCTGCAAACGTTACACCGATTTTAGGTTGCACCTGCATTTGGCCAACGCCCTCAACCTGATACTCGATCGGGTCTTCAATGGTCATGACATTGCGGTTTTTACGATCGACTTCCATCAGACCGGCGTAGAGTGTGGTACTTTTACCAGAGCCTGTAGGGCCGGTGACAAGTACAATACCATGCGGCGATGTAATCACCTCTTGCATGTTTTTCAGCTGCGGAGGACTCATGCCAAGTTGTGGCAGGGTCAGCATGGCTGAACCACGATCAAGCAGCCGCATCACGACGCGCTCACCGTGTGCTGTTGGTAGCAGAGATACACGTACATCCACCTCACGCCCGGCAATTTTAACGCGAAAACGACCATCTTGCGGGTGCCTTTTTTCAGCAATATCGAGTCCTGCCATCACTTTGATGCGACTTGTAATGGCGGCCTGTACTCCTTTGGGGGGATGTACAATGGTATGCAGCACGCCATCAATACGGAAACGTACCAGCAACCGTGTTTCAAAGGGTTCGATGTGGATGTCACTGGCACGTTCTTTAAGTGCCTGCGAAATCAATGTGTTTACCAGTCGAATGACCGGCGCATCGTCTTCTGACTCGAGCAGATCTCCAACTTCTTCGAGTTCACGCGAGAGATCATCACTGCCCATATCCTCAAGCATCTGCTCGGCTGAGGCTGAGGCCATGTCAAAGACCTGATTCAAGGCGGTCAGCAGTGCTTCTTTGGGGACCAGTACCGGTGAAGGTTCAGCACCAAACATACGCCGACAATCATCCAATAGTTCCCATGGCCATGCGTTTTCATCGCAAACGGCGACAGGATTTGCCTCATCCTGTGTTGGCTTTAGCGGCAAAACGAGGCCTGCGCGCAAAACGGGCAAAGAAAATTTCAGTACGCGTTGGACATCAACGAGCTCATTGCTTAGGCGAGGAATTTGTTTCAAAAGATGGGTCGCATCAATCAACTATTGCTGCTGCGTGGCAGGGGTAGCTGATTTATTATTAGCATTGGGTGTGAGTTCGGCGGGCATCTGTTTCTCTTTTTTGGGGAAAATGATTGTACCGCCTTGTAGTGGCTGCTCGTACAGTTTTTTAATGTCGATGTACTTGTGATCGGTGATCTCTTCTATCTGGCTGGCATTTACGATGATGTTGGGTTTGAGGAATACCATTAAATTGGTCTTGGTTGTGAGGTTTTCAGTGAATTTAAATGGTTCGCCAAACAGAGGTACTGCTCCTAAACAGGGCACCTTCTGCACAGTGGCCGTTTTGTCATCCCGCATTAAACCGCCGAGCACGATCATCTGTTGATCATTGGCCAGGACCACTGTTTTAATGGAGCGCTTGCTTGTGATCAGACCGCCTTCTGCCGCTGTGCCACCATCAACACTGGATATCTCCTGATAGATTTCTAAGCGAACGGAGTCACCTTCTGAAATTTGCGGTTTTACGCGCAGTGTCAGGCCCACATCTTTGCGTTCAATGGTTTGGAACGGGTTGGATATGCCGCCCTGGGTTGAGTTCTGACCAGTTAAAAACGGTACATTTTTACCTACGATAATTTCTGCCTCTTCATTATCCATGGTTAGCAGGTTGGGTGTAGAGAGCACATTGGCATCCACATCTGATTGCATGGCCTGCGCTAATGCGCCAATGGACAGGGCTTTATTGAGTACGCCCAGTGTCAGACCGGTGGGCGCTGCTGCGGTTAGTGCTGTGGCGGTGCTGGTAGGGGCGGCCGCTACGGCGTTGGCTGCTAAAGCGGCACCAACCGGCTTGATATTTTGAAAGTTCTGTACGCCGGCACCGATACCGCCGGTGGCCATCCATTCAACACCAAAACGTTCGATCGCATTGCCACTGACTTCAACAATCAGGGCTTCTACCAGCACCTGCCGACGGCGAATATCCAGTCTATCGATAATGCGGCTGACCGCCTTAATATCACTGGGGTCAGCTGTGATAAGCAGTGCGTTGGTCGATGCATCTGCCACAAGTTTTACATCGCCTGAAAACAGCGGTTTTGTCTGCCCTGGTTTGGCGGTTGCCGCAGACTGCCCTCCAACCAGTTCATTGATAACTTTTGCAACCTCTTCGGCATTGGCGTGTTTAAGATAACGCACCTGTAAACGATCACTGTCAGATTCGGGTGCAACATCGAGACGTTCAATCACCCCTGCAACTTCGTTAATGATTTGTGGAGCAGCGACAACAATTAACATATTACCGGGCTGATGCGCTAAGGCTTTGACTGCCCCATGCTGGGCCCCGGGAGTGTTGGCGGCATACAGGGTGGTAAGTGTAGTAGCCAGCTTGTCAGCGGATGCATGTTTGAGTGTGAATAGTTGTACGCCAACAGCATCCTTGCGATCCAGCAGGGTCATGATGCGTTGGATGCGTTGGATATTGCTTGCGCTATCGGTGAGTAACAACATATTGCCGCGCGGGTAAGCGACCAGATGACTGTTCGGGGAAATTAGCGGCCGAATGAGTGCAACCAGTTGTTGGGCATCGGCAAAACGTAACTTGATCACCTGCGTAACCATCGAATCGTCACCCACGCCCTGACTCATACGTACAGGTAGCGCTTTTTGTTTACTTTCAGCCCGGGGAACGATTTTGGTGATGGATGAGCCGGGTACTGTGGCGAAGCCATTGACCTCCAGTACAGAGAGGAACACTTCATAAGCATGCTCTTCAGAAATGGGGGTGGGTGATACGATAGTGACTTTGCCTTTAACACGGTTATCCACGAGAAAGTTTTTGCCGGAGAAGCCCGCTACAAATTCAATAAAGGCACGGATGTCAGCATTTTTGAAATTTAATGTAATCTCTTTAGCCATGGCTGAAGGAGCACTGAAAAACAGTGAAAAACACAGTGCTATGGCGATAAACTTTAAATTCATTGTGGCCCCAAAAATCATTTCTTAATGTTGGCATCATAGTGAAATGCCCGTGAGTGACCAGCACTCTTTGTTGCGGTGAACACTAGTGTAGCCTGTTTTACGAATTTTGGGGCAATAATCGTTCATTTGGTGATGGTTTGTTGTCCGTCTGGTTGATTCTTAACCGGAATGATCACATCGTGAAATATATAGTTCTTCTTCAATTGTAATAAAACACATACAGTTCATGCAAAAGTATCATGCAAAAGTATCATGCGAGATAAGGGGAGTGCTGATGGACATGGAGTTCGCCAAGCAGCTGATTGACCAATATGGTTATCTGGCTGTGTTTTTATCTACCGTTATCGAGGGTGAAGTGGTTGTGCTGGCTGCGGCAGCTTTGGCTGCGTTGGGGATGCTGGAAGCGCATTGGGTGATTGCTGTCTCTGCGGCAGGTGCTTTTGTCGGGCATCTTCTGCTCTTTGCAGTGGGGCGTTGGAAAGGCATGCTGATTATAGAAGCGTTCCCGTTATTACGCCGTCACTATCCTAAGGCCAATAAAATTATGGATGATTATGCCAATTGGTCGGTGTTTATTTTTCAATATTTGTATGGCATGCGCATTGTTTCAGCTATCCTGTTTGGATGTTCAACGATCAGCGCCAGCCGTTTCTTCTTTTTACAATCGATCAATTGTATTATTTGGGCTTTTGTAGTTTATTTTGCAGGGCATATGATAGGTGTAGTGGCGATGCAGTTATTTGAAATGGTAGGTATATACGGTTTGCTTGTGGTGATTGCCGTGGTTGGCCTGGTAGTGCTTAAGTTGTATCACCGTTATGGTCATCATCATGTTATGGCCTTTCTGGCGAGTGGACGTAAGGTGGGTGCGGAGCAGCTTGATGAGTGTGAAGGCAGGCATTTTGTACTGGAACAGCTGGATTACCATATGGGACTGGCAAAGCGTAGTGAGCAACCGTTAACGCTGCTGTTAATAAAATTGGCTACAAAAGATGAAAAGAACAATAGGCTCACCCTTAAATTTATCACTAAAGAGCTCAATATGCTGCTGCAAGAGGGTGATATTCCGGCACGTTTCTCGCATGATACCTATGCCATTATTTCCCCATGCTCGACTGAAGCAAGCGCAAAGCAATCGGTGCATGATTTGATGATGCAAATGGAAAAAGATTTGCCAAAACATGCACATCTTGCGCCTATGTGTATTGGTTACTCCGAGTGGCATTTCAAGATGACTTCCGGTCAACTATTGGATGAGGCATATGGAAGTATGAAGCCGCTTACATCTTAAAAAAGATTTTTTGAGCTTGATAATATAAGTATTATTTTTCTGCTATAATCAGAGCGATAACATCAATGCTATGTGTAAGGATTGGTTGTAGGAGGATCTGATGTCAGTTAAATGCCCTTATTGTGGCGGCGTGGAAGTAAGCAGAACATATCGAAAGAACTGGATGCGGTTTATCTTATATAGTAAACGGTATAAATGCTGGGAATGTCAGCGCGTCTTTTTGAAATGGGTCGGTTGGACTTTTTCTTGATTTTCGCGTTATGCAATGTGCGTCATCGGGTTGTTGTCATCGCCTTAACAAGGGATGTTTCATTATTTCAATGAAGATGCTTCTTGTTCAATTCTCATTATAAATTATAGACTTCTATACTGTAATTTAGTCGGATGAATTCTGTTTTCTATTTCCTTATATGTTGAATTGATGATTTTATCGATGGGCTAATTAGAGTTCCTGATGGTGAAAGGGCATACTTGCCCGCCTGAACAATTTTTAAGGGATGAATCATGAATCAATTTGAAAAGCGCGGCACATTCTCACTGGCAGCTATTTATGGTCTGCGCATGATGGGTTTGTTTCTTATCTTACCGGTATTCGCATTGTATTCCGAAGGTTTACAAGGTGTTACGCCAATGTTGATGGGGCTGGCGTTAGGCGCTTATGGCTTTACGATGGCAATGCTGCAAATTCCATTTGGTTGGATGTCTGATCGCATAGGCCGCAAGCCGGTGATTGCAGCGGGTCTGTTGATATTCGCCGTGGGTAGTGTGGTGGCAGCTATGGCTGATTCGATTGGCTGGGTGATTGTCGGGCGAGCGTTGCAGGGGGCAGGGGCAATCGCTGCTGCAATGATGGCTCTGTTAGCTGACCTGACCCGTGAAGAGGTGCGCAGTAAGGCGATGGCGACAGTCGGTATGACGATTGGTATGTCCTTTACATTGGCATTGGTACTGGGCCCATTTTTAGGTTCGAGTATCGGGGTGGATGGTATTTTCTGGCTGACCGCTGTGCTGGCGATCTTTGCGATTGGCGTGTTGTTTTGGATGGTGCCTGATCCATTGCCAGCTGATACCCATACGCATAGGGATGTACAGTCGCTACCCGATGAATTTGGTCGTGTGCTTAAAAACCCTCAGCTGTTGCGTCTGGATATCGGTATTATGATTTTACATGCCGTGATGATGGCGGTATTTATTGGACTGCCGTTTGTATTGCGTGATCACCTTGGTATTGCTGTCTCTTCTCATGCCTGGGTCTATTTGCCTGTTCTGGTGGTTGCTCTGATTTTAATGGTGCCCATGATTATTGTGGCAGAGAAAAAAGAAAAAATGAAACAGGTGTTTTTGACCAGTATCGTCTTGATTGCTACTGCATGTGCACTGCTTGGTTTGTGGCATGATTCGATGTTTGCAGTGGTTGTTGGCCTGTTTCTCTTCTTTGTGGCATATAATGTATTGGAAGCAACACTGCCCTCATTGATTTCGCGCATGGCTCCGATTGATGCCAAAGGTACAGCCATGGGTGTCTATTCTACATCACAGTTCTTCGGTGCTTTTTTGGGTGGCATCGTGGGTGGCTGGTGTTACGGCGCGTTTGATGTACAGGGTGTATTCTTCGGGGCGGCGGGTGTAGCTGTCTTGTGGTTGCTGGTAGCCATGGGCATGCAGATGCCAGTGATGCGTTCATCCATGATGGCGCACGTGGATAGCAACACCAATGCCGATGAGTTGCAGGCTAAGCTGCTTGCTCTGGCCGGTATTAGCGAAGCGAAAGTAGTGCCCGATGAAAATGCTGTGTTTTTGCGTGTAGATAAAAAAGTGTTTGAGCCGGAAGTGTTTGAGCAACTCCTCAAACCATACCAAACCCAATCAGATCACGCTTAGTATTCACATTGCTTCGTCTGAATTAAGAAGCATTTTTCTGATCCTTTAAATGATATATCTATCAGGCTCCTCTTTGAGGGGCCTGATTTCGTTTGGCCAATAGAAAAAATATTCACTTTTCGGAAATTAAATTGCCAATATACCCCATTTGGGTGATGTGCAGTGATTTTGATGTGGCTACCATCCGCGTTTGGTTTTTTTGTCAGATGACTAAGTGATACGAGATGCTCTGAAAAACAGGGACTATCTAGGTTTAAGCGAACGATATATATATGCGAAGGGAGATGCTTTAATGGGGAATTATGTAAAATTATTATTGGCTGGGTTGTTTATGTTTGCTGCTACAGTGGTGCAGGCTGTGCCTGTTTCAGTGCAAACAAATGGGTTTACGCAAGAGTGGTATACAAACAGTTTGGCAAGCGGGGGGTATTCTCCTTATTATAATGGGGATAAAATTATCGATTTGACTCCCGGTCGATATTATTTCGGGATCGTTCACCCTGGTGCAGGTGGTCAGGGACACCTTATTGAAGTATTAGCCGATGGCACGATTAATGACCTTGCCAATGATGGGGCATTATCACTTTCTCCTGGGGTGATTTCGTTGAATATCATTGATATCACTATTGATCCAGCTGGATATGAAGGTAGGTGGCAGCTTGGCCATTCCGGTTGGAAAAAACCAAAGGCAACGGTGAGGGTGGTAAAGGGCCAGCATTATGGATTAAGTTTAGGTTGGCCGATGGGAACAGGGTTCACGATTAATGCTGCTGGTCAGTTAACACTGGATGATCCGATAGCAGCAAGCGTAACAGGTACAATACTAATCTTGAATACAGTCCCTGTGCATTTCGACCCAGTCAACTATTTGGGTCAATATGCTATCCATTATGGGACACGTTGGATTAGCGGAAAAAATACATTAATGCTGGTTCCAAATCAGAATTATTACTTTGGTATTGCCGGCATGGATGCAATTTATTTTGCGCTGGATGCACAAGGGAATGTGAACTTAGACTTCTCAAAAGGCCCATCTGGCCCTAATCCAACGCAATATTGGCTGGATAAAATTGCAGATAAAAGTGTCATAGCTTTAGCTAGTATAGGGTCTCGAGTTGATACGATCCGATTCAAAAATACGCAGGCGAGCATTGATTTAGGCTCCTATGTGGGATTAGTAGCAGTACATCGTATCTTAGTGGGAAATCGCGGCCACATTTCGGGTAAACAGAGTCTGGTTCTTGTGCCGAATTTACGGAATGGTATCTATCTGAATGCATGGGGGCATTTCTTCTTTAGAGTAGATGCGCTTGGTAATTTAACTGTAGAAAATGGTGTTTCTGCTTCGGTTAATTATTCCACACAGACTGGATTGTTCAGTGATATGGTGTTGAATAACCACAAGGTTCAAGTTGATCCAGGAGCGTACACGGGGAACTGGGATATGTGGGAAGGTTCCGGCTTGGTGGTAACACAAACAACTGGCCCAAAAACCATTACGATGGTTGATGGCGTAGATTACCCCATCCGCACCTCAGCAGCACCATGGGGAACTGCAACTACATCTGTTTCCAAAACATGGTTTCAGGTGACTCCTGCTTGCCAAATCACACCAAGCGGCATTATTCCTGTGGGTACAGAAATATTTCAGGTTTCTTGTGTGAATCCGAATATTGCCCCTGTTGCCCATGCAGGTGGAGCACAAACCGTTGAACAGACTTCTCCTGCCGGTGCACTTGTGACATTGAATGGTTCCGGTTCTTCTGATGCCGATGGTGATTCGTTGACATATGCATGGACCGGTCCATTTGGTACAGCAGACGGTATTGCGCCAACTGTTCAGTTTCCGGCAGGCACCAATAATGCGAATTTGACTGTAAATGACGGCACAGTGGATTCCTCAGGCAACTCTGTGATTATCACAGTACAGGACACCACTGCACCTGTTGTCACTGCTCCGGCAGCGATTAAAGTCGAAGCGACCGGCGCGCAGACTACAGTCGCAATCGGCACGGCAACGGCAACAGATGCTGTTGGCGTGGTATCTATCAGTAGCGATGCTCTAACTAGCTTTGCACTTGGAACCACTACAGTAAACTGGACGGCAGCTGATGCCGTTGGAAACAGTGGAACTGCCACACAAAGTGTAACTGTTTCGGACACGACTGCTCCTGTTCTGACTGTTCCTGCGAACGTCAGCATC
>NZ_RCFQ01000035.1 GCF_003665155.1 Mariprofundus sp. EBB-1 | reverse complement strand
TGATGGTGTTTAATGTAGCGATTGAAAACCAAGATGATCATGTGAAGAATTTTTCTTTCCTCATGAATGATGCAGGTGAATGGCGACTTGCTCCTGCGTATGATCTTACTCAATCCATTCTTGCCTCGAATGAGCATTCAACCTCAGTAGGTGGCAAAGGTAATAACATTTCACGTCAGGACATGCTTAAAGTTGCAAAAGGTGCAGGCATTACTGCTTCCGAGGCCAATGAGATTATTGATAGAGTGTATGATGTCGTTGCAAATGCGGAGACTGTTTAATCATGTCGTAGATATTGGGTGGCTCAATCTGTTTTATCGGCTGGAGTTACCTGAGTAAATGATCCACGGAAGCTGACTTTATCTCAAATTAATCTGCTTTTACCAAGATTGAATGGAGGCTCTCGGCCAACTCCGGTCATTCAAATATCAGAATTAAGTATTATGTTCTCGGAACTCGTAAATAATGAATGTCCGTTTTCGGCGGCGGTCTCAACTCATTAGTTTATCTTTTTCTTTCTTGTGTACTCTTATATCTACTGCTCGCAGAGTTGCCTTTCCACTGTCATCTGTAATAGGTAGAGAGTGTAGTTTAGCATATTTAAAATCTGATTTAGCCTTGCGAAAGATAGCTCCAGGATCAGAAATATCATTTTTTATTTTAGATAAATCATTCCAACGTTGATATGAACCATATCTTTTTTCCACTTCAGCCTGATAGCTGCGTTCAACAAAGAGTAAGTCATAATTGATGAAAAGCTGAATGATTTTTGTATATGTCTTTTTTTCACCATTAATCATGTCAATTATCGATATCATCTCATTCTCCTAGTTGGACTTTGTTGTGTTCGTTTAGTATAGATTATTATCTGGGGTGAGTAACTATCAATTTTAGAACAAGTCACTATGTGTATGGTCATGCTATATCTTAGATAGGGATTACAACATGATATTCTGGACTATCCCTGATTCAGTAGGCAGCTCCTATCTTCCTAAATACCCTGTAAAATTAACTTTGAATGTCCGGAATTGGCCTCACCTTGCAGGCCGGCACAGGCAAGCTCTGGCTTTTCCTGATAATAGATGGTTCCAGCCAATTGCCTACATTGATTAAAATCAATCCAACAGCAATCTTTCCATTAAGAAATAGAGCCTTCGACTTGTGCTTCCGTTCATGTCTGCCGCAAACCCTTCGGGTCGATCATAAATACTATTAGGCTTTAAATGGGATGGTGCCTGAGCCTTCACCCATTCAATTGCTTTATAAGACCCCGCTTTAGAGGCGATTAGGTACGCCCTAACAATACTCTGGTATGTAGTGTTTTGTTTGTGTTGGAGTGCGCGTGCTTTTCTGTAGAGTTGTTCATGAACACATTCCATATCTCTCTCCTATTCCATTGATTCATTATGTAACGCAACTTCTTTTTATCCTCTAATAACATAAAAGAATAAAACAAGTTGGTTCATCACTTTATTTAAAACAATTAGGTAATCATAAGAACGGTGGCGTCACATTTAGACTTGTCTTCTAATTATCTATAAATTAAGACACCATAGGATCGTTATTTAGATGACTCCTTACTGTTATAGGGATTAAAACAATCCGCAACCGCAACTGAAGGCATGATGAGGTGCTTCGACAAGCAGATTCGATTAACTCAAAAATACTGGAACTCAATGGGGTCAAGCTCACTGCTGCTTGGAATGTCTGTTTCTGGTCGGTCTACGACGATCGGTAAACGGCAACTCTTGGTTATTCGTTCTAGTTCCGTCTGGCTCCCCAATCCGTGAGCTTCAGGGTCAGCTCTTGCAATGAGAAGGTGTCTGGCTTGACAGTTTGGTGGTCGTGGTAAGAAAACGCTCTCAACTCTGAATAATAGAATTCCAAGGGCGCACCTCGTCTGAAGTTCATTTAACTCGGATTAAGCGTGTACCGCCTGTTCTAATGTTTCGACTACAAACTGGTTCAGGCTTTCACCTTTGCTTTTGGCTGCGGCCACAACATCAGCATGTAGGTCAGGTGCAATGCGGACATTAAATTTGCCTGAAAAGACTTTGTATGGTTCAACATCATCCTCTTTGCACATATCAAGAAATACTTTTAAAGATGTTGCGCCCTCATCATGTAAGCCTTGAATATCTTTTGCATAAAAGTCTGCACCACCATTGAGTCCAACAAACTCACCGCGAAACATATCAACATCTTCATCGTAGCAAATTGTCGCTTTTTGACCATTTATAATCATCATATTCATGGTTTTACTCCATTGTTTTTAAACCATCCACGAATGGATGCAACAGCGCCTTTGTCTGTCTTTGGTGAAGGGTGTGGGCGATGAAATACGCGACGATCACCAAACAAACGCACACCAATACGAGAACCTTCACGCTCACTTATCTCTGCTCCCAACACTACAAGCAGAGCTTCAATATCTTTCCAGTTTATATTTGCACTGGTCGGCTGCTTAAATATTAAAGCCAGAGTCTTTTGGTGCTTTTTCTGCATTTCAAAATGGTACTGAAATGTGGTATCGCGTCAAGTGGCTCTATTGGCGTTCTTACGACATCATGAAAGCGCCGTGCAAAATATGCAGGAGTAAGGGGGGAGGTGGATTCTGATGATTATGATGGAATTCACAGAGGCATAGTTTAAGGTGCTGATATGAGTAAAGACCTTTGGATGATATTTTATGTGACTTATGGTGTGGCGGGGCTATTGATGTTGGCCATGCTGATTCAGGGGGTGGTGAAAAAACACCCGATGAAAAAAATAGTTGGAGATCTCGGTAGGCCGTTGGTGATGATTATGCTCTCGTTAGCTCTCTGGTATGGCACGGTCTATATCTCCGGGGATTTTTTCGGCAGATTTTAAAATGATGAAATGTGTGACAAGTAACTCTTCTTATGAATGCTCTTCTGATCCTGTGGCCGTATAAATCCAAATGAATCGGGACAGGTTGTTCAGCATGCTGCAAGGTGGTTTCATCCTATGGGTGATTCTTGGCAGTTTGTGGGGTTGGTTCTTTGCTGATGCCGCTGTAACGGGCAAGGGCATGATTGGCCCCGCGTTAATGTTGATCATGTTGTTGATGGGATTGACCTTGCGGCTGGAAGATATTCGCAAACTACGCCATGCCGGACGACCATTGTTGATTGGGGTGGGTTTACAATTTCTTGTGATGCCACTCTCAGCCTGGGCTATTGCGTATCTGTTTTCACTGCCGCCCATGCTGGCATTGGGGTTGATTCTGGTTGGTTGTGCGCCGGGAGGTACGGCCTCTAATGTTGTTGCCTGGCTGGCGCGTGGCGATGTCGCTCTGTCAGTAGCAATGACCAGTGCCTCTACGCTCTTGGCACCGTTGTTTATGCCACTATGGATATGGCTGCTCGCTTCAACATGGTTGGCGATTGATCCGGTCTCGATGTTTCTCAGTGTAATTCAGATCGTGTTGCTGCCGGTGATCGCCGGCATTCTTATTCGGCGCTATTGGCAGCCGCCAGTGATGCTGTTGGATGGGGTGTTTCCGCTTATTGCGATGCTCACCATCGCCTGGATAGTGGGTGTTGTGGTTGGACTCAATGTTGCGAATTTGCATTCGGTGGCGCTGAGCGTGATTGCTGCTGTGATCTTACTCAATGTCATCGGGCTGCTGCTCGGTGGTGGTTTGATGTCTCGCCTTGGTTATTCATCGACGCAGAGCCGCACTGTTGCAATTGAAGTGGGTATGCAGAATTCCGGTCTTGCAGTTGCGCTGGCGATTGTCCACTTTTCTCCTGAAGCTGCCCTTGCCGGAGCGATGTTCAGTTTGTGGCATAATCTTTCCGGATCCATTCTGGCAATGTACTGGCGGAGACGTTAACGTTCGCGACGTTTTAGGTGCCCGAAGGTTTTTTTAACCAAGGGTGAAACGGGAAGTCCGGTAAGGATTTGATAACAACGCAAATAAAACCATCCAAGGTTTTATTTGCTTAACGGAAAGCCAAAAGTGTCATTTTGACTTTCCTTACAAATCAATGATGAATATTGATTTGCACACTCATCCTTGAGTGTGTGTTATCTGCCAAGTCCGGCGCAGCCCCCGCTACTGTAGGCCTGACAACGCTGTTCAACACCACTGGAGTTTTATTGCTCCGGGAAGGAAAGACAGCCGAGAATGAAGGCAAGCCAGGAGACCGGCCTGAAGCACGATATGCTATTCTAAAAGATAGCTGTCATCGGTTTTAAACCTCGGAGGGAGGTGTTGCCGGTATTGATGGCTGCGTCTTTATTTTCACTGCCGATTAATCCGCAATCCCCGCTCTTGTTTGAACCACAAATAATGCAATAGCGCGGCGGGCGCGGAGAAAACATGAAACAAAAACATATCATTTGGTTAGCTGCCTTGATGGCAGTTACGCCGATCACTGCATCGGCAGAAACACAGGACTTGGGCCAGCTCAATGTCACATCAAGCCGGGTTGAAACACCTTCGGCAACATCATCCAAACCGGTTACGATTATCAACAGAAAGACGATCGAAGATTCCCATGCCGGGAGTATTGTTGATCTGCTCAAAGGGCAGGCCAATATCGTGGTGCGCGATACCTCTGGCGTCGGTGCAAAATCGCAAATTGATCTGGGCGGTTTTGGTGAATCGTCGGCAGCCAATAATGTGGTGCTGATTGATGGTCGCAGGGTCAACAACCCGGATTTATCCGGTACGGACTGGACTCAGATTCCACTTGATCAGATAGAGCGTATTGAAATCGTGCATGGTGCAAGTTCTGTATTATATGGCGGCGGCGCGGTAGGCGGCGTGATTAATTTGATTACCAAAATACCATCTTCCGGCGGTAATATCAGTCTGGCCGGTGGCAGTTTCGGCGAATTCACCGGGTCCGGGCGCATCGGTGCCGATGCCGGTAAAACACGTCTGGAAGCGAATTTTTCCGGTCTGACTACCAATGGCTATCGCGATAATAATGTCTTCGACCGCTTTGATGGAGGCGCACGCGCAGAAGCGGATCTCACCAATAATATGAGCCTGCATATTTCCGGTAATCATCACCGTGATCGCGTTGGTCTGCCCGGCGCATTGAGCCCGGCGCAAGTGAACGCAAACCGCAAACAGGCAAAAACCCCACGGGATTTCAGTCGTACCAATGACAGCTTTATTGACGGCGGCTTCAACTGGCTGTCCGATTTCGGGCTTGAAGCAGATCTGGACGGTGGTTTCCGTAGCCGTGATCTGCATTCTGAATTTATCAGTTTTGCATCTGTCAGTGATTTTGTGCAGCGCAACGCTTCGCTGCGTCCGAAATTTACTTTCACAACAGGCGATTCGATTGTTACACAAATCGTCACCGGGGCGGATATTGATCGGGGTAATGGATCGTTTAATTTTGGAGGCGCTGTTGGTAATACCGAGTTTGATCATAAACGTGATGGCTATTACGGACAACTGACTGTCGGTTCAGCGGACAATAGTTGGAGTATCAACGGCGGTGCGCGCACGGAACGAACGCGGGATGCGTTCACCAAAGGTACGCTCAGTACCATTTCCAACCGGGCTACGGCCTGGGATGTGGGTGCATCGGTCGCCCTGATTGAACAGCTGCGTTTGAGGCTGAACACTTCCCGCTCCATTCGTTTTCCATTGCTGGACGAACGTTTCGATTTCTTTTCGGGCGCGGTGGACACGACCCTGCAATCCCAGACCGGACGCCATTATAGCCTCAGCCTGCGTTATGATTTGGCAGCAGCCTGGCTTGAATTCAGTGCCAGCCGCGCCAACTTGAATAATGAAATCTATTATAATCCGGTCGGCGGCACCTTCGGCTTTGGCGCCAATGAAAACTATACCGACAAGACCCGCCATGATGTAATCATGATCAGCGGCCACTGGAAGGCGCATGATCTGGTTCAGTTGTCCGGCAATTACACCTACAGCAAGGCGGCATTCCGTGGCGGCTTGTCCAGCGGGAAATCCATTCCAGCTGTGGCGCGCAATCGGGTTGGCGGTGACTGGAAAGCCGACTGGATGCACGGCCTTTCTTCCAACATTCATCTAACCTATGTCGGTTCTTCGTTTCTGATCAGCGATCAGGCCAATGTGCGGGGACGCTTACCCTCCTATTTGACGGCGGATGCAGTGATCAATTATCGCTGGCAGGGTATCGAAATGTTTGCGCGCGTAGATAATCTGACTGGTAAGAAATACAGTACTTACGGTGTATTCTCTTCCTTCAGCGGTGATGCCTTTTATCCAGCACCTGTTGCTACATTCCGTGCCGGTGCGAGTTATTCCTTCTAGGCTTATCAGGTTCTGGCCGTGGCTGGTGGCATCTGCTGCCATCCACGGCCTGTTGCTGACATACTGGTTGCAAGCCAGTGTGGCTGTACCAACATCAATGCAAGCAACTGATGTAACGATTGAGTTTATTGGTCAAAATAATATTCAGATTACAGAGCCATTGCTTGAGCCAATGACGAGAAAAGCAGAGCCCGTACATGAGAGCAAACTGCGCACGGTTATAGCTCAACAAGCGCCTGCGGAAACACATCAGACCATTGAAAAACGAACGATCATGATTGCAAAAAAGGTGCCCGATAAAATACAGAAACAGTTAGCGGTAATGTCTTCAGCACGTGCTTCTACTCCAATTGCAAAAGCGATGAGCTTGCAACGTGATTCGCTGGCAAGTTTAAAAACAGCACCGATCAAGTCCAGTCAAGCCGTTACGTCTGATACGCTTCCATCTCAACCATCTCACCTTTCACTTCAAAGCGTGCAACTTGATCAGGATAGAATGCGTTTGCAGGTGCGTACACATTTGGAGAAATTCAAATATTATCCATCCAGCGCCCGGCGCAGGGGTATTGAAGGACAAGTTGAAGTGGCGTTCACTTTATCGAATAAAGGAGCTGCTAATAAGGTCAGTATCTTGCACGGATCTGGCTATGCCTTGCTGGATCATGCCGCTCTGGAAACGGTAAACAGGGCGCAACCCTTTCCGGTTGAAGATGGACAATACCGTTTTCGTTTGCAGTTTCAGCGTTTATGAGGTTTGTATTGAAAGCCTTGTTTGCGCTGCTGTTGATAGGATCAGCATCATTGGCGTTGGCTCAAGAACGTATTTTAGCCTTGTCGCCGCACGCTTGTGAAATGCTCTCTGCCATTGGCGCTGGCGATGAAGTGGTTGGGGTCTCACAATATTGTAATTATCCGGCCAGCTTGAAAGAAAAACCGGTGATTGCCAATTATTCGCGTCTGTTCAGCGAAGCCGCGATACGTCTCAAGCCGAGTATGATCATCACATCGAATGCAGGCTTGAATGGATTACAGGATTTCAATCAAGCGGGTGTGCGCATTGTACTTACGCATCCTCAATCATTGGATGATATTTTTTCAGATTTGTTGCGCTTGGGGGCATTAACCGGCCATGCGCAGCAGGCAGATCTGCTTGTTGAACACATGCGTACCTCTTTGCAGTACACACGCAGCCGGATTCGCAAACGCCAGCGTGTGTTTTTTGAAGTTTGGAGTGATCCTTTGATGACCGAGGCGGGGCGCAGCTTTATCACCCAGGTATTGGCCGCAGCCGGTGGTGATAATGTATTTGCTGATCAGGATGTTGAAAGTATGCGTGTAAATGTTGAGTCTGTTGTGCGTGCAGACCCTGAAATTATTATCATTCCATCGCAAAGCGGTAATATCGAAGACCGTCGTCTATTTTGGCAGAAATGGTTACCGGATGTTCGCGTGATCGTTGTAAATCCCGATTTGATCAGCCGTCCCAGCCCGCGCGTTGTGGCTGGTATTACAAGCTTGCAGAAACAATTGGATGCGATGATTTCAAAGGCAGCACAATGAATGACCGGATAAAATGGTGTTGTATCCTGTTAGCACTGCTATTGGTGTTTTTTTTAAGTCTGGGTGCAGGCCAGCAATGGATTAACCCCTTTCATGCTAGTGGACAGGATGGCTTTATTTTATGGCAATTGAGATTGCCGCGCCTGTTGATCGCCTTTGCCGTGGGGGGCATGCTGGCTTTGGCAGGGGCATGGTTTCAGGTCTTATTGGGCAATCCGTTAGCCGAGCCTTATGTGTTGGGTGTGGCTGGGTCTGCCTCTGTCGGGGCGGTGGCCGGTTTGATCATTATGCCGGAATCGGCCTGGATGATGTCGGCTGGTGCATTTGTCGGAGCATGGATTGGCATCAGTATTGTAATGGCTTTTTCACATCTGGGGGCAGGTCGCATGCTGCTGGCAGGCGTGGTATTGGCGGCATTTTGGTCGGCGCTGCTGGCATTGTTACTCGCACTTTTACCAAAAAACAGTCTTGGACTCGCATTTGCATGGATGATGGGCGATTTATCACATTCCGATATTCCGATTGCCTTGCTTAGCTTGGCTTGGATCGTGGCTTTAGGCTGTGGCTTAGTGCTGTCCCGATCGCTTGATGCATTACTGCTGGGGGAGCGCCATGCCGAGGCATTAGGCGTGGATGTGAAACCTTTGCGTCAGAGGTTGTTATTACTGGCTTCTGCCGTGACGGCGATTGCCGTCACAGCAGCGGGCACCATCGGATTTGTCGGTTTAGTGATTCCACATTTGATGCGTATGTTGTTTGGTTCACTGCATCGTGCTGTTTTACCTGCATCAGCCATTGGTGGTGGTCTGTTGTTGATGTTGGCTGATACGGCGGCGCGAACGGTGCTTGCGCCATCTGAGCTGCCGGTCGGTGTGCTGACCGCCATGATCGGAGTGCCGGTGTTCCTATTTCTATTGTTGAGGCGTAGCTGATGGAAGGTTTACTCTCACTTTCCAATCTGGGGGTAGAGCGTGCCAGTCGTTGCCTGCTATCTGGGCTTAGCTGTGCATTTCATGCGGGTGAAGTGGTGGTGATTCTTGGCCCAAATGGGGCTGGAAAATCGAGCCTCTTATTGGCGTTGGCCGGGCTGATTCCATCCAGTGGTGAGACAAGCGTGTTAGGCAAAAATCTGCACCATTATAGTCGCTATGAACTTTCAAAACAGGTGGCTTGGCAGGGTGAATTGCCCCCAACCGAATTCGGTCTGACGGTGCAGCAGCGTTTGAATCTTGCGCTGAGCGATGGATGCGGGGCAATGGAAAGCGTGGTTCAATCCATGGATATTCAAACGTTGTTGCAGCGCCCCTTGGGTGAGCTCTCCAGTGGTGAACGCCAGCGCACTGAACTTGCAGCACTGATGTTGCGTGATGCTCCGATCTGGTTGCTGGATGAACCGACAGCGCATCTCGATCTCAAGCATCAGATCCAGTGCATTAATATGATGAAAACAGAGCGTGCTCAAGGGCGTGCCATTATTACTGTTCTGCACGATATTCAACAAGCAATGGCCGTTGCGGATCATCTGATTCTTATCGATGGTAAAGGTGGCGCTGAATATGGTGAAGCGAGCCTGTTATTTAACAATGTGCGCTTATCTCAGCTCTTTGATGTGCCAGTGATAAAACAGGGGAATCTGCTGGTTCCCGATTATGGAGAGTGATGTTATGAAAGCACGCGATAAACGACGAGGTATAGTGCTTGTGCATACCGGCGAAGGCAAAGGTAAATCATCATCTGCTTTTGGTGTGGCTTTCAGGGCTGCTGGTTGGGGCATGAAGGTGTGTGTGATCCAGTTTATCAAAGGTAAATGGAAAACGGGCGAAGAACGGGCAGCTAAACAGTTTGATAATATCGAATGGCACGCGCTCGGAGATGGATTTACATGGGATACCAAAAATCCGGAGCAGGATATCAAAACCAGTCGCGAGATTTGGGATCTCTGTAAGGAAAAAGTACGTTCGCATGAATTTGATATGGTGGTCTTTGATGAGATCAACTATTGCACCGGTTACGGTTGGATATCGGGTGAAGAGATTGCCGCATTCATCCGGGATGAGAAACCTGACTGGATGCATATGATCTTAACAGGGCGCAATGCAGCACCCGAAGTGGTTGAGATTGCAGATACGGTAACCGAAATGACTATGGTCAAACACGCCTTTCAGAACGATATTCTAGCTACGCAGGGTATTGAGTTTTGATCTGATTTTACAAGCTGCTAGGTTGGCAATGGTATCGGAGAAAACACACGTATGAATGGTAATAACGAAGGCGAAATCCTTATTTATCAGACTGAAGATGGTTCAGCTGTAACCGAGGTACGGCTGGTGGCTGATAACTTGTGGCTCAGTCAGGCACAAATTGCTGAACTGTTTAGTACCAAGCGACCTGCGATCACCAAACATCTGTCGAACATTTTCAAATCGGACGAGTTGGACAGACAATCAGTATGTTCCATTTTGGAACGTACTGCCGCCGATGGGAAAACGTACAAGACACAATTTTATAACCTTGATGCAGTAATATCGGTGGGATATCGCGTTAATTCGGTGAATGCCACCCGTTTTCGCCAGTGGGCAAGCCGGGTACTAAAAGAATACCTTGCCCGCGGTTACGCGCTGAACGAAAAGAAGTTGCAAGAGCAGAATCAGAAGCTGAGTGACCTGCGGAATACGGTGTCATTGTTGGAGCAGACACTGTCGCATCAGGCAGTTGGTGAGGATGAAGCAAAGGGACTCCTTAAGGTCATCGCCGATTATGCCTATGCGTTGACCACTCTGGATCGCTTTGATCATGAATCCCTGGAGATTGAAAGCACTTCTGGAACAAACACTGACTTTTTACTCGATTATGATCAGGCCATTCAGATTGTAAGTTCCATGAAGGGGGAATTTGATGGCCTGTTTGGACTGGAAAAGGATCAAGGCTTTAAAAGCGCATTAGGTTCAATTTACCAGACCTTCGATGGCAAGGAAGTTTATCCAAGCGTCGAGGAAAAAGCCGCCCACCTGCTTTATTTTGTTGTTAAGAATCACGCATTCAGCGATGGAAATAAACGCATCGCGGCAGCCATATTCCTTTGCTTTATGGCTGGTCATGGCGCTCTTTACCGCCAAGATGGAGGTAAACGTATTGCCGACAATGCACTGGTGGCACTTACTCTGCTGATTGCAGAGAGCAGACCTGCTGAAAAAGAGACCATCGTCAAAGTGATCATCAACTTGATTAATCTCAATAATTAAGGATAAATCGACGCCATTATTGTTTTGAGACTATCTGCAGTAATAGTTGCGATCTAACAAACGAAATAAGAAAGTTTTATGGAGCAAAGTTAATATGAAGAAAGTGCTACTGGCACATGGATCATCAAATGCGAGTCATACTGAGCAGGTGGAGGCATTAGCGGCAGAAGTATCTGAGCTACTGGGTGAAGAAGTAGGGGTCGCCTATCTGAATGATCAACTGTTGCCGGAAGGAGCGCGTGTGTTGCCGCTGTTTCTGGGTGAGGGGAAGCATGTGCGCGAAGATATTCCGTCTTTGATTGCAGCTTCGGTGGATTGCGAGTTGTTGCCTGCACTGACTGAACAGAGCGATGTGATTGCACAAATGGCGATAGATCTGATTACCCGCGATACACGCCGCATCAATGCACTGTTTGTATTGTATCGGTTTGGTGGTTTTGAAAAGCTGGCTACGGCGCTGTATGAAAAAATGAAAGTCTGCTCCAAACATGCGCTGGCCTCACTGCATTCTGAGCCATCTGTCCCGTCTCTGTTACAACATTGGCAGGCCGAAGCGTTGAAACAGATATCCGTACAACCGCTACTGCTGTTTAAAGGTTCCAGCCTTGTCAGACTTCAGAGCATGATGAATGATGTCGATATTGAGATCAGTCAGGGGGCTGTATTGAGTGAACATGAAGCATTTTCCCAGCTGATCGCAGACTGTTTTAAAGCAAAGGCTGTTGAGGATAAATCATGAAACTGGATGACCCTTTATTGGTGGCCGAAGTGGCTCTGGTTGGTGCTGGCCCGGGTGATGCATCGTTATTGACGCTGGCGGCAGCGAAGCTGATCGGTGATTGCGATGCCATTGTCTATGATGCACTGGTTTCCGATGATGTGCTGAATATGGCTGCTGTTGGCACTGAATTAATGCTTGCGGGTAAACGCGGTGGCAGGCCTTCTGCCAGTCAGCATGATATTTGCGAACGGTTGATTGAGCTGGCGTCTGAGGGTAAGCGGGTAGTGCGTTTGAAAGGTGGAGATCCCTTTGTGTTCGGGCGTGGTGGTGAAGAGATACATGCCCTTGCTGCTGCAGGCATTCGATTCAGAATCATTCCGGGTATTACATCAGGCGTAGCCGCTCCGGCGATGGCGGGTATTCCGGTTACGGATCGTTCTGTCAATGCCACGTTGGCTTTCTTGACTGGTCATGAGGCCAGTGAAAAGAGCCGGATGGATTGGCAGGCTCTGGTTGAAGCGTTTCCTGTACTGGTTTTTTATATGGGGGCGAGAAATTTAACGAACATCGCTCGCTGCTTGCTTGAAACGGGTCTTGCAGATCAGACGCCACTGGCCATTATTCACGCAGCTACAACAGTTGATGAAAATACCATCATAGCCACCTTATCGGAGGCGGCCAGCGGACAGGTGAGCGCACAATCGCCATCCATTGTAGTGATTGGCGATGTAGTAAATAGACGAATTAGTTGGAGAGATTAGTGATGCCTAAACCAATAATGATGCCTTATAAGACGCATGCCATTATGTGTTGTGGAAAAAGCTGTGGTGAAAATTTACCACTGCTCAATTATTTGAAAAAGAAAGTCGTTGAAGAGGGGCTGATTGTCGGTGATCCCAATGCTGTGCGTGTGAATCGTGCCGGTTGTCTGGGGGTTTGTACTGAAGGCCCTATCATGGTTGTGTATCCTGAGGGCGTTTGGTACTGCCATCTTGATCAAGCAGCTATTGACCGGATTGTTGAAGAGCACTTTAAAGGCGGCAAGGTGGTTGACGAATTCTGTTTTCATGGGCCAATCGGTTAAAGCTACGCTTACTTGTAAGCAAGGTAAGAATCACGCTTTTATATTGATATCCTGATCATTTCACAGGAGTGATTGGCATGACTGAAAGAAATCGAAGGTGAGTCAGATGGATGTGGTGAGTGTTTTTGACTGGCGCAGGAAGTCACGTTTCCTTAATTCAATGCTGTAATCCCGGTCATATGAACAGTGGTAAAGGGTAAACTTCCAGCTACACTTGATGCAGAGACATCAGATTCTCAATTGGGGTCGTTCATGCGAGTTTTATTCATCACTATTGCCTTGTTATTGCTTTGGGTTCCTGCACTACAGGCAGCAAGCATTGAACAACAGCGTGATTGGTTTAAACAGGCGCGCAGTGCTCTGAACAGTGATCAAATCAAACATTTTCATGTATTGAAAGATAAGCTGGGTGATTATGCACTTACGCCATATCTGGATATTTGGTATGCCGGAAAGTTGTTGAGAAAAGGTGATGAGCATCTGGTTGCAGATACGCTTATTGCGTATGCAGCTGTGCCTGAAAGCATCGACTTGCGTAATGATTGGCTTAAATATATGGCAAAAAAAGGCAATTGGGCGGGTGCGCATCGCCTTATTGAAGCATCACCTGCATTGGCCTCTAAGTTTCCGGAAATTGCCATGATGGCGCTGTGGCGCGCATCGCAATATGCCGACATCTCATCCCAACAAAAAGTGATTTTCGCCCAGACTGTGATGGAAAAGTTTTCAAGTCGCTGGCAACAGGGGAAGCCGATCACGGCGCTTATCAATCCGATTTACACAGCATGGGTGAAACAAGGCCATCCCAATGATATGGAACGATGGTCCCGTATTATAAGCTTTGCCAGCAAGGGGCACTGGCAGAAGACGGCGGCACTGAGCCAGTCGCTTTCTAAACAACAGAGACAATGGTTGAAATATTGGCGATCCATACAGAAAAACCCTGAAAAAGCATTGCAAGCATGGCCTGAGTCGCTTTCCTCTGTGGAGTCTGTCAGACCTGCTTCCGCTATCATCAGTGATGGTATCAAACGTTTATCCAGACAAGACCCGGCCAAAGCATGGTCTGAATTACAAGGGTTGAAATCTTCTCAAAAGCAGATTGCACCTGACTTTTTCTCAACGCTTGAACGCTCCGTGGCATTAAGGGCCGCTCGGCGGCATCAACAGATAGCTTCTAAATGGTTGGCAGCGTTACCATCATCATTCCATAATGAGGATACACGTGGTTGGCAGGTAAGACTGGCCATTATCGTTCAGGATTGGCCGCAAACCCTCGCTGTGATTGGGGATATGCCCATTGAACAGCGGCAGCAGGATCGTTGGATGTATTGGAAGGCACAGGCGATGGCTGCCAGTGGAAATCTTAAAGATGCAGATCAGCAGTTCCGAACATTGGCAGAAGGGCGTGGATATTATAACTTTTTGAGTGCAGAGAAACTTGCACTGCCGTTTAAGCTTGCGTCACCTGAAATTGTAGTTGCCGATACGCTGGTTGCGGAAATCGACCAAATACCGGGCATTCAAAGAGCGTCGGAATGGTTAGCGTTGAATAGTCAGAATAAAGCGATTCGTGAGTGGCATTTTGCATTGCGTGGTTTTGATACCATCCATTGGAAGGCCGCTACGGTACTTGCTTCGCGTTGGGGCTGGCAAGATCAGGTGATCAGGGCGGCATTTAAGGCGAAAGAAATGGATGCTTTAACTGAGCGTTTTCCAATGACGTATGCCAAGCAGGTGAAACAGGCTGCTCATGCAACAGGCCTGAGTGAAGCTGCTATCTGGAGTATTATTCGTCAGGAATCAGCCTTTAATGCATATGCACGATCCTATGTAGGAGCCAAAGGTCTGATGCAGTTAATGCCAGCAACGGCGCGTCAGGTAGCGCGTAAACTCAAGATGGGAAAAGGCGCGCTGAAGTTATTCTCTCCTGCCACCAATATTCGTCTGGGTTCAAGCTATCTGGCCGGTATCAAGGAACGGTTTGGTAATTTGGCATTGGCTGCGGCTGGTTATAATGCCGGGCCTTATCGTGTTTCAACATGGCTTGAACGTGTTCCCTTTGATGCTCCTGAAGCGTGGGTGGAAGCCATTCCATTCAATGAAACCCGTCGTTATGTGCAACAGGTGATGGCGTTTATGACGGTCTATGAATGGCGGCAGCAAAAAGAACCGTCCAGCTTGGTCGCACGTTTGCATGCCAAGGTGGAAGAGGTGAGTTTGAATGGTATTCAGGTTCACGATGTCGAGTTAAGATAATGTATCGAATGAAGGCAATGATGAGCCAGTTATCAGAATGATGGTTTTTTTGATCTGATATGTTCAAAATTATATGCTATAATGGTATTGTTTTCTTTAGTAAAATAATCAATGTTTTCCAATTATGTTTCATAAGGTGCAAACAACATGAATGAATTTCTGACCAGTAGACAGGTGATTCTGCGTATTGTTACAATTATTTCAGTGGTGGAGTTCTCCATCATGGATGGGTTTATCTATCTTAGTGCTGATCTCAGTCCATATGTGGAAGCTGTTCTTGATATTGTATTGTTGGCCATTATCACCACGCCGCTTATCTATCTCTGGGTGATTGAACCGTATGTCAGGGCCCGGGATAATACCGTTGAAGCAATGGAAAATTTGATTTTAAAAGATGTTTTAACTGATTTGTCCAATAGACATGTTGTTTATGCGAACATTGATAAGAGTATCGCCGCATCGGCTAAAGGTGATGTGAATGGTGCACTCATATTATTCGACCTGCACGGGCTTAAATCGGTGAATGAACGGTTCGGTCATGATGCTGGCGATGCAGTCTTGGTAGAAACAGCCAGCCGACTACGCTCCCATCTAACATCAGAAGATATTGCAGGTCGCCTGAATGGAGATGAGTTTGTAATAATTGTTAACCGTGTAAGTAGCGTGGGCCAGCAAGTTCAAAATGATGTGATGGCCCTGGCAGAGCAGCTTATCAAGAGCGTATATGAGCCTATTGATATTAATGGGAAACAGTTGAATGTTAGTGGGAGTATCGGGGTGAAGCTGCTTGGCGAAGGGGATAGTGATTCGGACAAGGTAATGCGTGAAGCCGATGTTGCGTTAACGCAGGCCAAGAACCAGGCCGGAGATGGCAATATTGTAATCTTTAATGCCTAGGGAATTTGTTCAATCATAACTGAGCGCTTTATAAAATTTCATGCATATATTGTGTGTTTGCGCTTCAGGTGAGCGGTCAGTTTCTTTAATGGCGTAATGACGCATTTGTATGTGATAATATAAATGCTCGAAATAGTATGAGAAATGACAGAAATAGCTGAATTGATGGCTTCAGTTTTTGCATGAATTGACCTTGTTAAAAAAACTATGGTTTGACCCTTGCCCCTGACAACTTCCACCCTTATAGTGCGCGCCTGTTTTTCGGAGGTTTTATATTAATGGCAACTATTATTCGTTTGAGCCGTGGTGGACGCAAAAAGCGCCCTTTTTATTCTGTAGTCGTAATGGACGAGCGTAAGCGTCGTGATGGAGCTTTCATTGAAAAGCTGGGTTACTACGATCCTTGTACTGAACCAGAAGTAATTAAATTGGATTTGGATGCTGTTAAAGCATGGACCGATAAAGGTGCTAAAGTATCTGATCGCGTAGCTAGCATCATTCGTAAGGCATCTGCAGAGTAATTCTGCACTGTCGAAGCCAGTTGGCTTTGTCTGATGTCTAACAATTCATTTTTACAAGTTGGTGATCTTGTTGGGGTACATGGCCTCAAAGGAGCATTGATTGTTTACTCTCATACCCGGCCCGCGAATGCGGTTGCCGGGTATTCTTGTTGGAGAGTTGGAAAAACGGCCGAGAGCGCCAAGGAATATTCTGTAAAACGCTGCTGGCAGCACGGTAAACGCATGCTGGTAGAACTTGATGGTGTGACTGACTGTAATCAGGCAGAAACCCTCAAAGGATTGAAAGTCTGGATTTCTGCATCTCAGGTGGAGACCGAAGATGATGAATATCTGTGGGAAGATTTGATAGAATGTGTCGTGATTCGTCAGGCTGATGAATCACTTCTGGGTACGGTGATCGCACTGGAAGAGTATGGCGCACAGGATAATCTGCTTGTTGAAACAATGGACGATGCAGAAGTGGCAGGCGAATGGCTGATTCCGTTTACCGAAGAGATTATTGTTGGTGTTGATCTCGATGAAGGGATTATTGTTGTCAATATGCCCGATGGAATGGACGTATGTTTCACACCCAAATTCTAACGCTTTTCCCCGAATTTTTCGATTCCCCCTTATCTTGTTCCATTCCAAAACGTGCGATTGAAGCAGGTTTGGTCTCAGCCGAGATGATTCAAATTCGGGATTTTGCCACAGATAAACATCATACAGTGGATGATAGCCCCTATGGCGGTGGCCCCGGTATGCTGATGAAACCCGGCCCTGTCGTTGAAGCGATCAGAGCCGCGCGTAAGAATCATCCCGATACCCATGTTGTGATGCTCACACCTTCCGGCACGCGTTTCAGCCAGTCCAAGGCCCTGGAATATACAAAGAAATCCGGTATCACGCTCTTATGCGGTAGATACGAAGGTTTTGATGAACGTATCTGTGAATATGTTGATGAAGAGATATCTTTGGGTGATTATGTGCTCTCCGGTGGTGAGCCCGCCGCACTGAGTGTGCTCGATGCCGTCATTCGTCTGCTGCCCGGTGTGCTTGGTAGTCCTGAATCCGCGGTGCTCGACTCCTTTACCGAAGATGGCATTCTCGATTGGCCACATTATACCCGACCGGTTGTATTTGAAGGTAAATCCGTACCCGATGTGCTGCTATCCGGGGATCATAAAAAAATCGACCAGTGGCGCAAAGACCAAGCATTGAAACGCAGCAACAAGCGCTAAGTACCTCTCACTGCTTTCAACGCTGGGGAAAATGGCACTGATCCTGCTAGTATGTTGATCATTCAAGATGATCGATATGGAAACTCTCACGCGTTTGATGGAGTGTACTAGGCTGGATGCTGTTTCTTGGACCAGGAGGGGGCTAATGGACAATCAACATGGCGATCGCGTATTGATAGTTGGTGCAGGTGCTGGCGGAGCTGCCTTTCTGGATGTGTTTGCTGATGAGCATCTAATTCATGTCGCAGGCATAGTGGATTCCAATGAAAATGCCGTAGGGATTCAGCATGCTAAAGCCAGAGATATTCCGATATTCACTGATCTTGAGACTGCCCTGGATTGCGTTGGAAAATGCATGGTGTTCAATATGACCAATGA
This sequence comes from Mariprofundus sp. EBB-1, assembly GCF_003665155.1. Lineage (GTDB taxonomy): Bacteria > Pseudomonadota > Zetaproteobacteria > Mariprofundales > Mariprofundaceae > Mariprofundus. The sequence goes on along the minus strand of NZ_RCFQ01000035.1, from coordinate 11,174 downwards.
TGATGATCTTTCTGATGTTGCTGCTGGAAGGGTTGGTGCTGGTGGTGTAATCGGCGGGAAGGAAGCCAAACTGTTCTGGCAGATTATTTCACGGCTACAAACTACTCAAGAAGAATTATGGGAGAATCAGTCTCGATTAAAGGCTGTTATTCATAATGTTTGCGAGGGCATCGTGACTATCGATACAAAAGGGAAAATTGAAAATGTTAATCCTGCGATTGGACAGATATTCGGTTATCAACAGGATGAACTGATCGGGCAGAATATCAGTTTGCTGATGCCAGAGCCTCAGAAGGGCTTGCATGATAGTTATATACATAACTATATGCGTACCGGTGAAGGAAATGTGCTTGGCCGTTATCGTGAAGTGAGTGGGTTGCGTCAAAATGGAGAGGTGTTTCCACTGGAGTTGAATGTTAATGAAATGAAATTGGCTGGAGAAGATCATTTTGTTGGTATTTTGCGTGATATTAGTGAGCGCAAAGAGGCCGAGGAAACTATGGCTCAATTGGCTCTTTATGATCAACTGACAATGTTGCCGAACAGGACGCTGTTTTATGAAAGAATGGAATCATCTCTGTCACAGGCCCAACGCACAAAATCTTCGGTGGCACTACTATTTATAGATCTTGATGGTTTTAAATCGGTGAATGATACCTTGGGTCATGATATGGGTGATCATCTGCTGGTAGAAGTAGGTAAACGCCTACTTCAATGTATCAGAGATTCTGATGTTGCTGCCAGAATTGGTGGTGATGAATTCACCGTATTGCTGACCAACCTGCATGACATCGATGTTGCTGCAGTCATCGCAAATAAAATTATTCATGCTCTGAATCAACCCGTGACATTTAAGGGCAATAGCTGTCATGTCGGGGCCAGTATCGGTATTGCTACCTATCCTAGCCCGGCTTCAGATGTGGATGATCTGGTTAAAGAGGCGGATACGGCAATGTATGAAGCCAAGAACGCAGGTAAAAACAGGTACAGTATCGCCAAGCCGACAATGTGAAGCATTGGGCAAATGTTCCGTTTGTGTTTCAGCAGTATGTGAACGGATTAAAGGCCTGAATTGATGGAAAAACGTCCTGATTTATAAATGCCTGATCTGACGTTTATTGTGACCGGTAGCGCCGGTCTGTTGGAGTTCGGTATTTCCATGTGCGAACGGTTTAAGGAAGTTCGGCATCTTTCGACCACCGAGTTTCATGATGTCATGGATCAATAGTTCAGCGGTACTTTGCTCTTCATAGCTTAAGATTGTTGTGAGATAATCGAATAGAAGTTTTGCCAGCCTATCTAATGAAATTTTCCAGGTGCTTTGCGTTTCACTATAAACCCAGACAGAAAAAGCATGAAATTGCTCGAATACGTCGCCATCCTGCCATAGCAGGGCAATGCTCTGTTTAAAGTTGCCACTGTTGTAATATAAGTTCCAAAAGCGAGAAAAACGTTTCATCTGCTGAATATCTTCGAAACTAAGCTGGTTGTTTCTGAGAATATCGTAGGGTGGTTTGTCGGAATAAACCATATCGAAATCACTGTCATGTCGATGCAGGCTGGTTCCGGACAATTTCTTCAATATGCCAATCTGTATCTCTGAATGGGTCATGGCTGAGAGTCTGTTTAAATTCTCACCAAAGCTGGCCAGTGACTCACCCGGTAGTCCTACAATCAGATCCAGATGCATGTGTGCTGATGTTTCCTCTTCGAGAAAACGGATATTCTCGGTGATCTTGTCCATTTTCAAATTACGGTGGATGCGATCAGCTACCTCGATATTCAAGGTCTGAATGCCAATTTCCAGTTGCAGGGATGCTGCCGGAAATTGCTTGATGCGCGCTTTCAAAGCATCGGGAAAATGATCGGGGATTACCTCAAAATGCACAAAGTAGGGTGGCTCTTTGGCAAGGAAAAAATCGAGCAATTGCGATGCGATTTTCACATTAAGATTAAACGTGCGGTCAATAAATTTGAAACTGCGTACGCCACGATCCCACAGCTTCTGCATGGCTATCAACAGTGTAGCGGTATCGATATTGCGTACTTTTTTATCGATCGATGAAAGGCAGAACTCACACAGAAAGGGGCAACCGCGGGATGCTTCGATATAGATATATCGGTTGGCGACATCTTCATCGTTGTAATAGTCATAGGGCAGAATGATCTGTTCGAGATCTGCCATGGTGGCCTGAATGAGGCGTTGGGTAGGAGATAGGCCCCCCAGGATGGCTTTACATAAATCATAAAAGGCCGTGTCGCCTTCACCCTGCACAATATAATCCGCCATATCATAATGTATGCGTAGCGGTGTATAGCTCACTTCAGGGCCACCAAGTATCACGGTGGTGTCAGGGGCTACTTTTTTAATAATCTCGACCAACTCGGCACACTGTTGAGCATTCCAGATATAGACGCCGATGCCGATAATTGTCGGTTGCTCACTGAGCAGTTGTTCAGCTATATCCTGAATGTTGTCATTGATGGTGAATTCACGAATGGCAGTGCTCTTCTGCAAGTCAGCCATATTGGCAAAGATATAACGCAGCCCGATTGCACTATGGGTATATCGCGCATTTAAGGTCGTTAGCAGGATGGTCTTTTCTGAAGTGGTGGGCATGATGTGCTGCAGCCTACGCAGATTATCGACGTTGGCACAAAAAAGATCAGAGCAAGTAGATGAGGCTATCTATCATGCACTGTTTTACATCCATTTTAATTATATGTCTTCTAAATGGCTTGTTGATGTTAGTATTCTTGCAATGGATATTGCAGGAATTTTCTTTTTATCAGTAGTGGTTCTATTAGCAGGGTTTGGTCTTGTTGCTGCATTGCGTGCTTACCTGAATCATCGGCGTAACCGAAAGGCTTTTAACTATAATCCATGGGGTTGATGCATACCTGTCCCGACAGTGTTCTCTGTTGCAGAAATGCATCGCACTTCATGCTGCCGCCTGAGTGCATATTAAGAATATTGCCGGGCTTTATTCAATTTAGTTCCTGATCAATAAATATAGCTGCGCTGAGAAAATAGATTTGATTATGTGCTGTTGTTTGTGGAAAGACTTTTTGTAGAAATAGATGCAGCTTTTAGCCTATGAACAGTCTGGAATCGGTTTGATAACGACATGCAGTTGATAGACAGCCATTGTCATCTCGATGATGCGCGTTTTGATAGAGATCGTGATGCAGTACTTGAGCGTGCGCTTTTGCTAGGTATTGATCAGTTTGTTGTGCCTGCGGTTGTAGCCTCCGATTGGCCACGGCTGAAATCATTGGCGGAAAGCTACGCCAATATTCATCCCGCTTATGGTTTGCATCCCTGGTTTTGTGAGCAGCACAAGCCGGAAGATTTAACGCTGTTATCACAGTATTTACAACATGCTAAAGCAGTGGGTGAGTGCGGGCTGGATGCTATGCGTAAAGGTGTGAGCATGGATGATCAACTGTTCTGGTTTCGAGCCCAGGTAACATTGGCAATTGCGTTTGATCTTCCGCTTATTGTGCATGCCGTAAAAAGCGTCGATCTGGTCGTTGCCGTATTGAAAGATTTTCCTGAAGCAAAAGGTGTGATACATAGTTTTTACGGCAGTAGCCAACAGGCTGATGCTGTGATTGAACAGGGGTTTTACCTTGGTATTGGCTCAGCGGTGACGTATGCCAGAAACAGTCGCTTTCGACAGGTGGTGGAGACACTGCCGCTTGAGATGCTGATGCTTGAGACGGATGCGCCGGATCAAGCATCGGCCTCACATCGTGGAGAACGCAACGAACCATCTTTTCTGCTTGAAACGCTACACGCAGTTGCCACTATTCAGAGCAAACCTACAGATGCAGTGGCTTCAATTTGCAATGCCAATGCGCGGGAGTTATTCAATTTATGAGTCAAGCTCAGGAACGCACAGAAATTCTTATTGGAGAGGCCGGATTAGCATATCTGGGAAACCTGCATCTGCTGGTTGTAGGGCTTGGCGGTGTTGGTGGAGCCGTATGTGAGGCCTTAGTTCGGGCAGGCATTGGCCGCATTACGATTGTGGATCATGATAAGGTTGGCCTCTCCAATATGAATCGCCAATTGGTCTGTACCCATTCCAATATTGGCAAAGATAAATCCACCGCCATGGCCGAGCGTTTGCTGGATATTAATCCGAAGCTGCAGCTCAATGCTCATGTCGATTTTCTGTCTCCGATCAATATGGAGGCATTTCTCTCTGATGGTGCATTTGATTATGTGCTCGACTGTATCGATTCAGTGGCCTGCAAAGCGGTGCTGGTTGCTACCTGTCAGCGTTTGGATATTGCTGTTGCTTCAAGCCTTGGTGCTGGAGGGCGATTGGATGTTACAAAGGCAGAAATAACCACACTGGATAAGACCTATAACTGTGGTCTGGCCACTAATCTGCGGCGCAAGCTCAGGCGTGCGGGGGCATCGCTAAACTATCCCGTGGTTTTTTCCGGTGAATACCCTATCAAACCACTGCCTCAGCAAAAATTGGATAATAATCCGGATGCGTTGCCGCGTGCGGTCAACGGTACAATCTCCTATATGCCTAACCTGTTCGGATTCATGCTGGCAGGCTTCGTGATTCAGCAGCTCATGATAGAAGGCCAGAGCGAGCGTTAATTCCGACCGGCGTAGGCCTGAAGTGTTGATAGGAGAGTGATGAGAAACTATATCTCTCCAAGTGGTGATCCAACACACATTATCTTTTTTTAAATCATGGAACCTGGGTCATCTTATGAAAAGCGATAAGATTGGAGACTGCCATGGCGATGAAGCAAAAACACTCACATGATCAATCACTAAAGAATGCATGCATGGCACTATTAACGCTTATTGCCATGTATGGCATTGCGACATACATAGCTTGATTTAGCCTTCAAGCAGGCTGTCCGGATGGTAGTCGCGGCGAACAAACGCGAAAATAGCAGAGACTGGAGTAGAGGTTTTGATATCGCGCCAGTTGTTGCGAATGCTGCGGCCCAGAGACTTGAATGTGGCGGAAAGGCTGCGTCCGTTCTTGCGATAAAGAATCCATGGCAGTGCAACTGAGAGGTAGATGCCTCCAACCAGAAGAATAGAGAGTATCGCGATGAGCCGGCGCAAACAGCCGCCTGCTTTGCGGCTGAACCAGAGGTCAAATACAACCGAGCAGTGGCCAAGCTCTTCGCGGGCATGCATGGCAAACATCTCACGGGCATACTCTGAGCTGATATCAAGAGTCTGTTCACGCTGCATATACACCTGTGACATGACGGCAGCGAAATGTTCAAGGGCAGCAGCCAGCAACAGTTTCGACGAGAGAGAAAAATTGTTGCGTATATAATTGAGTAGCGATTCAATCATGGCATAACCGGGCGGATATCGTTCCATGTGATTCAGCAGTTGTTTGTTAAAGGCCCTGTGTACGCGAGAATGATTTGCCTCCTCCCGGATAAAGGAGAGGCAACGCTGAGAGAGTTCATCGCTCTGGTATGGACGAGGCAGTGCATCAGCAACCGTCCGCATAAAGAAATTTTCCAGAATCGGCGTGATCAAACTGATCGCTTCCATCTGGCTGGTCGTTACGCCATCATCATTACACCAGTTGCCGGTCAAATCATCATCAACCTTGAACGATATGGGCATGCGTTTATTCATGGGGTGTTACCGTGTTATGACTTGGTAATCTAAATGTATCAGGGAGAATCCGGTAGTGCTCATCACCGCTGTAGATCGTGATTTTACTGCTGTTTATACCGGGTTGCTCAATCGATAATTTCTTGGCGGCCATCTTGCCGGTTGAGGTGCGCATGGCGCGTTTGACTGTGATGGTGCGCAGCAGTTTGTGCTGCTTATCAAACAGTTGTGTGCGCCATGCCAGAGCTGTATCTGTATCGATACAGCTGATTACTGCGCTGACTGCTCCAGCAGGAGTGTTGGTGAATGAACGGATCAGCGTGCAGGCATGGTCGTCAACTGCATCATGACCGATCGTATGCTGCTCCGGCCAGCGCCACCATGGCGCCATCAAGTCCCACGGCACCAGACCTGAATCAAACAGCGGGACAAACGGGTCAACAGTGGTCGTGCCACTGGCAGTAGATTGTAATGCTTTCAGTGCTTTTTCTGTTGTTGCTTCAACGGTGAGCTTTATATCGCGTAGTTTTGCCGGTGCGATGCCGCGCAGCAGAAGCCGCTGTTGCTTCAGGCTTGACTCTCCAATCACGGCGAGCTTGAAGGGCGGCAGTATGCGATGGTCGGCATTTCTTACTTCAATCTGCATACGCGCCTCGAAGCCATTGGACAGACGCATGTTGACTACTTTTTCAATCATGACCGAAGCATCCATGGCATCTGCCGCATGCAGTTGACCTGGCGTCGAACTCAGAACGAGTAGAGCAGTGGCTAAACGAAAGAAAATCACTCTTGTCTTAACGCTTGTGAGGGATGTGTGCGGGCGGCCTTGATCGCCGGGTAGAGACCACCAAGAATGCCAAGGATGATAGACAACCCCAGCACAGCAAGCAGGAAGGGGGGTGAAAACAGCCCATCGATTTTACCGCGCATTAACTCAATATGCTCCAGCCCTATGGTGAGCAGAATGCCGAGCAAAATACCGATGATTCCACCGGCCAGCGTCAGCATGGCAGATTCACTGATAATCAGTTTAATGACGGTGCGCGGATGCCAACCCAGTGCTAGCAATACGCCAATTTCACGGGTGCGTTCGCTGATACTCATCAGCATGGTGTTAAATACCACCAGCGCACCAACAAGACTGGCAATAAGAATAGTTGCATTACTCATGGCCTTGGAGATGCGTACCACCGCATTCTGGCTGACCAGTTCGCCGGAAGTAATGGCTACAAAGCCGGGCAGAGTGGCGCGCACCTGTGCTTTGATATGGGCCACATCGGTTGTCGTGGCGGAGGCATCCAGCTGCAGGTTCAGTACATTGACCTTGCCGGGTTTATCGGTGAGTTGTTGAACCTGTAGCAGAGGTAAAATCAGAGCGCCGTTTTCAACCAGTGCAGAGCTCTGGAAAATCCCTGCGACAGGTAGTGCAACGCCTTCAATTTCAATGGTATCACCGGTTTTCTTTTGCAGCAGCTCGGCAGCCAGCGTACCGATCACGATAACGGCATCGTCCGGACTCTGCGGCCAGCGGCCGTCAATAAGCTGCAAATGATCCCAAAGGTAGCTGTCGAACTGCCAGCCAAAGACAAACATTGGAGGCGCATCATAACTCACGGTCAGCATTTCACTGAGCAGCCCGACGACCTCCTGCACATGCGGCAGTTTCAACAGATCCGGGCGCACCTTTTCAGCTACGAAAGGAGAGGGCATGGTGTTTTCACTGGCCAGCTTCGTGACAATAAGATCGGTGCCACGCGCATCATTGGCTTTTTGCCAGCTGGCCTCAAAGCCCCAGGCGATGGCAGTGAGTGCGACAATGGCGGCAATGCCGAGTGCGATGGCCGAAAGTGTTAAGGTGGTACGCGCCGGACGGCGAGTCAGGTTATCAAAAGCAAACCGGAGCAGGTTCATAGGTTGACTCCGTTATCTGTCACTATTTTTCCATCACGCATACAAATCTCTCGATCAGCACGGGCTGCAACGTTGGGATCATGTGTTACCATGACAACGGTTAACGATTTGCGTAGCCGCATGTTGGCGATGACATCAAGTACATGCGATGCATTCTCCGAGTCGAGGCTTCCGGTTGGTTCATCGGCCAAAATGATAGTCGGATCATTGATCAGTGCGCGTGCAATGGCGACACGCTGGCGCTCACCACCGGAAAGTTGGCTGGGAAAATGATCAAGGCGCGACTCCAGTCCCATCTGTTGCAGCAGTGCAGTGGCTCGTGCGGTTGCATTATGATCACCCGCACGTCCAACAGTAGGCAACAATACATTGCCCAGCGTGGTGAGGGTGGGGATCAGATGGAAGGATTGGAAAACAAAGCCAACCTGTTCGCGCCGGAATTCAGAGAGGTCAGTCATACTTGAATATGGCTGTTGACGGAAAAACAGCTCTCCGGAACTAGCCTGATCAAGTGTGCCGATCAGATTCAACAGGCTCGATTTTCCACAACCGCTTGGTCCTGTGACGGCCACGAATTCACCCTCAATAATCTCAATGTCCACACCGTTGAGGGCTTTGGTGCGGCCTTGATCAAAGTGCAGGGTCAGATTGCGTGAGGAGAGCACGGGCGTTGATGTCGTGACGCTACAGATCGGAGAGAGTGGTTTCATTTCATATCCATCAATACAAAGATTATTAAGCCATGCAATGCCTGTAGTATATGGTCGTAGAGTGCAGCATCGGGTCAGAATAGTAGTGCTGTACATTTTATTTCACAACTGACTGTGTGTATAAACCAGCCATATTAGAATTGCGTATATTTTGACATGACAGTTCAAAACAGTAAAAATTTGCACTGCGCCCATGGTGCTCGCAACTTCTTTTTGAAAAGTTATCCTGCCTATGATCGCTGGATGATTTTAGAACAGCTTCACTCTTTTGCGGTGGTATGATGAAAAATTCTACATCTATGAAATGGGATCTGTTTATCAGAACTTTTCACTGGAGCCTCGTGCTTGCGGTGTTGCTGACCTACCTCTCCGGTGAATTCGACGTGGAAGAGTTGCATGGCTGGTTCGGTTACGTGCTACTGGTCTTGATTGTTGCGCGCCTGATATGGGGCTTCATTGGCAGTATCAACGCTCGTTTTATTACATTTATCTATTCTCCGCGTGAGACGCTGGCCTATATTGCAAGTGCTCTGCGCAATAAGCCAATACACTATAATAGCCATAACCCGGCCGGCGCAATGATGGTATTTGCCAAGCTGGGGGTGCTGATCATGCTGGTTGTGTCGGGATTGATCTATGAAGGGTGGGGGGAATATGAGGGGCCGCTATGGTCGCTTCATATTGTGATCAGTGATCAGCTGGGATTGTTGGCTAAGCATGTGCATCGCTTGCTTCCTGAATTGCTTTTGGTGATGATTGCCATGCATTTGATAGGCGTAATCGTGGCTACTATTCAGCACAAGGAGAGCTTTGTGCGTGCCATGTGGTATGGACGTGACAAGCAGTAAAGATGGAAACCAAATATCAAATAGAGAAAGGAACTGATATGAGATGGAAATGGATCCCTGCAGCTACGGTTGCAGCAGTTTTGTGTATGACAAGTCAGTCATCAGCTGGAAACTTTAACCCGGAAAAGCTGAATATGTATCAGCAAATCGAGTTGAGCAGTACGCTTCAAATCACTCAAAACGGGACAGTTACGGCGCACTCCGGGAACACGGAGGAAACAGTAGAACCTTTTGAAGAGCCGTTTATGGATGGTGATAAAGCGCATGGTTTTCTCGGTGCAGCCTCTATGCTGGCGGCTGTAATGGCTGGTGTAACAGCCCCTGACAATGAAAACCCGGCGCTGGTTGGTCAACCCATCAAAAAAGGATTTCATCACTATGCAGGCCTTACCGCTGCAGCCCTTGGTGGTGCTGCGGTAATTTCCGGACTTATTCAGCATATGGATGATCTGGAGCCATCACTGCTCGACCCGGATACAGCACATATGATACTTGGCGTACTGGCTACCTCTGCCTACGCTTACGCTGTATCCCAAGGACCAAAAAAATATGGCATGGGTAGTGGTTCTCATGCCGCTGCTGGTATTGCCGGGGGAGCCATGATGCTTGGCGCCCTTTATATCGAATTTTAAGGATGAGTATCATGTATAAGATGATGTTGTTTGCCGTAATGTTGTTGGGTACAAGTGCCGTACAGGCTGGAGATGGCACTGTTATTGATGAGGTGCTTGCCGGTTATCAGGCCGAAGGCGTGGGTAGTTTTTCGGCCGAGCATGGCAAAGAGATGTGGATTGCCAAACACGAAGGGCCTCTGGGGCTTGATGGCAATCCCAGTGGTGAAGCATTTAAAATCAGGCGCGATGATGAGCCGAGATCACGCTCCTGTCAGACCTGCCACGGCACAGATCTGTCGCTGCCCGGTAAACACTGGCGTACCGGTAAGTTGATTAATCCAATGTCTCCAAAGGCCAAACCTGTGGAAGTGGATGAGGATGACGGGCCACGTTTCAGTGATAAAGCCAAGATAGAGAAGTGGTTCCTGCGCAACTGCAAGTGGACTGTGGGTCGTGAATGCACAGGTCAGGAAAAGGGTGATTTACTCTCTTTCCTGCGTAATCAGTAAAGGAGTGTTGGTGTGCTGAAAAAGATATTTGCATTGTTATTGCTGGTTTTTTTACAATCATCATGGGCTTTTGCGCATGATATCTTTGGTTTTCCGCGTCACCGTGGTGTTGAGCCATTGGTGGATAAAAAATATGAGAGCTCCTGTGGCGAATGCCACTTTGCTTATCAGCCCGGGCTGCTGCCTTCCCGTTCCTGGGCCAAGATGATGCGGCCGGAACAGCTGGAAGATCATTTCGGTGAAAATGCCGAGCTGGCAGAAAAAGAGCGCCTCTATATTCTGAAGTTCCTGACCGAGAATGGGGCTGATAAAACCTGGCACTACAAACGCTCTGTCAAGATCAACCAGTCGATTCCCGAGAATGTAACGCCGTTACGGATAACAGAAACGCCCTACATCAAGAAAAAACATATGGAAATTCCGCGCCGCATGATTCAGGACAACAAAAAGGTGCGTGGACTCTCCTATTGTAACAAGTGCCATACCGAAGCTGTTTCAAAAGGGCAGTTCAGCCGAACCAATGTGGATATTCCGAACTTTCGCAACTGGGATGACCTGATCGATTAACAGGGTTCATTCGTGATGATCAGGATATGCAGGAGTTCTTTTCACAGGGCTCGAGGTGATCAATCCGTGGTATCTCATCGAAGTAAGCATCTGGAATTTCTGTAGCAGTGGAAACGATTATGATGAAGCGCTTTGGCGTTGCAAACCGCGCTACAACCGAAGGCTATCTCACCTTTCTATTGCCGGTATTGATCAGCATGGCTATGCCTGCTTATGCGGGCGAAGCAACAAAACAGACTGTTGGAGCTGTCGAAACGATCATCGTCAAAGAAGCTGATATCAGCTTTGAGGCGCGTATTGATACGGGGGCTGAGAGTAGTTCGATGCATGCTATTCAAATTCACGTGTCTGAACCGGATGCGGAGATGCCTCGTATATCTTTTGTAGTGATCAAC
>NZ_RCFQ01000034.1 GCF_003665155.1 Mariprofundus sp. EBB-1 | reverse complement strand
TTCAGCCTTAGCTTGGGCATCTGCAATGGCTTTGTTTTCTGCTTCCAATGCGGCTTGTGCTTCTTCTGTAGCTTTTGCTTCAGCCTCGGCAGATGCTGAAGCGATTGCTTTGGCCTCATTAGCGGCCTTTTCAGCGGCTTCGGCTGCAGCCATTGCTTGTTCGGCTGCAATTTTTGCATCGAGTGCAATTTGTGCCTCTTCGGCGGCCTTCCCTTCGGCTTCTGCAGCAGTCTGTGCAGCAAGCTCAGCTGCATGTTTTGCTTCTTCAGCGGCGGCATGTTCAGGAAGATTCAATGCATCCACGGTATTGCTTAGATTGCTGGATGATTCCTCCAAGGTGACATCATGAACGTCATTGGCATCAACGGATAAGGTTTCAAGTGGTTCGTCCAGGTCGAGCAGGTTTTCGGAATCGATCACGTCATCATCGATTGCTGCATTATCAATGGGTTCATCAGCGTCAAACAGAAGCTCGGAGTCCAATAATTCCTCCGTGCTTTCTGGCTCATCAGCATCGATCAGGAGATCAGAATCCATTAAATCATCAGAACCAAATGCATCTGTATGCTTTCCAGTTGGCTTGGTGTCATCATCGTGATTGGCCATTAGATCTCCAGTACAGTTAAGCTTGTTTGTGTTTAACGATAAATCCTAAAGAGCAAAGTGAAGTAGGACAACCCAATATCTTTACAGCTGATATTTATTTTTAATACGGTATTCAGGGCAGCTTGTTCATGCAATCCAGTGCAGCAAGTTTGTAACATTCAGCCAATGTTGGATAGTTAAACACATTCGCAACAAGATCTTGTACCGTACCATTAAAATGCATCAATAACTGACCGGTATGGATCAGCTCACTGGCGTGTTCTCCGACAATATGCACACCGATGAGTTTATGCGTATGTATATCGACAATCAGTTTTACCAGGCCATTGGCATCCCCGATAATTTGGCCACGAGCACTTTCATTGTAATAACCACGACCAACGACATATTGTAGCTGATCATGTTTTGCCTCTTTTTCTGTTTTCCCAACCCACGATATTTCAGGAATAGCATAAATGGCCATGGGTAGGTTGGCAGGCATAGCTTGGGATGTTTCACCGAAAGCATGTGCAACGGCAGTTCGTCCCTGTTCCATGCCGGTTGAAGCCAGGGCAGGGCGACCAATAAGATCACCAACGGCATAGATATGTGGTTGGCTGGATTGAAAATGATTATTGACTGTAATCCAGCCGTGATCGAGTTCGATACCAACCTTAGCAGTATCCAGACTTAGTGAATTGGCTTTGCGGCCTTGTGCATACAATACCGCTTCGCTACGAATTCTTTTACCTGATTCAAGTAGTGTCAGTACCTCTTCGCCTTCGTTTTTACGAATAGCGACGACTTTTTCTTGCATGAGTAATTGTACCCCCATGTTTTCAAAAGAGTCAGCCAATACACCGACCACATCATCACTGAGATAAGCAAGCAACTGTTCGTGTGAATCTACAATGCTAACCTCAACACCGAGGGCAGCAAAGATTGATACAAACTCACAGGCAATTACACCACCACCAACAACGAGCAGACTTTTAGGTAGTTTCTTCAGTTTCAGGATAGAGGTGGAATCGAGTACCGTTTGCTTATCAAATGGGATGTCGGATGGGCGTCTGGGTCTGGATCCGGTAGCCAGTAGTATTACACTAGCCGAGAGCATTCTGCTCTCACCATTGGTGTTGGTGACCTTCATGGTATGCTCATCTACAAAAGATGCCTCACCGGGGATCAGTGCCACGCCCGATTTAAGCAGCCGTTTTAGAATCACCGACTCCTGCTGTGCAATCACCATATCTTTACGCCGCACAACATCAGCCATTACACCGTAACGTGCAGTATGAGACGCTGTGTGCATACCCTGACTGGTACGTGAAGCAAGATAGGCCGCTTCACGTAGTGCTTTGCTGGGGATGGTTCCCGTTTGCAAGCCTGCACCGCCGATGCTTGATTTGCGTTCTATAATGGCAGCTTTTTTTCCCATATGGGCAGCCTGCCATGCAGCATGCTGTCCGGCCGGGCCGGATCCAATGATAAGAATATCATAATCCATGATAAATATTGCTCCTTAATTACTTCATAGGCTGAAATTCAGACGGATCCTGTTCAGCCATGTATTCATAGGTTGCCCAGCGCAGATCAACAGATTCCTGTGCTAATTTCATTAATCGCTCCGACTCTTCAGGATCATTTTTCTGTAATATTTTGTAGCGCATTTCAGTGTACGCGTACTCCTTCACCTTCATAGTCGGTGTAGGTGAGTCGAGAACAAACGGCTTTTTGCCAGCCTGTCGCAGCATTGGATTATAACGAATCAATGGCCAGTAACCGGAACGAACGGCCATATCCTGTTGATGCAGTCCCTGAGTCATATCAATACCATGCGCAATACAGTGACTGTAAGCCAGAATAATGGATGGGCCAGGATAATCTTCGGCTTCACGCATGGCCAGCAGTGTCTGCTGAGGATTTGCCCCCATCGCCACCCGAGCTACATAGACATTACCATAGGAGATCGCTTGCAGGGCCAGATCTTTTTTACCAACAGGTTTACCACCGGATGCAAATTTGGCAACGGCACCAATGGGCGTGGATTTGGATGCCTGTCCCCCGGTGTTTGAATACACTTCGGTATCAAGTACGAGTACATTGATATTGCGCCCGCTGGCCAGAGCATGATCAAGCCCCCCTGAACCAATATCGTAGGCCCAGCCGTCACCACCAATCAGCCATACACTGCGACGCACCAGATGATTCACGACGGTAAGTAGATTTTTAGCACGCACATCATCCATGCCTTCAAGTACCAGTTTGAGTTTTTCAACACGTTCGCGTTGTTGCGTCACACCATAACCGATGCTTTGGTCTGCATGGATCAGTTCATCGACAAAGGCGTGATCAAGTTGATCACGCATGGCATGCAGTTCTTGTTTGGCTAATTTGGTATGATGATCGGCTGCAATACGCATTCCCAAACCGAATTCGGCATTATCCTCAAATAGGGAGTTGGACCATGCCGGGCCTCTCCCTTCGCTGTTTACTGTCCACGGTGTGGCCGGAAGATTACCGCCGTAAATAGAGGAACATCCGGTTGCATTGGCTACCAGCAGACGAGGGCCGAAGAGTTGGGTTAATAGACGTACATACGGTGTTTCACCACAGCCAGAACATGCGCCTGAGAATTCAAACAGCGGTTCAAGGAACTGGGCACCGCGTACCGATGAGTAGTCGATGCTGGCACGATCATTGTAAGGAATAGATTCAAAAAATTTAACATCTTTGAGACCCTGTTCCATCAATGGCGCTTTGGCCGTCATATTGATGGCTTTTTTCGTGTTCGTTTCATCATTAGGGTCAAAAGCCGGGCATGCATGCACACACATTTCACAGCCGGTACAATCTTCCTGATAAATCTCCAATGTATAACGTGTCTCCGGGAATCCACGTGCGGATACCGGTGCAGAGGGGAATCCTGCCGGTGCCTTGTCCAGATGATCTTCATGATAGAATTTGGCACGAATCACACTATGCGGGCATACAAACGAGCAGTTACCACATTGAATACAGACATCAGATTCCCATTTTGGTACAAAATCGGAGATGTTACGTTTTTCCCACTGGGCTGTACCGGAAGGGTAGGTACCATCAACCGGAACCATGGAAACGGGCAAGTCATCGCCTTTACCGGCTAACATAGGGGCAGTAACTTGCTGCACAAATTCAGGCGCGTGCGGTGGCACCATCAGATCCATCAGACGATCACTGCTGACGGTTGCGGGTACATTCACCTTGTTCATGTGATCAAGGGCAGCATCAACCGCTTTGTAGTTCTGTTCGACAACATCCATACCTTTCTTGGCATAGGTTTTTTTAATGGCTTTTTTAATCTGATCAATGGCTTCATCGCGTGGCAGTACACCCGATAGCGCAAAGAAACAGGTCTGCATGATGGTGTTGATGCGGCGGCCCATGCCAGCATCCCGTGCTACGGTTGAAGCATCAATGACATAAAAATCGATGTTTTTATCAATGATATTCTGCTGCACGGGTTTTGGCAGCTCATGCCAAATGTTATCAGCCGATGTAGGACTATTGAGCAGGAACACACTGTTCTGAGCTGCTTTATTCAGCATTTCTACCTGAGAGATAAAAGATGCTTTATGACAGGCGATAAAGTTAGCTGAATCTATCAGGTAGGGAGCACGAATTTCATCAGGCCCAAAACGCAGATGTGAAACGGTTTGGGAGCCTGCTTTTTTGGAGTCATAAACAAAATAACCCTGACAATGCAGCGGTGTGTTTTCACCAATGATTTTAATACTGTTCTTGTTGGCTGAGACCGTACCATCAGAACCAAGACCGTAAAACAGGGCGCGGGTAACATTATTCGGTTCGATATTGAAACTGTGATCAACCGCAATGCTGGTGAATGTCACATCATCATTGATACCAACGGTGAAATTATTTTTTGGCGCATCCTTGTTCAGTTCATCAAAAATGCCTTTCACCATGGCCGGAGTGAACTCTTTGGAGGAGAGGCCATAACGACCACCAATCACACGTGGCAATGCAGCAAGTTCACCGATCATGACCGATTCGGAAAGTGAGGCCATCACATCTTGATAGAGTGGCTCTCCACGGGCTCCAGGTTCCTTGGTACGATCTAGTACAGCAATCTTTTTGACCGTTTCCGGGAGCGCAGCTATCAGGTGTGCGCGGCTGAATGGACGGAACAGACGAACGGTAATCACACCAAGCTTAGCACCTTGCGCATTCAGCACTTTAATAGTCTCTTCGATGGTTTGTGCTGCGGATCCCATGACAATAATGACATGCTCGGCATCAGCCGCACCGAAATAATCGAACAGGTGATACTGACGGCCGGTCAGTTCAGCCAGTTGATCCATGGTGCCTTGCACAATGGCGGGTAAATTATCGTAGAACTGATTGGAGGATTCACGGCCCTGGAAATAGACATCTGGATTTTGCGCGGTGCCTCGAATAAATGGGGTGTCCGGATTCAGCGCACGACGGCGATGGGCATGAATCAACTCGACATCAATCATGGCGCGAATCTGATCATCCGAGATTAAGCTTACTTTATTGATTTCATGTGAGGTGCGGAAACCATCAAAGAAATTCATGAATGGAATGCGTGCTTTCAGCGTGGCTGCATGGGCAATCAGTGCAGAATCATGCGCTTCTTGCACAGATGCGGACGACAGCATGGCAAAGCCTGTGGAGCGAGCCGCCATCACATCCTGATGATCGCCAAAAATAGAAAGGCCCTGAGTAGCCAGTGAGCGGGCTGCAACATGGAACACCGTGGAGGTCAGTTCACCGGCGATTTTGTACATATTGGGGATCATTAATAAAAGCCCCTGTGATGAGGTGAAGGTGGTGGTCAGAGCGCCGGTTTGCAATGCGCCATGTGCTGTACCAGCAGCGCCACCTTCAGATTGTAGTTCGATCACTTCAGGCACCTGGCCCCATACATTTGTTAACCCATGTGCCGACCATTGATCACACAACTCGGACATGTCGGAGGAGGGAGTAATCGGATAGATGGAACAAATTTCGTTGACTCGATATGCGATATGGGCGACACCGGTGCCACCATCAAAAGTGATTTGTTTGGTTTTATTTGAATCCGTCATTATTAATCATCCTTTATCCACATTTGTACAAACAGGCACAGTCAAAATAATTTTTACCGCTAAGTACGCAAAGTTCCGCAGAGTAAAATCTATAAATAGCAAAGCCCGAAGGATTGAATTGCTCAGCGCATGCAATTGATTCCATAACAATAGAAGGTCGTTAGCATTGTTATTCATCCTTACTTACCTTTTCTTTGCGTAACTTTGCGGCGCATGCCTTTGACTATTCTTTAACCATTTCAATGGCGTGGCATGGGCACTGTTCAAAGCAGGAGGCGCAACCGGTGCATTTATCGTAGTCATACAGATAACGTTTCCCTTTACCCAACTTAATAATGGCATCTTCAGGGCAGGAGCCGTAACACCCATCACATTCAAAACAGTTACCACATGAGAGGCAGCGTTTGGCTTCAAACAGTGCTTCCTTCTCACTATAACCCTGTAAAATCTCTCCAAATCCACCAATGCGATCTGCCGGTGATAGTTCACCCTGAGCACGTTTAGGTGCTTCGGTACTGTACCAGAGCTGTAATTTATCATGTTCAATAATTGGGTTTTTGGCGGCTGGTTTGTACACATCCCCCCGCAGCCACGCATCAATATAACGGGCCGCTTTTTTGCCATGGCCTGTTGCGATAGTGACCGAACGTTCGGATGGCACCATATCACCACCGGCAAAAACGCCTGCAGCTCCGGTCATCATATTGGGACCGACAACAACGGTACCGTCATTGTTGAATGTGATGCCTTCGACCTGTTTCAGAAAGCCTGTATCAGTATCCTGACCAACGGCCATAATCAGTGCATCGGTCTCCAGCGTTTCTGTCTCACCTGTAGGTTGGGGACGTCCATTTTCATCCAGCGCCATCACCTCAACGGTCATGGTGGTGCAATCAATCTCTTTGATGGTGCGCAGCCAGTTGATTTTCACGCCTTCTTCGATCGCTTCATCGGCCTCGAAATCATGAGCTGGCATGCTTTCCCGGTCTCGACGATAAATAATGACTGTTTCATCAGCACCAAGCCGTTTGGCAGTACGCGCCGCATCCATTGCTGTGTTACCACCGCCATAGACTGCAACCCTGCGGCCAAGCTGTAGATCTTCACCATTTTCAACACTTTTGAGGAAGCTGACAGCATCCAACATTTTGCGAGCATCGCGGCTGGGTATTTCTATATTTTTACTCAGATGTGCGCCTACAGCGACAAATACGGCATCGAAATCACCTTCAGCTTTGGCGGCTTCAATATCATCAACACGACAATCAAGAACGATTTTAGCTCCCATGTCGACAACACGTTGAATTTCACGGTTCAACTCATCACGCGGCATACGATAGGCAGGGATACCAAAATGGATCATGCCACCGGCGAATGGGCCGGCCTCGCGAATTTCAACGTCATGACCCAGACGAATAAGATGATAGGCGGCTGAGAGTCCGGACGGTCCTGCACCAACAATCAATACGCGTTTACCACCGGCCGGAGCTGTGAATGTAGGCTTCCAGCCTTTTTCCAGAGCAAGATCACCCAGGAAACGTTCAACAGCATGAATGCTAACTTCCTGATCGGTATGGGCACGATTACAGGATGTTTCACACGGGTGGTAACAGACTCGGCCATGAATGGCAGGGAAAGGGTTATCTTCGAGTAATTTTTGCCAGGCCGCTTCATATTCACCATTTTGGGCTAGATCTAACCAGCCTTGAATATCTTCACCAGCAGGACAGGCATGATTACAAGGTGGTAAAAAATCCATATACACCGGTTTACGCAGGCGATGTGCTCCTGTTCCAGTATCATGCTGGGTAAGATCCAAGCTGCGTGTCATATATTTATTCGAGGTCATAGATTCACTCTCTTATGTCAATATAGTGTTCTTGAAGATAACGTACTATAGGTCTAAAAGAGCTTGAAAGCGACAAAATGATTAGGGTTATTGATGTTCGCTTTTGTGTTGATTGTTGTGGTTTCAATGACCGCTATATGTTCCGTAGAAGTAGGATAATTAACGTCGTAAACAGCCTGAATAATTGTCGATTAAGGTTTACTGCAGTGGGTGAAAACGCATGCGGTTATTCAGAAAGAATGCATAGCGTTCACGCGGCAGTTCAAATGGAGCTGCCGCATTGATGGCGCGTATCAGTGATGCATCCATGGCAGCATTTCCTGAGCTTTCCAGTATGCGAATAGATGCAATGTCACCGGTTGGTAATAATTTCATTTCTACCAATGGATCATTGAACCTGGAAGCGCTGGCTGAAACCTTCCAATGCCGTTGCACTGCTGCGGTGATCAGAGCGATGTAACGCTCTTTTTCACTGTTCGATAACTGCTTGCCAGCAATATCAGCTTTCTCAGGACGAGAAGTGGTGGCTTTTTTTACTGGAGCAGTGGTATTGCTGCTTGATACAACAGGCGCGAACGGATCAAAGTCAGGATCTACTTTGGCTGCTTTGCTGACAGTCTTTTTGGCAGGTTTGATTTTAGCAACTGCTTTGGCTTTGGGGGCGGGTGTTTTCATTTTTGGTTTTGCTTTGGCTTTTGGTTTTATCTTAGGCTTTTTTTTCTTTGCTTTGGCCTTAACTGGAGGGCGTTTGATCGCTTTTCTTTTGGGTTTGGCTTGTTGTTCCAGTTTGGCCAGATCTTTGGCAGAAATCATCATCACTTCAATACGCTTTAATGGCTCGTTTTTGTGTTGTTGCTGCCAGAATGCAAGTACAGCAATGATGGTGAAGACCAGCACATGAAACAGCACAGCAATAAGCAGATCCAATGATTTCAGACCTGCATTGTGTTGATGACTTAAGCGTTTAGCGACGTGGCTCTGTGACAAGGCCGACCTTCTTAATACCAGCTGTTTCCAAACTGCTCATAACAGATGCAATACGCCCATAGGGTGTTTTGGCATCACCACGAATGAATACAGGAATGCCGGGTTTCTGCTTTTGCATCGCTTGAATTCGTGGTGCTAACTGTTCAATTTTAATGGCATGTTTCTGCATAAATATTTCACCATTGGCGCGGATGGAAATGACCAGTGGCTCAATGTTCTGCTGAAGTGCCGATGATTCAGTTTCCGGCAAATCCACATTTACCCCTTGGGTGAGAAGGGGGGCTGTAATCATAAAAATGATCAGTAGTACCAACATGACATCAACCAGTGGTGTGACATTAATTTCACCCATGGGTTCCGTGTCCTGGCTCCATTTACTTTTTCCGGCCCACATAATTTATCCTTTGATGTGACGCGAAATGATATTCAGAAATTCAGAACTGAATTGTTCCATATTTCCAGCAGTTCGTTTCAGATCAGAAGTGAATTTATTGTATGCCACCACAGCAGGGATAGCGGCAATCAGTCCGAAGGCGGTAGCAACCAGTGCTTCCGCGATGCCTGGTGCAACGGCAATTAATGACGTGTTCTTGGTTAAGGCGATGCTCTGGAAGGCGTTTACAATACCCCAGACGGTTCCAAACAGCCCGATGAACGGGGCGGTGGAGCCGACAGTGGCCAGAAATGCCAGGTTGCGTGAAAGCTTTTCCATCTCTCTGGAAAAAGCCGCATCAAGTGCTCTGCGGATGCCATCAATGCCACCGGCAGCTGTGATTTTTGCGCTGTCATCGCGTGTGGCCTGGCGTGTACGCATAAATTCACGGTAACCTGCCTGAAAAATATTGGGTAATGGAGAGTCAGGATATTGTTTGGGAATACTGGCTAGAATGGTATCCATATCCGATCCGCCCCAAAAGGCTTGAGAAAAAGATTCTGCTTCGTGGCGTGTTTTACGATAGAAACGCCATTTGTTGAAAATGATCGCCCAGCTCATGATCGATAGTAGTATCAATAACAGCAATACGCCCTGTACAATAAAACCTGCATTAAGAATAAGGTGAAGAATGGATAAGTCCTGACTCATGAAGCTGACTCCTCGTTGTTTGTTAAATAATCGTGTAATGTGTTGATGATGTTAGCTGGAATACGGCTGACATTGCCATCACGGTTGATGCAGGCAAGATGAATATCACCTTCGGTAAGCAATGTGTGATCGTCGTCGCGATAAATTTGCTGCTTGAATGCAATGCGTGCGCCGCGCATGTCAACCAGACTACTGTGAATCAATAGTTTTTCATTGAAGCGGGCAGGAGCATGGTAGGAAACATTGGCCTGACGTACGGCAAACATCACCCCATAGTCTTGTTCAATCTGATCCAGCTCTAAACCAGCGGTGCGCAAAAATTCACTACGCGCACGTTCCATGAATTTAAGATAATTGGCATAATATACCACGCCACCATGATCGGTATCTTCATAATAGACGCGAATAGGCCACGTCTGTGTGCTACAATTGATAGCATTGTTCGCCTCTTTTTTCACAGCAACGAAGCCTGTTTGCCATCAGCTGGCAGAATGCGCTTCATGTGGCTATATGCCAGGGCTGTAGCAGTGCGTCCACGTGGGGTGCGGGCAATCAAACCTTCCTGCAACAAAAATGGCTCTAACACATCTTCAATGGTGTCACGTTCTTCGGAGATCGAGGCGGCGAGTGTATCCAGCCCAACCGGTCCACCATTATATTTATCAATAATGACCGACAACAGACGACGATCCTGATGATCGAGACCAAGGTGATCAACATCCAGCCGCAGCAATGAGCTATCGGCAACGACCTTGCTAATGGCACCATCGTGCTCTATTTCAGCAAAATCACGTACACGGCGCAACAGACGATTGGCGATACGCGGGGTGCCGCGGGAGCGTTTGGCAATTTCAAATGAACCGCTTTCTTCTGTAATAATATCAATCAGTTGTGCCGATCGGCTAACAATACGGCTGAGCTCTTCATGGGAATAAAATTCCAGCCGTTCGATAACACCAAATCGGTCCCGAAGCGGGTTGGTTAACAGGCCTGCGCGGGTGGTGGCGCCAATCAGGGTGAAACGGGGAATATCCATCTTAATAGAGCGGGCAGCTGGCCCCTGACCAATAACAAGGTCTAGTTGAAAGTCTTCCATGGCCGGGTAGAGAATCTCCTCCACCTGCGGACTTAAACGATGAATTTCATCAATAAAAAGTACATCGCCTTCTTCTATGTTGGTTAACATCGCAGCCAAATCACCGGGTCGTTCGATGACCGGGCCTGAGGTGCTGCGAATGTTGACGCCCATTTCAGTGGCAATGATATTCGCCAGCGTTGTTTTACCGAGACCCGGCGGCCCATACAACAATACATGATCCAGCGATTCACTGCGTTTGCGGGCGGCCTGTATATATACTCTCAGGTTGGCTCTTATTTTTTCTTGCCCTACATATTCGTCGAGCTGCTTGGGGCGCAGTGCAGCATCCCAGTTATCCTGACCAGAATCATTACCATCCATCAGACGCTCTTCTTCAGGCTGCTCTATAAAGGAGTGGAGTGGAGTGAAATCACTATCCATGACCTTATCCTAAACTTTTCAGCGCTGCGCGGAACATGGTTTCAAAATCGGCCGGTTCGATGTGCCTGAGAGCGACATCCAGTTGGGCGGGCTTATATCCCAGGTTGGTTAAGGCGGAACGCACTTCACTTAAATGATTGGCAGCGGAAGGGGATGCAACATCACAGACTGCGCCAAGTTTACCCTGCAGTTCCAGAATCAAACGCTGGGCTGTTTTTTTACCAATACCGGGTGTGCGGGCTATGGCCACATCATCAGCGCTTTCAATGGCGCGCACAAGATCATCTGCTGGCATGCCAGACATAAGATTCAGGGCCATGCGTGCTCCAACACCAGAAACCGTGGTTAGTTTGCGAAACATGCTGCGCTCTGCGCTGTTGGCAAAAGCAAACAGGGTGATTTGATCTTCACGCACATAGGTATGGATGGAGAAGGCTGCTTTTTCTCCCTGTTTGAGCTTGCATAGTGTTTGCATACTCATGCTCACTTCGTAACCAATGCCGCCGGTTTCAACAATGACCGTGCCGGCTGGATCAATGTCGCGTACGGTGCCTGATAACCAGCCGATCATGCTGTTTTCCTCACAGTTTTATTTACAGTTCTGTCCAAATGTTTCATGGGTGCATGATGCGCATGACAGATGGCTACGGCAAGGGCATCTGCAGCATCTTCGGGAAGTGGCTCAGGTGGATGCAATAACATTCGCACCATATGACCAACCTGATCTTTTTCCGCCCGCCCAAAACCTACTACAGCCTGTTTTACTTTGGTGGGGGAGTATGGTGTAACGCGCAATCCATGTGCGCCACAGGCTGCTATTAAAGCGCCGCGTGCCTGTCCTAATTTAAGGGCTGAAGCCACATTTTTGGACACAAAGACATCTTCAATGGCTGCATCAACCGGTTTGAATTGTGTGATAATTTCAGACAAGCCTGCAAACAGGATATGCAGGCGCTCATCAAAGTCACCTTTGCCTGTGCGAATCACTGTATGATGCACATGACGAATGCGGTTGCCCTGCACGTCAATAATACCTACACCTGTTTTTATGGAGCCGGGATCGACGCCAAGTAGTCGCTTTATCATAGTGTGGAAATAGAATTAACTGTGGATACGTGCCATTTCCGCATCGGAAATAGCGTAATTGGCATATACATTCTGTACATCATCAATATCTTCCAAGCGCTCGATCAGGCCCAATAATTTTTCGGCCACGTCACCTTCAACTGTGATGGTGTTCTCAGGAACCCATGAAATTTCTGCTATTTGTGCATGTAAATTGGCAGATTCAAGAGCCTGCTGAACGGTACCAAAATCTGCTGGAGAGCAGCAAACAATGGTACAGCCATCATCCGCATGTTCTTCAACATCATCAGCACCAGCTTCAAGCGCAATGTCGATCAAGCGATCTTCATCAAGCCCATCTATTGCAAATATAAACTGGCCTTTTTGATGAAACATCCAGGCAACACAACCTGATTCGCCCATATTACCGCCACCCTTATTAAAGGCAGAGCGCACATCGGCCACCGTACGTTTACGGTTGTCTGTCATGCAATCGACGATGATCGCTACGCCTGCCTGCCCATAACCCTCATAGCGGATTTCGTCGATATTGTTGCCGTCATCACCACCTGCACCACGAGAAATTGCACGCTCGATATTATCTTTGGGCATGTTTACACCCTTGGCTGCTGTAATGGCAGCACGTAAACGCGGGTTGGCATCAGTGTCATCTCCACCGGAGCGGGCAGCAATGGTGATTTCTCGAATATAACGGGTGAATACTTTGCCACGCTTAGCATCGGTCGCAGCTTTTTTATGCTTGATGGTAGACCATTTACTGTGCCCTGACATAGTGAATCCCCTTAAAATCAATCAAGCCGGAGCATAGCACTGTGTTATAGGCGCGTCATGTCTATGGACAATCAAAAGAGAGTGCTAACCTGTATGATTTTAGTATCTGCACGGCGCATAGATTTATCTATAAATAATCAAGTCCACCAGCGTGGTCTATTGTTCTTTATCTATTGAGATAGGTGCTTAAGCACTCGTTGGTATTCACGTATATAAAGGAGGTTAGATGGTGCAAGTACGCCTTCATAACTATGGTATATCGTTCATGAAAATAAGCTTTTTCTTGCAATCCCATAAAAATAATGATTGATTTCAGTGATAGACGTATTTGTTGAATTTATCTGTGAATAGTGTGAGAACAGGATGTTCAAGTTAGAAAAAAAGGGGATATACACATGAGTCAACAGACGCTGGAGCAACTGGTTAATGACGTGGATGGTGGCCTTGCAGCTGCTGTTGTAGATTTAGAGAGCGGTCTGATCGTGGATGCTTATCACAATGTACCGTATTTCACGCAGTCATATATTGATGCTGTCGGTGTTGCTGCTGTAGATATGTTTCGTGGCAAAACGATTACAGCGGTGGAAACGATGATGGCTGCCCAGCGTGGAGATGAGATTAAATATCACGTCAAAGAGATTCAAATGACCACTGATGGCACCTACCATTTTATGGCGATACTACCGGATAAACCGGACTACCTGCTTATCTTTGTCACCCGCACAACTACCAGCCTGGGTGCTGGCTGGATGGCGACCAGAAGCGCGATGCAGGAAGTTACCGCGTTCTGTCCATGATTTCTCTTTAAGCCGAGCCCCTGGACGGGCTTTTTTCATTTACCTTCCTTCATTTACCTTCATAGAGACGTTGAATGAGTTGTTGAGGAAAATGATGCTTTTCCATATCCGCGATGACTGGTGAAATATCATAAGGGATGGCCAACATCTTCACGCTGCTTTGATCGGGGTAGAAGATAGCTGCTTCAGCAATGATTGTTTTCACACCACCTCTGGGCTGGCCAACAGAGCCGGGGCATACAAGTGAGGCTTCATTTTTTTGCAGATTAATATCACCTTTGCGCGTATCAAATGGTAAATATTGTCCTTTACGTCGCGCATAAACACCTTGGATATGAGAGTGTCCGTGCAAACAGATCGGCATATTCATGCTGATAAGATGATCCAAATTACGGTCTGAAGTCATATTATAAACGTAGCCATTAAAAAAGCTTTTATCCACCGGAGAGCCATGCACGGCCATCCAGCCATCCATTTGATGGCGTACTGGCAGGGCCCCCAACCACATTTTGTCATCATCATCGAGTTGATCCAGCGTCCAGTCAGCAGTCCATTTGGCCATTTTACCCATCGCTACCCTGACATCACCATTATAGGCGACATAGTGATCATGATTACCACGAATGCAGAACATATCCCGCTCCTGGATCAACTCAATACATGCCTTGGGGTGAGGGCCATAGCCCACCAGATCACCTAGAATAAAATATTGTTGAATACCGTATTTATCGAGTTCATGCAATATGGCTTGAAAAGCAGGTAGATTACCATGTACATCAGCTAAGATGGCAATCGCATCGGATGCATGGAACTGGCCACTGGCACGCTGTGTCATGGTAACTTTATAGGTTGGGCGCAGAGCGGTGAGAAAAGCTTGTTTGAATATTTCCTGTTGCCCTACAAGCTGGTCAATCAAACCCTCATGTACGATATCCTCTGCCTCAGAAGAGTGATCACGTAAGATGGGCTGAAGTATTTCGCCTAGTTGTGCCCAACTATCCTCGTTCATGGCCAGTGCAGGTGTTTTTCTGATGCAATTACCGAGCATAGCTGAAAAAGAATAAAAGTTATCCCATGGGTAAATATCATCATCCAGATAGTACACCTTGCCATGATATAAACTGAAATTGGACAAGCCTTCATCCAATCGCAATGCGAATTTGGTGGTAAATGTCATATAAATCTGGAGTGCTTCAGCCAGAAGCCGTACGCGTTCATGGCTATCAATGGCTAAAAAATCAATGGTATGCAGTGCCTGCATACGGGGAGTGATATTGGCTACAATCCATTGATTGTCTATACCACAGGCAATCCATGTACGCTGAGGATGGTAAATATTATAATTTTGTTCTTTTTTGATTTGCAGATGACACCATTTTTCAGCCACTGCCTGTGATCGGAAGCCGCGCTCCCGATGAATCTTTAGCACCCAGTTATCATTGACATAAATGCGCGTGGTCGGTTTGCCCGAAAATTTACCGTTGTGGGAGAGGGAGACCCTTTCACTATTCCATAATTGCAACACATCCATTTGATCTATGGGAGGGGTGTCATGCAGACTTCCTACGATGCTGATATCCATAGCTTTCATCAATGTTGGGGAGGGATGTGTTGCTCTGTTGTCACCATGTATGAAGGGCTACGTGACTTTGATACAAGCGTCAAACAAATCTGTCATCTTGTGAAATTGACAGTTGCTTAACTGTTTGAATATGAAGAAAAAACAGTGAAATGAAGTTTTTTGTGGAAACCCTCATTCGTTTAGGGTTAAATACTGCTTGGTGGAGGGATCATCATTGAAAGTGACATTGGATCAACATTTACACCTTATTCTTGAGGAGGTGCGTGAACAATATAATTTGAATTCATTGTTGCTTGCAGATCACCATGGCTTGGCGGTCAGTCATGCTGGAGAGATTGCCCATGCAGGCATGTCTGCTATTGCACCTGAATTGATCAGGGTGGGGGAACACGCCAAGCGATTGGGAGAGTACAAGAGTATTACCTGTGTTGCGCTTGTACTGGATGATTCCCATTTAATGGTTATCAAAGATATTCAAGTGGGTGGGGAGCCCTTTGTATTGGTGATGGACACCGCCACCGTGCCTAAAGGCATGCTCAAATTGTTGGCTGATTTAAGTGATCGGCTTGCCGATGCAATGGCTCTGAACCGGTAGTTTCACGCGAAACAAATAATATTGAAACGGGGGATTATAATAGATGGCAGATATACTGTTTGAAAATGGAAGTCACAGAAATGTGTTTTTTGAAGACTTCACCGAAGGTGAAATGGTGTCTGCAAACCAGCATCTGATCATTCATAACGGTAAAGGGATGTTGTTGGATCCGGGTGGCCACAAAGTGTATGCGAAGCTGTTTTCAGCGCTGCCGGAGTTTTTACCACCATCATCGTTGGAATATCTATTTTTGTCACATCAGGATCCGGATATTGTTGCGTCTGTAAATGGCTGGTTAATGATCACGGAAGCAGATGCATATTTGTCTGCGATCTGGCGCCGTTTTGTCGCGCATTTCGGTGTGGATGGTAGTGTTATGGATCGCATGAAAGAGATTCCGGATGCTGGCATGAAGCTTGATCTTGAAGGTTGCGAGTTACTGATTATTCCTGCTCACTTCCTGCATTCTGCCGGCAACTTCCATATCTATGATCCTGAATCAAAAATTCTCTATACCGGAGATTTGGGGGCGGCGCTTGTAAATTATCGCTTTGTTGAAGATTTTGATGCGCATGTGCCGGAAATGATCGGCTTCCATAACCGCTATATGGCCAGTAAAACGGCATGTCAGTTATGGGCCAACATGGTACGCGAACTGGATATTGAAGTGATAGCACCACAACACGGTGCGATGTTCAAAGGTAAAGATATGTGCAAGCAGTTTATTGATTGGGTAGAGAAGTTAGAGCCTGGAGCTGATGCCATGCAAGATGTATATAAACTACCGCAATAATCTGTTATAAATACACATAAACTATGCATATAGGGGAGATATAAATGGCAACTAAACAGGAAAAAATTAATGCGATTCTTAATGAACTAAAAATGGCGACTTCAGATATCAAAGGTGCTGGTGTGATCAGTCCCGATGGTATGATGATTGCAGATCAGTTGGGTGGCAATCAGGGCGATACCGCTGCAGCGATGGGAGCGGCAGTTGCCAGTCTGGCCAAACGTGTTACCGACACCTTGAAAGTGGGTGATTTCCAGGAAGTAAATATTCGTGGTGCCAATGCTGGTATTCTGTTGTTTGATATTGAGCACAGAGCCTCATTGATTGTGATCGTGAATCAGGGTGCAAACCTTGGCTTAGTGCTATTGGAAGCCAGACAGGCACAAACTCAATTGGCACAAATGCTCTAACATATCTGTTTAACAGCAGCTATAAAAACGGTCAAAACCATCATGGCTTGGCCGTTTTTTTTGTTTGCAAAGTGCAATTGAATGATAATATGCCTTGTCAGAAAACAGTCATCTCAGGCTTGTGGTATGGTTAGGCTGAATGATTCAGGCTGAGTGTCCGGTCTCGCCTCAAATATTAATTCAAGTTACTCTGTTAATTCCTGATATATATAGTAGGGTATTATTAGGGGAAAGTTAGAGGCCATTTATGATTGAATTTATCCATATGCCCCGTGAGAAATTGATTCTTTAGATTTTTTACGGAGAAATCTCATCGGAGGATTTAATATCCTTCACAAAAAACTTGTGTCTGATTGATGATTCTGACGGTTATATGCGCGGACTGACCCTGTTAAATAAAGATGCAAAAGTTATTGGAATCGACTTTAGAACCATCTCGGCAAGTGGAAAAATGATGAAAACGGCGAACTACAGGCAAAATAGCAAGAGCGCCATTATCGCAGAGTCGAGTTTAGGTTACGGTTTATCCAGAATGTACCAGGTAGCATGTGATATAACTAACTTAGACGAAGTGAAAGTATTCAGGGAAAATGAGAGAGATCGGGCGATCGCATGGTTGGATGTCCAGTCTCTGGCAGCTGATATTGATGCCTTCTTCAAGGAGAGGTTAAATTATCAGTGACTTGTTCATTATCTATAGCGACAGATGCTCTGAGAGAAAATCGATCAATACTTTTACTTTGCGGGAAAGATTACGGCTAGAGGGGTAAAGCGCAGAGATTGAAGCTGGAGGTCGATAGAATTCAGGAAGCAGCAATTCAAGTTTTCCTTGTTCAACAAATGACCTGAATAAAATACTCGGGCCAAATGCAATGCCTTTGCCTTCCAGTGCTGCTTTCACAATCAAATGACCATCGTTGCAGACAAGTTTACCCCGGGTATTCACCGTAATTTCTTTGCCATTGGGTAGTCTGTAAGGCCAATGACGACTCGATTTTGAGCTGGCATAAATCAAACAATTGTGGTGGGTGAGATCTGTCGGAGTGTCCGGTTTTCCATGCTGGCTAAGATATTGGGGAGAAGCGACGGTTTGAAAAACACACTCGGTCAGCTTTCTGCAGATCAGTGCGGAATCTTCCAGTTGGCCAATCCTCAGTGCCAGATCAATACCATCCTCAATAATATCTTTGGCAGCGCCACTGGCTATGATTTCAAGTTCAATCTCCGGGTATTGTTCCTGAAACTTCAGAAGCACTGCCCCTGCATTTGAGATAATCAGGCTCTGAGGCACAGTGATACGAATCAATCCGCGAGGATTCTGATGGCTGTCGATAACCTCATCCTTGGCTTTCTCTGCTTCACTTACAATCAACTGACAATGTTGATAAAACCGAGAACCTTCGTCTGTTAGGCTGAGTCTGCGTGTTGAGCGATGGAGCAAGCGGGTTCCTAACGAATTCTCTAGTTGTGAAACCTGCTTACTAACGAATGACTTTGAAATTCCCAGCTGCTCTGCTGCATTTGTAAAACTACCTGCCTTCACAACGGCAGCAAAGGTTTCCATCCACGTTAACATCGCCATATTAGAACTCCTAAGGAAACAGTCATTTCACTATTAGGCGGTTTATAGGTGTATTAGTCAACAGTACAATTGTGACTCTACATAAAAGGAGTGTGGTTTTTATAACACTGATTTAGGAGAAGAGATGATGAACTTAGATATAAATAAACACGATCATGGTAGACGTTCACTGTTTGCAGGTAACAAATGATGCATGCCTTCACATTGTATCATCACCCGCTATCCGTATGTTCAATGAAGGCTCGGCTTGCCCTGGAAGAGAAAGGCGTAGCATGGACCAGTCGTGAGATCGATATTGTTCACACACAGGAGCAACTGGAACCGTGGTACTTGAACCTAAACCCCAAAGGTGTGGTTCCAACGCTTACAGACGCCAATGGTGAAACAAAGGTCATTACAAATTCGGCAACGATTATTCGTTATGTGGCATCATTGGGCGAAGGAAACGATCTTTTACCTGCATCGAATGATGATATGCAACGGATGGAAAAGCTTATCACGCTGGCTGATCATATTGATTTACAAATTCTCAGTTATGCTCGCCATCCATCTATGGAAAAATCCGAAAAGATTCTCGATGCACGCATAGAAAAATCGATCGCTTTAGGAAAAAAGCATCCTGAGTTTGAAGAGGCTTACAAGGTCTGTGCTGAGCGCTCATTAAAAAATAAAAATTTCCGGGTTGATCCGGAATATGTAGGTCAGATTGAGAAGGATGCGTATGCATCGTTGAGCACTGCAGAGAGTCAGCTTGCCAAGAGCAGCTACTTGATTGGTGAAACCTATACGCTTGCCGATGTGATCTGGACCGTTGTGTTGTCCAGACTCGAACTCCTTGGCTATGACGACTGGATTTCGCAAGAGAATTTTCCTTCTATCGCTTCGTATTACCAAAAGATGAAGAATCGAAAAAGTTTCAGCGATGCAAACATTCAAAACCAGTGGTGGCAGAAGTAGGATGTTGAGGAATCAGCGTTGATTCAGCATGACATGAAATAGCCAATTACTTGGACATAACAGTCTCTAATATACAGGCTGATGCATAAGCGATGAAGGAGGGGATATGAGTAAACCAGTTATTGCAGCTAAATTTCCAAAGGGTGTTGAGCTTAAAGCAGGTGAGGAGTACCACTGGTGTGCCTGTGGTCGTTCAAAGAACCAGCCGTTTTGTGATGGTTCACATCGTGGCACAGATTTTACGCCCGTTGCATTTAAGGCTGAAACCTCAGAGGAGGCGTATTTGTGTATGTGTAAGCATACAAAGAATCCTCCGTACTGTGATGGTTCCCATAAAAATCTCCCGGAGAGCGGTGATGTTTCACCGTTACAGACGGCTGTCGAAGCCACCCCTGAAGAGCCAACGGTAAAGCGCATTCATGATCTGGCACGTTTTGGTCTGGAAAAGACAGGTCATCATGGTGAGATGGTTGCGATGGGCGTGCCTCGCGTTCAACTGCCTTTATGGGATGATATTCAACTGCTGGCGGCACAATTTGCTATCAAACCGCTGATGGAAGACAGGGCTGTAGGTAGCGAGTTGGTGATTGGGCCAAATGCCAAAAATCCACTGATTCTGGATATTCCGCTGTTTGTTTCGGATATGAGTTTTGGTGCTTTGTCTGAAGAGGCCAAAGTTGCTCTGGCGAAAGGTGCTGAATTGGCCGGAACAGGGATTTGTTCGGGCGAAGGCGGTATGCTGCCTGAAGAGCAGCAGGCCAACTCGCGTTATTTTTATGAGTTCGCATCGGCTAAGTTCGGTTTTCAGGAAGAGCTGCTTAAAAATGTTCAGGCATTCCATTTCAAGGGTGGTCAGGGAGCCAAGACTGGTACGGGAGGTCATCTTCCCGGTAGTAAGGTGACTGAAAAGATTGCCCAAGTGCGTGGTTTGAATCCCGGGGAGGATGCTGTTTCGCCACCAACGTTTGCTGATCTGAACACACCGGCTGATTTCAAACGCTTTTCTGATCGTGTGCGGGACGTAAGCGGTGGTATTCCCATTGGCATGAAGCTCTCCGCCAACCATATCGAGGATGATATTGATTTTGCGCTGGCCTCCGGTGTTGATTATATCATTCTTGATGGAAGAGGTGGTGGTACAGGTGCTGCACCGAAAATATTCCGTGATCATATCTCGGTACCAACCATTCCTGCCCTTGCACGGGCGAGACATCACCTGGATCAATTAGGGCGTAAAGATATCACATTGATTATCACCGGAGGCTTGCGTATGCCGGAAGACTTTATCAAGGCAATGGCACTGGGTGCTGATGGTGTGGCTCTTTCTAACTCTGCATTGCAGGCTATCGGTTGTGTGGCAGCACGTATGTGCAACACCAATCAGTGTCCGGCAGGCATAGCAACGCAAAAGCCCGAATTGCGAGCCAAACTGAATGTGGATGAGGCACCTCTGCGTTTAGCGCGATTCTTCGGCGCTTCAACAGAGCTCATGAAAGTCATGGCTCGGGCGTGTGGGCATGACCACCTTGGGAAATTCAATCCGAATGATCTCACCACATGGAAGCGGCATATGGCTGAGTTAACCGGTATTAACTATGGAGGTGTGAAATAACTTCATCTATTCTGAAACCGAAGATAAAAGCATTACAGCTTCAGATCAGGACATTGTTTTAAAGCCATCCCTGAAACCGGGTATAATATTGTGAAAGCCTTATTAAGATTTGCCTGATGGTAACTCCGAGGTTGCATTCAACCATAAAGTGCAGGGTTATGATTGCTGTACTCGAAAGCGAGAATTACCTGACCAGTGGTGTCGGCGCTTCCCGCGCGATGTGAATCTCAAGAAAAGCTGGAAAGACTATGAAGAACAACAGGGTCAAGCCTCCATCACCTGATATGATGCGAATGAGAATACCAGTGAAATCTTGATGAGGGATTGAATTTACAAAGCCAACGACGGTTTCAGTAAAGCATCAATTGACAAGTTCACTTGCTGACTATCGGTTACCGAGAGCTTGCCAATTTTTCTCAGGATCAACTGATGGTCTAATGTGAATAACTTCATCCGCACGACTGATGAGGCCGTTAAACCGGCGGCATCTAGATCGGTGATTTCAATATCAATTGGCCATGATGAATTGGCGGAACTGGTAATCATCGCCAATACAGAGTGTCCTACCTGAGCATTAAATGCATGCGCATCGGATAGCACCAATGCAGGTCGTCTTTTGGAACTGGTTTCATCCGTAAATGGAAACGGTACGACAACAACATCATGGGCATTATAGCTCACGGTATGCCTCTTCATCTGCTGGGGAGTTCCATTCGTTCAGCGTGCCTTCAAGACTTTGGGTAAAGGCAAGATCAATGCTTCTGGCTTTGCGTAGATGAACAACATTGTCCTCAATATCGAACGCGACCGCATCACCAGCTTGCAGGTGCAATAGCTTGCGGACGGGTGCAGGGATTGTGGTTTGATATTTTTGCGTTAATTTGCTGGTTGAAGTCTGCATTGCGATCTCCTTTCATCCAAGCTGGTGGTATAATGTAATGGTAGTATTACCCATTACCTCTGTCAAAGCATTGCTATCGAGTACAGGCTGTACGATCTTATTCGAGACTTGTAGGTGGTGATGGATAAACGGGTTGCTGCTTGATGGAGACGAGGAAGCCGTTGAGGTATGAAGATGAATGAAACGCAGCATAAATGCTCAGTGGCTGCTTAAGGTGCCATGCTTTCAAAATTTGATATTGGTGGATTATTGCTGATTTCCAAGTCAATTCTAAGGTCCGAAGTTGGTCATAAGTCGCCTGTCGTGATTGGCCGACGTCGGCCAAAAGAAGATATGCCCTGTCTATGGCTTTAAGTTATAGTGAGCCAATGTTTACAAGTATTGAAACCAAAAGTGATATAACCCATTTGGTTGTAATGGCTCGTGAGATATGGAGTGAATACTTTAGCTCGATATTTGATAGTGAAATTCTCCTTAAATTAATTGAAGGAGCTCAATCAAGAAGTGTCATTTCATCTCAAATAAAAGATGGCTATCAGTATTTCTTCATTATCCGTGATGGTGAAAAAATTGGATATTTCGCCTATAAGCTTGACCATACCAAAGATGAATTGTTTCTGAGTAAGATATATATTTATTCAAACCATAGGGGAGAAGGAGTAGGCAGAAAGGTGCTTAGCCATCTAGAAAGGATCGGCCATAACTCTGGAATAAGTAAGATCGTGTTAACTGTATATCATGGAAATAAAGGTTCTATCAGAGCTTATGAACATTGGGGATTTTCAAGTCTTGGCCTAATTAAAAGGGATTTTGGTAATGGACTGGAGTTTGAGGATATTAAAATGGAGAAATTAATTTAACCTGAACGTCCGTTTTGGCGGTGGTCTCAGTGGGTTAATATACTACAGCAGGGTGACGCTTTTTGGTTGAAACACCTAGAGAGTATTATGATAATGTAGTGATGGTGAGCTGATAAATTACATGTCTCTCAGATCGTTGTGAGTATGTATAAAAGAACAATGTATTTATATCTTTTCAGCTACGGAGGTCATCACTTTTGATGTGAGTTTCATGACCTTATTCACAGCCTGAGGTAACTCAGCCGCGCCCAGATCTTCAGCTAGATCGGCATGACCCTGTTCATCAACTTTCATCTGTTCGACAATGGCACGACTACGTTCATCATTTTCAGGCAGGCGTTCGAGATGACTGTCCAGATGGCGAACAACCTGCTTTTCTGTTTCAGCCAGAAAGCCTAAATTCCAGCGATCACCGGCAATGCCAGCCGCCATGCCAATAGCGAATGAACCGGCATACCAGATGGGGTCAAACAGGGAAGGGCGCTCATCGAGTTCTTCCAGGCGATTGCGGCACCAGTTGAGATGGTCTGCTTCTTCCATCGATGCGTTTTTTAGTTTATCGGCCAGAGAAGGGTCACGAGCTGTCAGGCTTTGCCCTTGATAGAGCGCCTGGGCGGCCATTTCTCCAGCATGATTCACACGCATCAGGCTGGCAGCCTGTCTCTTCTGGTCTGATGATAGTGGAGCTGCATCTCCTGTAGTGTTATCGGCAGGAAATGGGCGTAAGCTGGTCTGTTTGCAAAATATATTGTTCAGAGCCCGATCAAGCTCCCCGATAATATTATCTGCTACAGTAGTTTGTCTAAATGGCTTATTCATAGGTCAAATCATAAAACTACTAGGCTGTAGTGCAATAGTAGATAAATTGAGCATAACAGTTAGTTTTTTAATGGCTTTTTAAGCTATCCACAAAGCCTGTGGATAACTGTGTGGATGAATCGTCCTGTATGCCTGCGGCTAGGGGGGTGTAAACAAGTGTTATCATGGTGCTTAAATTTTATGCATAATAATTAACCTTTCTATTCTAATGGTTTACGACATTATGTGTGATGATCATTATAAAAGTATGGGTTTAAGCTCTTAAAATAAGATTTTATTAGTGAGAGGTGGATAACGTTACAGCTTGAGTCTGCTCAGGCATAATAAAGCTGCTTTTTCACCGCGCTGTACCGCCGATTCAATGGTAGCTGGTAGCTGGCCTGGTTTAGGGCGCTCTGAGGCATCAATAAGCGCGTCTGGTAATACTTGCCCGATTTCTTGTTGACGCACCAACACGGTAGCTCTTTTCTCCCGAATGATCCGATAATGCACTGGATTCAATGTCTGGTTGTTAGCAATGAGTCTGATCTCATCTCTGATGATCTGTACCAGCGTTAGATCATCTATATTTTGCTGATCAGCACTGATGACGGCACATAAATGGCGTAATGCTCCTTGCTGATGTGGAGGGTCGATCATTTGCGAAGAGATATCAAAAAACCATTGCCCGGTAGTGCCAAGGCCACCAATAAATGGTGAGGGAAAGGTGAACTGCTGATCAAACCATAGATGGATATTACAAATCACCCGTGTTTCACATGTGGGATTTTGTCCAAGCAACCTATCCGTGGCATAGGCCGGCAGGGCAATAATGGCGCTGTCAAAGCTATGGCCTTGAATGTCAATGTGAGGGTTGTTTGTATCGTGCTTATGCTCAACCTGAAGAGAACGAATAGATGAGCGGGTATGTATGCTTACACCTAACTTTTCAGCCTGTTCAGACAGTGGCTGAATTAATGCCTTGTCCAACGGTTTGTTGAACCAGCCTAAGCGGGCCTGTTGATGACTGGAAAAACTTTCACGCAATACCTGCCGGAATGACAATGCATTGGCAGTGTCGATGTGTTCATTCATAGCCCCGAGACATAACGGTTCAATCAGATCATCGATAAGTAATTGCGGCATGGAGATGTGCATTATCCACGCTTTTACCGTGTAGTTCTCATGCATCTTATCCCTGAATGTTGATGCAAGTTTAATCATGGCGATGGCAGATGATTTACCATGACCGGGTAAAGCAGATGCTGCATTGAGCAGGGCAAGTTGAATGGGTAACCATGCTTTGGGCTTGAAAGCAAAAGTGCCGCGTTGTTGATGCCAGAGCGGTAACTGCAGATTGGGCTGCCATGTTATATGGTGGGCAACATTACAATCGATCAGCAGTTTACTTGTTGCTTGATACGCACCGACAAGCAGGTGTGGGCCGTTATCACAAAGGCAATCGACCTGTTTTTCATAAAAGCTGCGTGTTCTACCACCTGCTTTGGTAGATGCTTCAAACAGGTGTACCTGCACCCCTTGT
The DNA here is from genome assembly GCF_003665155.1 of Mariprofundus sp. EBB-1. Lineage (GTDB taxonomy): Bacteria > Pseudomonadota > Zetaproteobacteria > Mariprofundales > Mariprofundaceae > Mariprofundus. The sequence continues at coordinate 6,414 of NZ_RCFQ01000034.1, read as the reverse complement.
TCAGCCAGCCGGATAGCGGCTGTCAAACCGGTTAAGCCAGCTCCGATAATCGCAACCTTATGCCTCGTTTGTTTGTCTGGATGCGACATATTACCGTTTTGATTCATCTAGGGTACGTGGCCAACAGGCTAAAATTCCAGTCTGAGTGGCAGGTTCTTTTTGCAGGCTTTGATCTCATAACGCCAACTGCGCCATGCAATCCAGATCTTGCGTAGTGGTAAGATATGTACCGGGTGTTTCCATACGTCAAATTGAACGCTTCTGAGTTCTTTCATATAGGCATAATAGATGGTGCCCATAACAATGGAGGGGCGCAGGCTCTCGCGGTCTTCATCGGGCAGATAAGCAATAGCCTGCCTGTAGGCCGCTTCTGCTTTGTCGGCATACTCCTCTAACAGTTCTTGCATGGCCTGATTGCATTCGCCATCTTTAAAGTCCTGATCACTGATGCGATAACGCATTCTGTCTTCCTGAGGAATATAGATGCGGCCCATGCGCACATCTTCGGCAACATCACGCAGAATATTTGTTAATTGCAGCGCTTCACCGAGTGAGGTTGCAAAATCACGTGATTTGCGTTCTTTATAACCAAAGACTTCAATACTCAATAGACCTACCACACCGGCGACGCGGTATATATATAAAGATAAGTCTGAGCCTTTGAGGATGGGTTTGCGCATCACATCCATTAGCATGCCATCAAGGATTTCTGCCAATAGTTCCTCATCAATGGTGAAGTGCTTTTTGGTCCACTGCAGCTCTTTTCCTACAGGGTGTGTCGGTTTATCTGCAAAGGCACGGCCTAGCTCTTCACGCCAGAATGCAAGTTTGGGAAGCGCCACATCCTGCTCTTTAATCTCATCCGCAATATCATCCACTTCCCGACAAAAAGCGTATAAGGCCATCATGCCACGGCGTTGATCTTCAGGTAGAAAAAGAAAGGCGTAGAAAAAGGATGAGCCGGAGCCTCTGGTTTTATCGCGACAATATTTTTCTGCATTCATGATGTTATATTACTTCCCTTGGGTGGAAAAAGTGTGTCTTTCAGGATTGGCAAGGCCAGCAGTTTCCAATCAGATTTACTTACCGTTGCACGCTCATGTAAAGGGTCATCTAACTGCTCAATTCTGTTTAGCATCAGATGAGCGGCATGGATGGTGGCAGCTATTTGCAAACGCAGGCGAAACGGAATCATGCTTAGCAGGGCCGTGCCTGCTTCAAGTATTTGACGGGTTTCGTTGGTGGCCTTTAACAATGCTGGCCGCAGTGCATCGGCATTGATCTCTTCATCAAGCAGTTGTTGACCCTGAATGCCAAATGCTTGCAACCATTGTTCGGGAAGGTAACAGCGTCCATTGGGTAGATCGATGCTTAAATCCTGCCAGAAATTGATCAGTTGCAGGGCAGAACAAATTTTATCCGAGCAGGTCATGGCATGAAAATCATGGATGCCATGCAGTTGTAACATCAGTCGGCCAACCGGATTGGCTGAGTGTTTACAATAAAATAGTAATTCAGCTAGCGTTGAATAGGCATGAATAGTGACATCCATACGAAAAGCGATGAGTAGATTATTTAAGGCTTCAATATCCAGATGATGTTTGTTGATACTATCACTCAAGGCTTGAAAAATAGGGTGGTCAATCTGTTCGCCTTGTTCACCGCGTTCTAACAGGGTTTCCCATGCATCGAGTTGTTTTATCCTGACTTCAGCCGGCGCATCACCCTCATCTGCCAGATCATCGGCATGACGGGCAAAGGCATAAATGGCCGCTACAGCCGGGCGCAAATCAGCCCGCAGCAGTTTGGATGCTGTAGGAAAATTCTCGTAGTGGTTTCGTGCGATATCCAGACAATGTTGATAAGCTTGCGCTAATTCCACTGACTCTTTTATTGGGGCCGACATGGCTGCATGGTGGCAATGCCATAGAGATTCCGCAAGCGCATTAAAACAATTTTCCGGGGAGTAACACTGTGACCGATATGAAACAGCCTGAAAGTAAACGGCTTGACTGTAAACAAACCAATGGAAAACGTGTCGTGGTGATTGGTGGTGGTGTCATTGGTTGCCTGACAGCACTCTATCTGCATGAGTTGGGTGCAAATCCGATTGTATTGGAAAAGGGTGTCGCAGGCCGTGAATCATCATGGGCCGGCGCCGGTATTCTCTGCCCGATTCATCCATGGCTATATCCCGACAGTTTTACCCATCTGATTGATGCCAGTCTTGCCATGTACCCGGCTATGGATGCGATGTTGCATGAGAAAACCGGCATGTCGATGCAGTGGCTAAAGAGTGGATTATTAATTCCACTGTTCGATGACGACCGCGTGCATCACCGTGATGATGCTTTGAAATGGTCGCATCGTTTTGATTGGCATGTCGAAGAACTTGATGCCGGACAAACGCAAATGCACGTGCCCACTATATCTGATAAGGTGAACGGATCGTTGTTGTGGCCGGATGTGGGTCAGGTGCGCAATCCACGTCTGCTAGCCTCTGTCAGCAAAGCTCTGGAGCTTGCTAATATTCCGGTGCGCCAACATGCCGAAGTGGTCGGGCTGGGAGAAAACGGTCAGGGTGAGATTAACGCAGTCACACTTGCCAGTGGCGAGCAGGTTGAGGCTGATGCTGTGTTATTGGCGGCAGGCAGCTGGAGTGGAGAACTGGCCAAACAGATCGGTCTTGCACTGCCTGTGGAACCGGTGAAGGGACAGATTGTATTGCTCAAAGGTGAACCGGGCAAAGTGCAACATATTATCAAGCACGATGATGTCTATTTGGTGCCACGTTCCGATGGTCATATTCTGGTTGGTGCCAGTATGGAGCGTGTTGGTTTTGAGCAGGGCACTACCAAAGCGGTGATCGATGCACTGCTGGAAGCTACGTACCGCATCACACCTGGACTCAAATCTGCAGAGGTGGTGAATCAGTGGATGGGGTTCCGTCCAGGTAGTCCTGATGGTATGCCATACTTAGGCCCAGTGGAGGGGCGTAAAGGCTTGTGGGTGGCCTGTGGTCACTATCGCAATGGCGTAGCCCTTGCACCGGGTACAGCTGATCTAATGAGTCGCATGATCATGGGTGAGAAGCCAGACATGGATCTGTCTGATTTCCGGGTGGACAGGCCTGTAGTAGAGCTTAATCGGGTAGGTTTTCCAAAGGCAGCTTGATTGATGGCGTTATTTTATAAGAAGCGCTCCTGACAGACGTTTCATCAATAGGCTGGGAATGGCCATCCTTGATCTTCATGTAGAAAAGGCAATCATCATGCCAGCTGCATATATCACCAGCTTTACTTTGACAGATAATGCTCATTAGCTGATTCATTTGAATTCTGTTAAGATATTGTCTGATGATTGTTTTGATCGAATCATAAAGGGGGTAAGGGCATGACTGAATATCTGCAACGTATGGCACGCTATAACCGCTGGATGAATGTTAAACTGTTCGCAAAAGTGGCTGAACTACCGAATGCTGCTATTGCCGAAGACCGGGATGCATTCTTTGGCTCTATCCTTGGCACCCTCAATCATATCATGGTGGCTGATCTGTTCTGGTTGCACCGCATCGCGACCAACAAGGCGTGTCATGATGCGTTGGCGCACCAGCTCACCACATTCCCAACACCGGCTTCCCATCGTGATATCCTGTTCAGTGATTTCGCCGAATTAACCGAAGCGCGTGAACGCCTGGATGCACTGATCTTAGAGTTCAGTGCAACATTAACGCCTAAGCTATTGGCGCATCCTATGCGTTATCGCAATATGGCACGGGAAGAGTACGAACGTCCGTTGGATCAACTGTTGCAACATCTCTTCAATCACCAAACCCATCATCGTGGTCAGGTCACCCACATGCTGTTTCACGCCGGTATTGATCCTGGCCCTACCGATCTTATGCGGATGCTGATGGAAGAGGATAAATGATGATCACTTTGCAGAGCTAAAGTGCATTGCTACGGCATCGCAATTAGGACTGAACAAGGAGAAAAACGTACGATGCGTTCGGCAGTTGAACCAATCAACATGTGTTCAAGTGTACCCTGACGGCTATGGCGGCCTGTGATGATTAGATTGGCAGAAAGCTCTTTGGCAACATCGCAGATCGCATTTGCTGGATCACCAAGCCCATCCGTTGTATGGGTGGTAATAACCATATCAACACTCCTTGCCTGATCTGCAAGACGTTTGATTGCACTCTCTCGTTGTAATTTCTGCATCTCATCAATCTGAAATGTGGTAATTAACTCAGCATCGAAACTGCTGTAAGAGGTAATAACATGTAGTAGATGCACTTCGCAATTGTACATAGAGGCCAATGAAACAGCCTGTTTGAGTGCTTCGGCACAGTGATCCGAAAAATCGGTTGGTACTAAAATAATTCCATTATTTAACATGATAAGACTCCCAGTGATTCAGATTTCTTATTGTACTGCATTGACTATTATACGCTTAAATTATGATCTTCGGTGAAAAAAGATGAAGTAGTAGTGCGCTGCACGAAACCGACATGAATAATCAAATACTTCCAGCTCATTGTTAAATCCTCTCTTTCGAGAAATTATCCATCATATTACTTTTTACCATCAACATTGATGATGAATGCCATTTTCAGCGCTGTATCATGGTGCGTTCCGCTAAGGTATAGTTTTTTTCTGCTATAATCTTTAAAGGAGAGGGCGGGACAAAGTAAACAATGAATAAAGTAAACTGTCCCTGAATTTCTGTGAATTTCTGAATTTCCCATGGCAAGGTTCACATCACCACTTCATATCTGAAGTGATCAGTCATGCCAGTCAGTTCATTCCCTGTGTCATGTCGTGTTTTGGTCTGCTGACTGCCAGGGGAGGGGGGGCTTTCTGTTCTCTAAATAGAGATGCATACCCCCAAATGGTTTATTTCCAGCTATACTGAAATAGGCGAGGGGGAGTGATGAACGAAGTTAACAATGAATTAAGTAAACTGTCCCTTGAATTCGCATCAATCCGCGGATTGATGGAGTAGCCGTCACCAAAGTAGCAGCCCATCGGTTTTGTGCTGGAAGATAAATAAGAGGGTGGGAGATTGATGGCTGCAAGAACAAATAATTTGCACGAAACAAAATTTTACCCCAAAGGTTAAGGGCGTTTTTATTGAAAGCACTTATCTTGCACTTGAGTGATATGCACATTTCGGATGAAAATATACCTATTATAGAACACGTGGATTCTATAGTAAATTCGATAAAAAATTTAGATTACAATATAGGTGTTGTATTAGTCATAGTTTCTGGGGATATAACCTTCAGTGGGCAGGATGATGAATTCCTAATTGCTATTGACCTATTAGAAACAATAAGAGATAAATTATCGACGGCTACTAACGCACCCGCATATTGTATACCAGTGCCGGGGAATCATGACTGTAATTTCACATCTTCTCGAGCTAGAGAGTTTATAGTTAAAAAATTAAAAGAAGATAATTTCAACAAAATTGATGATGAAGTGATAGCTGTTTGTTTAGAGCCTCAGAGTGAGTTTATCCAATTCAGAGACTCATTTGTTTCTTCAAAAAACATTAGTGTTGATGAGCCGCTGTTTTATCAATATATATTTGACCTTGATGGGGATCAGGTCGAAATAAATTGTATCAATACAGCGTGGGTATCATTAAGGCATGAAACCCCAGGAACATTGTATTTTCCAATGGATTGCCATCCAGAACTAGAGCATAATAGTTCAATTGTAATATCTGTTTTTCACCACCCTTACCAGTGGTTAGCTCCTAATAACGCTAGAGAATTTAGAGAAAAAATTGAAAGTTATAGTGATATGATTTTTACTGGTCATGAGCACACCTCAACTAAGTCTGTAATAGAAAGAGATGATGGACCTCGCATGTCTTATATTGAAGGCGGTGCATTGCATGATACTCACTATGGGAGTGAAAGTACTTTTAATGCGATAGTGGTAGACATTGAGGGCAGAAAGCAAAAATTTTCTAGGATGAAATGGGATGGACATAAATATTTATCCACCATTCCCCTCCATGAAGATAACTGTGGAATGGGGCTAAGATGGGATCAACTTCCAACAAATAGGGCTCGATCAGGTAACCATAGTGAGGTCAACCAGGGAATGGCTGATTACCTTGATGATCCATGTGTGTCACTCATGCAAAAAAATAGAGGTGTAAGTGCTCCAATTACATTGTCGGATATATTTGTCGCTCCAGATGTAAAAATAACCTCAAACAAAGGAAGTGAAAAAGGGGAGAAGATAAAAGGCGAAAATCTATTTGACTTTGCTTATCAAAACCCACGTCTACTGATCACAGGAGAATCTCAATCTGGAAAGACAACATTATCTAAATCCTTTTTCAAATGGTTTCTTAAAGAAGGATTTCTCCCTATTATTATTGATGAAAATGACA
>NZ_RCFQ01000033.1 GCF_003665155.1 Mariprofundus sp. EBB-1 | reverse complement strand
TCTCTAAAGTTAGCATCAATCAAATTTGCAACGGTATGCATGTGAACTCTTTTATTTCCGACCCTGTCAAAACGTCTGGTTCCAAAAAACTTGTAATCTCCAACCTCAAAGAGTCGAGATTCCATCATATTTAGGCCTGCAGCCAATGCCATTTGATAGTAGGCATATTCCATTTCACCTGCCCTGTTTAGATCTTTTCTGGCCGCAAACTTGATGATCCAATGCTCATATCCACTTGGCAGATCACCTTCACCAGAAATAATCTGATTACCGTTAATACCTACAACTACTTTTGGTCGCGCGCCACCTGGTGAACCACCAGCCCTGGCCATAGCAGGAAGCACGCTCTCTATCTCACCCTCATAAAATTTGATCGATGCTTCAGCAATTTCGCTTATATCAAATAGCTGATCATCATTATCCGAACCCATAGACGGCCTATAGCTCAATGCGCCCATTGCAGAGTCTCCAATATAGGCAAGCCGATCCAGAGGGCTTATCGGGAATTGAATGCCTCTTCGTTTCAGCTCTCTATTCATAAGTAACAATCCCCAGCCATCAGGCAAAGAATCATCAAACAGGCCATGCAGGTATTGTCTGAAGCGGGCATCACTTTTCTGAATGCCTACCTCAAATTTGAGTTTGAAAGGAGATAAATTCAGTCCCGTCGCAACAAACTCCTGATCATATTCAAACAGCAGGTCATATCCTTGATGCAGTAATCGGCCGACCAACATATTTCTAGGTTTATAGATGACATCAAGGGTTTTCACTTCACACCCCTTACACGAGGTTTACGCGCATTCTGTTTGATATACTCATCCATTCGCATGCCTTCAATCTCGTTATTAAGCAGTTGATCAAATCGATCCAACAGACCAAGCGCATGCACAAGCATCAGTAACTGCCGCAGAGATATTTCACCACTATTTTCAAATCGTTTAATGGTCGATGCAGGCACGCCTGATTTCTCCGCCAGTGTATCCCGTTTCCAGCCATTAATCTCTACACGTGAGCGCTTCACCTCAGCGGCCAGTTGACCCTGAATATCTTTAGGTGAGAGCAAGGAGAATAGTTCATTAGAGGACAACATGGTGTCCATAATATAGTATTATAATATATAAGGGTCAATATAACATCCCTTATAAACATCAGATCATCGAATCAACAGGGGCATACTCGATGTGTTTCCCAAAAAAGTCGAAACATTCGGGGCAGATCTTGCTCTATGCCAAAGGCTTATGCGTTCTGCCGATAAACCTTAAATACATTCTGTAACTGCATAATTTTGTCAGTGACTTTTTGCAGTTGTTCAAGGTCTTCTATTTCCATCATGATTTGCATATCTGCCATTTGCATGTCTTTATTTGATAAGGTCTGAATACTGAGTACGTTAACCTTCAGGTCGGACAGTATGCTTGAAATATCTTTTAACAGCCCTGTTCGATCAATGGCCTGGATAGCAAGCTTGATCTCAAATGTCTGATGTTCATGATCCGCCCACTCAACAGAAATGAGTCGTTTTTGCTTATCATGTTCCAGATTAAGTATGTTTATGCAATCAGGGCGATGAACCGAAACCCCTTTGCCATGGGTAATAAAGCCAATGATCTCATCACCGGGAACGGGCTTACAGCAGTTGGCCATATAGGATAACAGGTTACCTACGCCACAAACATTGATCGATGGATCTGCACTGCCTCTCTTTTTCGGTTTAGGTTTAGAAGGAAGCGTTTTCAATGACTCACTGGTATAGGCTTGATTTAAACCCTGCGTCAACTGCGCTGATGTAACATCACCGCGCCCGACTTTTGCCTGCCACTCTTTTTCACTCTTCACTTTAAAATGCGTGAGAGCTTTATGTATATCAGGATTTAAAATGTGCATGCGTTTGAGTTCGCGATCGATAGCGGTTTTACCATCTATCACATTTTGCTCATAATTCTGTTGCCGGAACCAGGCTTTTATTTTTGCGCGTGCCCTGTTGCTAGTGATATATCCCAGATTCGGATTGAGCCAGTCTCTGCTTGGTGCGGCATGATTCGTCGTTAAAATTTCGACTTGCACACCATTTTGAAGTGGCGTGGTTAACGGTACGATGTGACCGTTCACTTTTGCGCCTCGACATTTGTGCCCGACTTCTGTGTGAATGCCGTAGGCAAAATCAAGCGGCGTTGCGCCTTGCGGCAAATCAATGACTTTACCATCAGGGCTCAACACAAATACCCGGTCAGAGAACAGCTCTGTTTTAAAACTACCTAAAAATTCCTCATCATCACCTTCAGCTGTTTCCAACAGTCTTCGGACCGAATGAATCGTTTTTTCCAGTACGTCGTCCTGTTTGCTTCGCTCCTTATAACGCCAGTGTGCTGCCACACCAAATTCTGCAAACTCGTGCATGGCTTTCGTTCTAATCTGAATTTCGACCGGTTTTCCCTCCGGCCCATACACGGCCGTATGCAGACTTTGGTAGCCATTGGCTTTTGTGTTGGCAATATAATCATCAAACTCTTTAGGAATATGATGCCAGCGACCATGTATCAACCCCAGTGCGGTATAACACTCTGCGATGGTGGTTACCGTGACTCTGATGGCCAGAACATCAAACAATTCCGAAAACTGTTTGTCTTTATGCGTCATTTTTGACCAGATACTATAGATATGCTTTGGCCTGCCATAAACCCTGGCATCAATCTCGGAACTTTTTAGCAACCCATCAATCTCTGTGACCACCTGTTTGATATAGGTCTCACGTCCGCCTCTTTTTTCTTCAAGCAACCTGGCAATGCGCTTATAGGTCTCAGGTTGCAGATAGCGAAAGGACAGATCTTCAAGTTCCCATTTTAATTGTCCGATACCTAATCGATTGGCAATGGGTGAAAAGATTTCAAGTGATTCGGATGCAATGGCTTTGCGTGTCTCTTCATCTGCTTTTGAAAGCTCTCTGAGCCGCTGTACCCTGTATGCAAGCTTGATAAGCACCACGCGGACATCATCAACCATGGCCAACAACATTCTTCTCAGACGCTCGGATTGCTCATGACCATCTGATTGACTTGTTTTAAACCCATGCAGCTTTTCAAGGCCCTGAACCATGTGAAGTAATTCGTCAGTGAATTCAAGTTGAATGCGCTGGTGAAATTCAGTTGAGCGCAGACGACTGTCACTGAGTAAACATACAATCATCGTTGTCTCATCCGCACTTAACTGACTGAGTAAGATGGCAACATCCAGACTACTTGGCAGTTCAGAATCAATATCTTGTGCATCCCAAACATACTGGCATGCCTTTTCAAGCAAGGCAGAGCTTTGGTTCAGATGCGCTGAATTGGTAATCAGCATGTCGATATACTCTGAGACAGAGTATTGCGATGTAATATGTTGCTTTGTATTTTTCATAACAATGAATGGATTCGCTCTACCTATCGGTGATTAGATTCTCGTCACTCTATTTACACATCATATAGGAACATATTTTGAAACGCAGTGAAGTGCAAATGATTCATCACCCTACACCTCTCAAATGCCTTCGGAAACGAGAACAGGCATTGCAATCAGAGTAGAAGGCCTCGCAATACAGTCATTAAATCTTGAGAAACACAAAAAGCATTTCATGTCGAAAAACAAATTATTTTGAGATAAAGCAATCCTCAGCCGTTCATTTCCTCAGGTGCAAGCACCCCACCCAAAAAACAGATTGACCCACTCCTTACTTAAGACATGATTGCAGCTGTGCTTGCCGAACAACAACATACTCCGATCACTGTCACCGAGCTAACTGCCCGCATCAAACAGATGCTGGAGATCGGTTTTGCCAAGGTTGAAGTCAGCGGTGAGATTTCCCGATTGACCCGCCCCTCTTCCGGACACCTCTATTTCACCATCAAAGATGCACACGCATCGATTTCAGCAGTGATCTGGCGCTCGACTGCTGCCCGTTTGAAAAACATTGTACAGGAAGGTGGTGAATTTATTTTCACCGGCCATATCAGCCTTTACGAACCGCGTGGTACCTATCAGCTGATCATCAGCCGGGTAGAAACTGCTGGTGCAGGCAAACTGGCGGCTGAGTTTGAACGCCGCAAACAACTGTATGCGGATTTAGGATATTTTGATGCATCCCGCAAACAGGACATCCCTGCCCTGCCCAAACATATCGGCATTGTCACATCTCCTACTGCTGCTGCATTTGAAGATGTGAAAAAAGTACTCGCTACACGTCCTGCCTGGCTTGAACTCACGCTCAGCCCGGCTTTAGTACAGGGCAGCAGTGCCCCGACAGCAATCTCCACCGCACTTAAAAAAATAAGCAGCATGGAGACACCACCACAGGTCATTCTACTTATACGTGGTGGCGGCAGCATGGAAGATCTATGGTGTTTTAATGATGAAGCTGTGGTCAAAGCGATAGTCGATTGCCCTATTCCTGTTATCACCGGTGTAGGGCACGAAATTGATACCACACTGGCTGATCTGGCTGCTGATCTTCGTGCCGCAACACCATCGAATGCCGCAGAATTATGCTGCCCGCCCCGTGATGAACTGCGCCAGCGCTTACCGCGCATTTCCAGCTTGTACGGTCTGCTCAATCAGCGTTTAAGTCAAAAGAACCGCGATCAACGTATGTTGCAACAACGACAAAATCAGGCATGGCAACGCGGTACAGATGCACGTCATCATAGCAGTGTACAACTCTCATCCCGTTTAAGTCATGCATTTCATCGGCATCTCAATCAAGCAGCTACACCACTGCGCCTGCTTGAAAAACGACTTGTACCCTTGCAACCCATCCAGCGGCTTCAACAGCAGCGCCTGTTACTCAATCAACAATTCAGTGGCCTGTCACAACAGACACACACGGCACTCCAACAACGCCAGATTACTGTAAACGCTGCCACACTGGGATTGAAAGAACAGAAAAAGCAGGTTCAGATGAAACGCCAAAGACTTGCTGTGCTTTGTGGCGAATTAAAAGAGCTTGATCCATCACGTGTACTTGATCGTGGTTATAATATGAGTTTTTCAGCCGATGGACGTGTCATCACCCAAGCGTCTGAACTACAAGCTGGCGACAGTATGCAGGTACGTTTCCGTGATGGCAGCGTGCAAAGTAAAGTAATTTCAACAACAAGGAATCCGAAATGAAGACAAAACTCACACTACTTTTATGCGCCATGCTCTGGCTCATGCCAGCCAACGCCAGCGAATGGACGGTCATCCAGGGTAATGTTGCTTCTATTGAAATGGATTACGCTGGCGACACACTGTCGCTGACATGTTTTGGAAAGAAATGGCCGCTCAAAGCCAAAGGCAACAACCACTGGCAAGGCTGGATTGGCGTGGATCTCAAAACGAAAGCAGGCAAACACAATGTGTTATGGCGCTCTGGTAAAACGGTTGTCGCCGAAGATTTCCTGAACGTCACAAAAGGAGAGTTCCGCATCTCTCATATCACGGTTGCAAAGAAGATGGCCGAATTCGATAAGCCCACCTTGGAACGCTATTATAGAGAAGTGAAAGTGCTAAAAGCCACCTACACGAAACAGGTATCTGCCAACCCGGATATCATCATGTTTGGCAAACCGATCGAAGGTATCGAATCCACCCCCTTTGGTGCGCAGCGATATGTGAATGGAAAACCAAAATCTCCGCACTCAGGCATTGATATTGCTGCTCCGGCAGGCACAGTCATTGAAGCACCACTGGCAGGTCGCATTCTGATGGTTGCAGATATGTATTTGAATGGAAAAACAGTAGCCATCGGCCATGGCAATGGATTAGTGTCTGTTTTTTCACACATGCAATCGACTGCAGTCAAGCAGGGTGAATGGGTGAAAACGCGACAAAAAATTGGTGAAGTAGGAACTACTGGACGATCAACAGGGCCCCACTTACACTGGGGAATACGTTTTAATAATGCACGCATTAACCCTGAAAGTATTGTTAATGTACAATAGTCAAACACACCATAGTTAGGAGTCTCAGCAGATGGAAATCAAAACGTTAATTATTGATGATGAAGATTCAGTACAAAGTATTCTGGCTGCATTCCTCAATCGTTATGTCACTGAAAAGGGCATGGAAAGTAATGTTGAAAGCATGTCTGATCCGATTCAGAGCCTGTTTGAGCTTACTACACACGGCAATCAATATCAGCTTATTTTATTGGATGTGCGTATCCCTAAACTCAGTGGTGATGAAATTTACAGTTCTATTGAGCAGGTCAATCCCGATATCCTTGATCGTATCATGTTTGTTACAGGTTACCCCGAAGATCTGCATGAACGCTTCCCGGATAAGACATTCAACATCCTGCAAAAGCCATTCCGCTATAACACCTTTGCTGAAAAACTGGATGCCCTGCTAAAAATCTAAAATCAGACTTTAATCCTCCAACTATATCATGACGCATAAGATGAACTGGCAGGCTTCGCTCATTGAGCAACGTATCGCGTGGAGCTTTTCTTTTTGCGCTATCATCATTACCTTGATCGCAATAGCACAGCCGCAATGGTTTGAATTACTCTCGGCTGTAAACAGCCCTGTTCATCAACCAACGCCCGTCACCAAGCCAGTGCAACCGACACGCACTAAAAGCATGAACACGATCACACCGGCAGAAATCCCTGCTCCAAAAAAAGCACCGCCAACACCCGCCGTTATCAAACCCATTACTCAGGCAACACCTGTAACGCCAGTCCAGACAAAACATATTGCTAAAAAACCAACCACCATTGCACCGAAAAAAACCGTTCTGGCACCTGGCTTTTATGTTCAACTTGGTGCTTTTGATGAAAAAGCACGCGCTCAGGGTCTGGCCGACCAACTCAAACGCAAAGGCTGGAGTGTAAAGATTGCGACCAAAAAAAACGGCATGCATGCAGTCTGGATCGGTCCAAAATCAACAAAAACCGAGGCTGAGACACTCTTAAAAACCATACACAGTAAATTAAAACAGAAAGGTTTTATCGTTCAACACAATAATGACTAAATACAAAGGCATGGTCGTTGCAGGGCATGCAGCAACAGCGGATGCCGGCGCTTCCATTTTAAGAGCTGGTGGCAATGCTGTGGATGCTGCGATTGCTGCAATCACCACATCATTCTGTGCCGAGCCTGTACTTACATCAGCTGGCGGAGGCGGTTTCATGCTTGTCGCTGATGCGCTTGGGCAATCCAGACTCTATGATGGTTTTGCCCGTATGCCATTGATGGCCCGATCTGTCCCAGCCTCCATGCTTTCGCCAGACGCTCTAAAAGCTATCCCCATTGATTTTGGTGACTCACAACAGACCTTTCATATTGGTCAAGCATCAGTTGGCACACCATCGCTGCTGGCCATGCTTTTTGAAGCACATCACCGACATGGTAAAATCCCCCTAAAAGAAGCACTCGCCCCCGGTATTGATGCAGCCAGAAACGGTGTCTCATTAAATGCACTACAGGCCTCATTTATTGCCTTGCTCAAGCCCATTCTCAGCAGCACTGACCAGTGTAAACATATCTATGCTCCACATGGCAACCTGCTCACTGAGGGTGAACTATTTCGCAATTCCGATCTGGCCAACACACTTGAAATGTTACTCTTTGAAGGCATTGAAGAGATGTACCATGGTGATTTAGCACGCCATATTGTCGCCGCCTGTATTCCTCACGGTTTAATCAATATGGATGATATGCGAGCCGAACAGGTCCAGGTTCGCGCCCCCCTGAACACGGCTATTTTCGGCGGTGCCTTATTAAGTAACCCTCCACCATCATCCGGTGGCCTGTTAATCTCACTTGCGGCCACCTTGCTCGATGGCTTGATAGATCTGGATGAGACAAAAAATATCCCATGGCCGGTACTGATGGCAGAAGTCTTGCGCAGTGCCAGCCGCATTCGCCACGGTTCATCAGGCTTGGATAGACGCATTCATCTCGCCGACATTGCATCAAACATGCTTGATGCCAGGCATATCGATAAGCAAGTAGATCGTATCCGCATGCAGCTTCGCAACGCCTCTGCTCCAGAAAGCCATGAACGCTCCAATCGCCTTGGCAGCACAACCCATATCAGCATTATCGACAGCGATGGTATGGCCGTATCCCTGACCAGCAGCAATGGTGAAGGTTCAGGCATTGTCGTACCCGGTACAGGTATTCATCTAAATAATATGCTGGGAGAAGAAGACATTAACCCTCTTGGATTTCACTGTTCTCCACCCGGTCTTGCCCTGCCCTCCATGATGGCACCCTCGATATTCATGAAGCACGGTAAACCGGCGGTTGTGCTGGGTAGTGGTGGTTCCAATCGCCTGCGCGGTGCTATTTTGCAAGTGCTGACACGCCATATAAAGTTCGGTCAGGACATTGAACATGCCGTATATGCCCCGCGTCTGCACAATGAAGGGAACCGATTGGATATTGAGCCCGGATTTTTCTCGGAGCATGACAGGGAACAGTGTCTGCAGATGGGATGGGAACTCAATACATGGCAACAACAAAGTGTCTATTTCGGTGGTGTTAATGCCATCAGCCTTGATCATAAAGGGCAAGCGCATGGCTGTGGTGATCCACGACGAGGGGGAGCAGTTTGTTTAGCCTGAATGAGACGTACCGCATGACCATATGTGTCGCGTGAATCATATTTTTATCGCCTTCGGGGGTAACCTTGGAGATGTCGAATCGAGTTTCCGCTCTGCCCGTGCTGCCATCGATCAGCTCACCAACACATCGGTAAAACAATCATCTCTGCTCTACCGCACCCCACCCATAGGCCCTGCAGGCCAGCCTGATTATTTTAATGCAGTCATTAGCATTGCATCATCGTTACAGCCTCTCCAGCTACTTGATGCACTGCAACACATTGAAGCACAACACCATCGAAAACGGATCGAGCACTGGGGGCCACGCACATTGGACCTGGATATTATTGCTATGGATTCGATGATCATCAACGCTGATCGTTTAATCATTCCACATACTCAAATGCAATTTCGTCAGTTTGTATTACAACCTCTTTGCGATCTCGATACAAACTGGCAACATCCCCTCTTGCATCAAACCAGCTCGCAATTATTACAGACTCTGCTAGACACAGGAGAAACAATTTTGCCAAAGGGGAAAGTATGGTAACACCAAGTGATTTTTGTGTCCGTGAAAGGCCTCTGAATCTTTGTCATATCGCCATTGAAGGTGCCATCGGTGTTGGTAAGACAACATTAACCAGAAAACTGGCCGATAAACTTGGTTCCAGTGCTTTTTTTGAACAGCTCGATAACAACCCTTTCATTGAGCTGTTTTATCAAGACCCAAGCCGGCACGCACTCTCTGTTCAACTTTCGTTTCTATTTTCACGTCTAAAACACTGGCAGTCACTGCATCAACAGGATCTATTTAGTCAGGGCATCATCAGCGACTACCTCTTCGCCAAAGATCATATTTTCGCCACAGTCACATTGTCGGATGAAGAGTTGGCCCTCTACGATCAGGTCTCCCGCCTTATTCAAGTCGATATGCATCGTCCTGATCTGGTAATTTATCTGCAATCCAAACCGAGCATCATTATGGACCGCATACATCGGCGCAACAAACAAATGGAGCGCAGTATCCATATCGATTACTTGCAGAAAGTAATGGCCGCTTACGATCAATATTTCTTCCACTATCAGGATGCTCCACTGTTAATCGTACAAACTGATCACATGAATTTCGCCGATCATGAAGGGGCAGTTGATGCTCTTATTGAACGCATCGGCAATATGACGTCACAAACCGAATTCTGGGCCGATTACAGCTAGAAGCCCCTCTTCCACAACAATAATCATAACACGACAGGTAACGATGCATTGAACGATCTCGACAAAAGAATCAGACAGGTACAACGCCAAATGTTGATGGAAAAGATCAAAGAAAACAGTTGGGTATTTTTGATACTGTTCTCTCTGATCGCATCATATACAGCGTATAATTTTATCCCTGCATCCACTCAACATGTAGAAGGTATTGTCATTGCTGCCACCTCCCCCAACAGCGGCATTTTCACCATACAATTGGCGGATGATCATCGGATTCAGCTAGACATCCCTGTGCTTAAGCCCGGGACTCATGTTGAATTACAGGAGAAGACAACATTTTTATTTAATGTCCAGTCCTATCAATTTATAAAAGTTATTGAATAATATATGCGTTTAATTCCACTGAATCACAATTCATCGTCTATACTTAACTGAAAAGTATGGATACAGGTTGAGTGCAGGAGCACAATCTATTCAGCAGGAATGATTCATGTCGCAAAACAATCAACGCAATATGCTGTTCATTTTATGGTGGTGGATATGCGGCATTATGGCCGTGATGATCTTTTTTTATAGCGATATTCTTCAACTACTGGATTCGTCTTCCATATCAAGATTATCTGCAAAACCAGTAACATATTGGCTATCAGGCATGGTGCTTTTAGCTTTTATCATTATGCTATTCAAAGGATCTACAATCAATGCTGTACCCCACGATTCTATAAAAAAACCACGCCACTTCAGCGGCTGGAACCTTCAATCAATACAAGAACTCAGTAGTGGCCAGTTTTCAACACTCGTCGTGGAAATATTCAAAGCACAGGGTGAATATACTTTGTTTGTACCTGAAAAAATAACAGGCAATGCCGACATTGGCCTCTTTTCTAACGAGTGCCCCGACAAACTCACCTCAATCGCCCGCTGCAAAGGGAATTGCTCTTTGCTCATCGAAACTGAGGAAATACAATCCCTACACACACTTATGTTAGCCAAAGGCGTAGATCATTGTTATTTCATCACCAACAATCATTTCACCCGGGAAGCAGCTAGCTATGCAGCATCGGTAGCAATAACTTTAATGGATAAAAAAACCATCCTCTCCATGATTAAAGGCCTTCATGATAGGCAAGCTAAACAATTATTTGAGATAGTGACGACGGTCAGACATTCGCTTTGAACGTACATGGTTTCTATATCTCACCAGATTGATCAGGCGTACAGACCGTTCAACTATTGTTTTGTTAAACCGGTTAACACCCACAACTGCCGCAGTTCATCTTTAAGATCAGCAACCTCTTTTTCCAGGTTAGAGAGGCGATCCATTTCAATCGCAGCAATAGTTGAGGCAGCGCCAGTACCTTTAGTCGGCACCTCAATATCAGGTGCACCACAAAGCAGATGGGCATAACGATCTTCCCGTTGTCCTGCCTGCCGATCAATCTTCAACAGTAATGGTTCATCACGATGGCTTAACTGATCCAGCAATGCCTGTAGCTCTTCAGTGCTTTCAAAGCTAACCATGCGCCCTGTGTTAATGCGAATTTCGTTGAGTGTGAGAGCAGAACGCAACATCAGTACACAAATGACGGCCCTCTCCTTCGTAGATAGAGCAAGCTTACGTGACAAGTGCTGCTCAAAACGGTCTGCTCTACCGTCCATGCGCGCTGTTGCCAGGCCTTGTGACCGCAAACCATTGATCACCCCACCGACTTCACTCGTGCTTAAATCCATCACAGGCACACGGCTACTTTTTTGATTACAGGCCGCAGTCAGCGCTTTGAGTGTAAGCGGATAATAATCAGGAGTGGTCATCTGTTTTTCTATCAAACAGCCCAACACGCGCGCTTCCAGATTGGACAACATTCCGTCAATACCTGCTTCAAGCATTATATCCCTCTCAGAAGAGCTCTGATAACAACCTTATTATTATGACGAAGTCACCAGTCTCAGCTGCACTATATCAGCTATCCTCAGCCATAGCTTTGGCAAATGCTGCTGCAAGCGCACTTTGTGGTGCTCGCTTATTCCGATCAAGTTTCTGTTTCACCTGATCTTTGGCGCTGTTCGGACGCTTGGAATGCGCTTTTGAACCGGATTTGCTATTTGTATGATGCTTTCCGCCCTTACGACTGCCACCTTTTTCGGGAGCTTTATGATTGGCAGCGGCTTTGTTTGAACGCCCCTTAGCGGCAGAGCCATCAGTCGCAGATTTTTCACTTCTCTGCTTACCTTGCCTTGCCATAGCATCAGATTTCCGCGCGTTTTTCTGGCCTTCATCGCGATGCTCAGAACGGGCTGTCTTTTCAATTTTGACTTCCGGCTCATCATCCAGTCGCATGGTCAAAGAAATGCGTTTTCGTTTCACATCCGCTTCCAATACTTTCACCTGCACCACTTGCCCTGCTTTCACCACTTTATGTGGATCATCAACAAACGTATTGGTCAGTGCCGATATATGAACCAGACCATCCTGATGCACACCGATATCCACAAAGGCACCAAAATTAGCTACGTTGGTCACTACCCCTTCGAGTTGCATCCCTGCACGCAAATCACGCACATCATTTACACCGGATCTGAATTTAGCCGTACGAAATTCAGGTCGTGGATCCCGGCCCGGCTTCTCAAATTCCAGTAAGATATCTGACACCGTAATGGCTCCACATGTTTCATTGGCAAAATCTGCTGCATTTAATTGCTGTAGAAATGCTGCATTGCCTATCAGCTCTTTCACTGATTTACCGGCTTTTTGCACAATAGCCTCAACAACAGGATATGCTTCCGGATGTACTGCAGATGCATCCAATGGATTGTCACCGTTCATAATTCTCAAGAAACCAGCGGCCTGCTCAAAACTTTTTGCACCGATCCCCTTTACCTTGATAATCTGCTGGCGGTTTTTAAATGCACCCTGTTCATCACGAAAACGAACCATATTCTCTGCCATCGACCGACTCAAACCAGCAACATGCGACAATAGTTCCGCTGATGCCGTATTCACATCAACACCTACATAGTTCACACAATCCTCAACCACCGCATCAAGACTACGTGCTAGAAAGCTTTGACTGATATCATGCTGATACTGCCCCACCCCAATCGCTTTCGGCTCAATCTTCACCAGTTCAGCCAACGGATCCTGTAAACGTCTTGCAATAGATACGGCTCCACGCAAAGAGACATCCATATCAGGAAACTCTTTGGCCGCCAGAGCAGATGCCGAATAGACCGAAGCACCTGCTTCAGAAACCATCACCTGGGTGAGATGCAATTGAGGGAAACGATCACGCAACTCTTCCACCAAGGCCTCTGTTTCACGTGAGCCAGTGCCATTACCAATGGAGACAAGATCAACCTGATGTTTATTGGCCAATACCGCCAACGCTGCAATCGCTTCTTCCCAACGTTTAGCAGGTGCATGTGGATAAATGGTCGCTACATCCAACACTTTACCGGTCGCATCAACCACCGCTACTTTCACGCCCGTTCTCAGCCCCGGATCAAGCCCCATTGTAGCCCGCTGACCGGCAGGAGCAGCCAGCAACAAATCCCTTAAATTATATGCAAAGACTTTAACAGCTTCCTCTTCTGCCTTCTTACTCAGCTGAGCAAACAGGTCTGATTCCAGACGTTTGCTCAGTTTTTGCTTCCAAGCTGCACTTACTGTCTCCAATAACCATTGATCAGCAGCCCTGCCGCGATTACTCACCCTGAATCGATTGGCAATGGCAGTTTCACAATGTCCAGACTCGGAGGATTGTTCAATGTCTGCTGCTTCCAGCAGCTTAACGCGTAACACCCCCTCATTCTGACCACGAAACAACGCCAGTACCCGATGCGACGGCATACGTTTCAACTGTTCACTATAATCAAAATAGTCAGCGAACTTGGCACCCTCTTCTTGCTTACTTTTCACCACGCTACTTGTAACCACTGCATGTTGATAAAGATAATCACGCAGCCGCCCAATCAGATCGGCATCTTCACCAAACATCTCCATCAAAATGTCTCGCGCGCCATCCAATGCCGCTTCTATGCTCTCAATACCTTTTTCGGCATCGACATAAGCAAAGGCGGCCACCTTGGGTTGCTGATTCGGGTCTGCAAGCAAACGTGTAGCCAGTGATTCCAAACCTGCTTCACGCGCAAGCTGAGCCTTGGTGCGGCGCTTTTGTTTATACGGTAAATATAAATCTTCTAATCGCGCCATGGTTTCAGCGGCCAGAATGCTCTTTTTCAGTTCAGGTGTGAGTTTATCCTGCTCAGTGATGGACTTAAGAATTGCGCTACGACGCGTTTCCAGATCACGCAGGTAACGCAAACGCTCTTCGAGATGGCGCAACTGTGTATCATCAAGCCCGCCGGTAACTTCCTTACGATAACGCGCCACAAACGGCACGGTTGCCCCGCTATCCAACAGCTCTATTGCAGCAACTACCTGCTGCTCTCTGGCGTTTAGTTCTTTAGCAATGCGTAACTCGATTTTCATGCTATCTCCACAAACAGTTCACTCTCAAAAAACTCCGGCCCAAGCCGAAGGACAGGAAGCTTATCGCCTAAAAAAAAGAATAAAACGGCTAATATCACCATACATCAAAAATCATTAAGCCGTTCAATTATTATCCCAATACAATCCGTTTTCCGGAATGATCATTCGCAACGTGCCAAGCCTTCATCAAAACCATCACTATTCACACGCCGCACCAATTAGGACAGAGTATCCAATCAATATTTACACAGATATGCATATTAAGGAGCATTCATATGAAAAAACTATTAAGCCTAAGTTTTATACTACTTCTATTAGGAGCCTTCTCTGGCTGTTCAGCTGAGCCTGGCACAAAAGCCTGGTGTGATAGCATGGGTGACAAAGATAAAGCCAAATGGACTGCTGAAGAAGGGATTACATTCACGAAACACTGTGTTGTTGGTAATTATAAAAAATAATGCTTGGTTTCAGGGCGCTCTACACAGTTGCTTACAATGCTTCCGTGTAGGCGCTCTGAAAACAACATCTAGTTTAAAACCCCGAATCCTTTCAGTTATCAGGGGTAATGCTGATCAAGATGTAAAGTTGTGCCGCTCCGAACTGGTATCAAATTCATCATTATAATCGGCTACTGCAGCTTCAATAACTTTTGCCGCATGTTCAAAGCCATAGGGCTCACCAATAGTAACCTTATGATCTTCGTTCGGGGAAAATTTATAGGTTAGAAAATAATGCATCAATCGATCAATGATAGCTTTCGGTAGCTCTGAAATATCATTGGCTGTCGACCACAATGGATCATCCTCAATCACAGCAATAATTTTATCATCTGCTTCACCATGATCACACATTGGCAACCCACCAATCACGCGTGCATTAACAATAATCTCAGTACGCGCAATTGGCCGTTCAGAAATTACGCAGATATCCAACGGATCACCATCCCCCCGCAACGCACCCTCCATTAGCCCACAAACTCGGTCGGCACACAGTGTACGCGGAACAAAACCATACAGGGAAGGATGTTGGGAAGATGAACGTATGGATCGATCCACACGCAAATAACCGGTTTCCTTATCCACTTCGAATTTCACCGTATCAACAGGGCTGATTTCAATAAACGCATTCAGCAGTCTCGGAGGTTCAGATCCCACCATCAGACCATGCCAGGGATGCGGACGCCATTGAGAAAAATTCTTCATATTTTTTCAACGCTCAAAACATGCCAAATAACTATAATAAAACCCATGATGGTCTCCTCTCATTCATAGTGAAAAAACTATTTATCTATTGAGATACACTACTCTAACGACTAAACACCTTTTGCAATATATCAGTTGTGCGTTTAACAGGATTTTTACGAATAGCGGCTTCTTCAGCAGCCATATAGTGAAAAATACCCGACAAACCGAGATCAACCACATGCTGGGTAAGATTGGCTTTCACATCGGGCATGAAAGGCAATGACTGGTATTGACCCATCACACTGTCATAAGCCTGAACCGCTCCGGCCTCATTCAATGCATTGGTAACAATCGGGCGCATCTCTTTGGATAGCGGCGTTGACATCTTACCTTTAAAATATTGCGTGGCAGCATCATCCGGGCCATTGAGTATCCCTTTTGCATCATCAATACTCATAGACTTAATGGAATCAGCAAAAATGCGTTTGGCTTTCGGAGTGGCAGCTTCTGCAGCACGATTTAAGCGCAACTCCAAGTCATCCATCATATATCCCATACCAACGGTATTGAGTGCTGATTTCACCGTTTCTAAATTTTTCGGCAATGGAATATGAATAGCTTTGTCCTTGTTAAATCCATCAGCTTTGCTCAACTGAGCAACCACACTCTCCGAACCAACTTTCAGCGCATCTTTTAAACCGGCAACCATATCCGAATGACTCAAAGCAGCGATTGAAGATGCAGCAGGTGATGCGGGCTGCGTGATGCCCGAATCCTGAAGCAAGCCTCCCACCTGATCCATCCAACCAGCCGATGCCTGAGGTACTGGCCCTGCAAACAGACTCGCAATCACTATTATATTCCAATTGATTCGTTTCATTCTTTCACTCCATCACTGTTTTATGGCATCAATGCTAGATGATTAATCAAACACACCAATGTGAAACAGATCACCCTTATAGTTGATAATCACACCATCTGACGTAATTTCCTGTAAAAGCATATCTGAACCGATACTATGTTTTTCTTTGCGAACTAGCCCGTTGATAATGACCATACGTGCATGCGGATCAATATCATAGATATGCCCTTCAATTTTAATCTCAGGCATAGACTGCTGTACGGCTACTGGCAAGTCATGCAATGATTGAATCGCTACATTAGCAGCCGCTTCCCTATGCCCAGCATCATCGGATACACGACCAGCTTGTATATCACGAACCGGGGAGGCCGGGGTGACTGGTTTGAAGACTGGCTGCTGTGCTTCAACATCAATGACAGGGGCTGGCTGATCATCGGCAATGGATGGCGCCAACGTCTCTGTTACCAGCAGAGGCTCAACTGTTTTCACTTGCGCTGTTGCCGGTCTATTTTTTTCTACAAGACCCTGCTTCGGTACCTCTTTAACAGGTATCGAAGCGGTCGCCGACGCATTTTTTTGATTGGGTTCCTGCTGCCATTGGGCAATGCACCAACCAATCAGCAATGCTGCCATGAGTAATATGATCGACAAACCGAACCGACGTTTTCTATGGCCATGTTCAGGAGCAAAAGCAGGCTGCTGCACTGGCTCCCGCCTCGCCCCCCGCTTCTCCTCTGATTTTTTCAACGCATCCAGAATATAGGACATTAAAACAATTCCCCATATGTCAGTCTTGGCATGCTTTGATCGATGCGTTCATTGATACGCATCAATGTCAGCGGTCCGACAATACCATCGGATGGCAAACCTTCCGATTGTTGAAAGTTTTTAAGGCGTTCAGCTAACATTGCATTCATTGTCTTAAATGTCTGTTTTGGGATCATTTCGCCTTGGATATTATCCATCTGCTGCGCAAGCCATTGCACCATTGGCCCAGAATCACCTTGCTGAATATCTTTGGTATATCCCGGCGGTTTAAGCCAGAACAGTGTAAACTGCCCTTGCCAATGCTGCTCCAACTCACTAAACGATATATCCCAATATTGCTGATCAAGCTGTATGACCAGCTGATCTCCTTCAATAGAACGGATCACTGCATAATGATCCTGACCATCACTACCCTTGATATGGAATATGGCGGGACGATTATGCTCCCGTAACAACCACAAGTTGGTGCGTTGCTGCAAACATAAGAGACGCTTACCCCGCAATTGATCACAAAGTGCCCCACCCACATTGCTAATACTGGTATCCCACAACGCTGCCAAGGTCTGAAAAGCCAGCTCTTTGGTACCTGTTTTTTCAATAACCTCCCATGGGTTGTCAGGGAACAGACTTACAGGCTCACCGGCTTCCTGTTGCGTTTCCTGCGCCAACGCAGGCTCAACCGGAGTTGCCTCAGCAGCCATAGACTCCGGCCTGGCCTCTGCAGGTCGTGCCGCTTGCAATCCTTGTTCTGTAAGCGTTTCATCCGCATTAGAGTGCAATGCAGCACTATCATCAGCTGCAATATCTCCCTCTAATGTCGCATCAAGGGCTGATGCTACAAGCTGTTCAGTATTCAGAGGATCATGTGCTATTTTCGCATTGCCAATTTCTTTTTCATGAACGGTATGATCCATCAAGGTCGCCGAAGTAGTTACACCCGGATGCGAATCGTATGTTTCAACGAACCAGGGCCATATTCCATGCAGCAATACACCTATGCCAATACACATCACAAAAACAAGCACAAACGGCATCAAGCTGCCCCGTTTTGACACTTCAATATGATCACCGAGCACCTCTTTGCTTGCTTGTCGTACATGCTCTGGCGTAACTATAGATTCATTGCAGCTGTAAACGCCAAGCAAGGCGCGGTCACACAACAAATTAATCAAACGTGGTGTGCCGTGACTGAAATCAAACAGCACAGCGATTGCCTTGCTGGAAAATACGGGCCTGTTACATCCGGCAACGGCAAGCCGGTGACGGATATATTCACCGCTCTCCTCTTTGCTCAAAGAGCGCAGGTGATAACGTGCTGTAATACGTTGAGCCAATTGTCGTAAATCATTTCGCTCCAACTTCTCTTTGAGTTCAGGTTGACCAAGCAGGATAATTTGTAACAGTTTTCGTTCACTTGTTTCTAGGTTCGTCAATAATCGCAACTGTTCCAAGACTTCAGGCGAAAGGTTTTGTGCCTCATCAATCATCACAACAACATTGCGCCCATGGCCATGGGCTTCGATCAAATAGGCATTAATACGGTCGGTAAATATTTTAATGCTGTTATTCGCTTCCGGGTAAGCGATGGAAAGCTCATCACAGATCGAAGCCAACAACTCTTCAACGGAAAGCCTCGGACTCACAATCCAGGCAATATCAATATGTTCCGGAATATCTTCAAGCAATTTTCGACTGATGGTGGTTTTGCCAGTACCCACTTCACCCGTTAACAGAATCACTCCACCAGCACTGCCCAGTCCATAAGATAGATGTGCAAGTGCTTCCTGATGTTGTTGCGTTAAATACAGATAACGCGGATTAGGTGCGATAGTAAAGGGCAACTCATTCAGCCCGAAATGTTCCAGATACATATTAAACAGGAGCCATGATGGGCAAACACGTATCTACTGCGTAAGAAGCAGAGGTATCAGAAGATGGCGTTAAACATAACATACCGCTAATGGTAGAGACTTCTCAGCAATAAGTCAGTGCGAATCAAGGTTGGACGAAGCCGAAAAAGAAAAGACTCCGTTGATCGTGCAATTATCTTTCAACGACATAGTATAGGCTCATGAAATCAACTTCCATACTGGTATTACTGTTGGCATTGATGCTCTCCGCCTGTGCCACCACACAAAATAGTCATGACCCTATCCAACCGGTGAACCGGGCAACAGATACGGTCAACGACAGCATTGACCGTGTCACTTTAAAGCCCCTTGCACAGGGATACAGCGCAGCTATCCCCAAACCTATGCGTACGGCA
This sequence comes from Mariprofundus sp. EBB-1, assembly GCF_003665155.1. GTDB lineage: Bacteria > Pseudomonadota > Zetaproteobacteria > Mariprofundales > Mariprofundaceae > Mariprofundus. The sequence continues at coordinate 15,237 of NZ_RCFQ01000033.1, read as the reverse complement.
GTATCCAATTTTTATGACAATGCCACCTATATGAATACGGTGCTGAATGGTTTTTTACAGGGTAAGGGTGCACAAGGATCACAGGATTTCATGCGGTTTTTGATAAACACTATTCTGGGTATTGGTGGGCTGGTTGATGTGGCAACCCCCATGGGGTTTGAACGTCATGATGAAGATTTTGGTCAAACACTGGCAGTCTGGGGTGTCTCACAGGGAGCTTATATTGTTTACCCGCTGTTAGGGCCGAACTCATTACGCAACACACCTGATTTTATCACCGCTACGGCTACCGACCCGCTATTCTGGGCAGGACTGGTCATTGCTCCTTATGTAACTATTCCTGTCACAGCACTTAAATACATTGATAAACGTGCACAACTGTTAGATGCATCATCCATGCGCGATGAGCTGGCACTTGATCCTTACGTATTCACGCGTGAAGCCTATCGTCAGAACCGGAACTTCTTGATTCATGACGGGCACCCTCCTGCACCGGCAGTCAATAAAGATGATGATTGGGAAGAGGATGATTTTGATTTAGAAGAGGGTAATGATAACACGCAGGGCGCAGATGAGTTCACAGATGAGCTAGATAATATAGACGCAACTGACACACCAACAAACGCCAATAAAAATACTAAGATTGAGCACAGTGCCGATAAAACTGGCGAGATGAACTCAAGCATGAAAACCAGAATAAGCCTGAACAATGCCGCTCCTGCAGACATGACACCAACAAACGCCAATAGCACAATCGTAGCCGCTGCAGGCAGTGAAATAGTAAATGAAAATAGCCACGATCAAATAACCGCAACAGCAAATACCGAACACCATACAACAGCCACACCATCAGGGCAGGCAAACTACTCCATCTATCTCTCTTCTCACTATTCAGAAGTTGAAGCGGCCTCCGAACAAGGACATTTTGCCAAAATTGATATTCAAACGACTATCGTACCGGTGACCATTAAACAGCATGTGTGGTACAGGCTTCTCGCCAGCAAACATCACAACAGAGCCGAAGCACTTGCCCGCCTGAAGATGCTCAGATCCACTATCGGGCTAAGCAATGCCTGGTTGGAAGTAACGAAAGCGAAATAAAGCGCGCGAACAAACAATCTATTCACGCGCTCAAGAGTAGCAAAAGGCTTAAATACGGCTGCAACGATGCCTTAATAGATGATCGGCCAAAACCAGAGCCAACATCGCTTCTGCAATCGGAACGGCACGAATACCTACACATGGGTCATGCCGACCTTTGGTAACAATTTCGGTTTCATCACCATGAATATCAATGGTGGGACGTGATTGAAGGATGGATGATGTAGGTTTGAGCATCATTCGGGCCCGTATGCTATCCCCATTGGAAATACCACCCAGAATACCCCCTGCATGGTTACTCTGAAAACCTGATGCGCGTATCGCATCACCAAACTCGGAGCCTTTGGTCTCCACACATGAAAAACCATCACCAATTTCAACCGCTTTGGCAGCCGGGATATTCATCAGTGATTTAGCAATATCGGCATCCAGACGATCAAATACAGGTTCACCCAAACCGGCAAGCATGCCATGTGCTTCGACCGTGACAGCGGCACCAATCGAATCGCCTGTTTTACGCAGTTTATCCATATATTCAGCCATCTCTTTGGCGGCCTGAGCATCCGGACAGAAGAAGGGATTATTAGCAATTTCTATCGCATCGAATTTGGCAGGGTCGGACTTCACCGGCCCGATTTGATCAACCCAGCCCAGAATCGAAATACCGGCAGAGACCTGTAAAAACTTTTTGGCAATCGCACCACCGGCAACACGCATCGCAGTTTCTCTGGCCGAAGAGCGGCCGCCACCACGGTAGTCACGCAAACCATATTTTTCATAATAGGTGAAATCCGCGTGTCCCGGACGAAATTTATCTTTGATCTCAGAATAGTCTTTACTGCGTTGATCGGTATTACGGATCAGCAGACCGATCGGACAGCCTGTCGTTTTGCCCTCAAACACGCCGGAGAGAATTTCCACCTCATCCGCTTCACGGCGCTGTGTAGTGTACTTGGATTGGCCGGGTTTGCGGCGATCCAGATCAGGTTGGATATCTGCTTCACTGAGTTCAAGACCGGCAGGGCAGCCCTCAACAATGCCCAATAAAGCAGCGCCATGCGACTCGCCAGCAGTGGTGAGTTTAAAAATGTGCCCCATAGAAGAACCGGACATTATGCTACACCCGGGTCGCCGGCACCAACGTGGAAGCCTGCATCTACATAATGCAATTCACCGGTCACACCGGATGAAAGGTCGGACAACAAATACACGCAGGTATTACCCACCTCTTCCTGACCCACATTACGTTTCAGCATGGAGCCTCTGGCACTTTTATCCATCAATTTACGGAAATCTCCAACTGCCGATGCAGCCAATGTTCTGATTGGGCCCGCTGAAAGAGAGTTTACACGTATGCCTTGTGGGCCAAGATCAGCCGCCAGATATCGTGTTGATGCTTCCAGTGCCGCTTTTGCGACACCCATCGTGCCATAACCGGGTACAGCGCGTTCAGCCCCCAGATAACTCATGGTCACCATGCTGCCACCAGTTTTCATCATCGGAGCTGCACGTTTGGCACAGCCAATAAATGAGTATGCAGACACATCCAGAGCCAGATGAAAATCTTCACGAGATGTTTGTGAGAATGGCTCACGCAAGGCATCTTTATTGGCATAGGCGATGGAGTGAACAATAAAATCAAGCTCCCCCCATGTATCCGCTACCTGGGCAAAGAAAGCATCCATACTGGCTTCTTCAGAGACGTTCATCGGCGCAATAATCTCTGCACCGACACTCTCAGCCAGCGGCCGCACGCGTTTTTCCATCTGATCCCCAAGGTAATTAAAGCCAAGCACCGCCCCTTCACGCTGGGCAGCGCGTGCTACACCCCAAGCGATCGATTTATCATTGGCAACGCCAAGAATCAGACCTTTCTTACCTTGCAGAATTCCCACTCCAGACTCCCTTACTCTTGATGAGAGCAATATTATCAGCAGCCTTGCCAAAGCGCACGCACATGCGCCATGTATAAACAATGCGCATCCCTTTCATCGGTATTATGGACGCTTTCAAAGTAGAAGAATTGGCGCACCCTAGTGGATTCGAACCACTGGCCTTCGGCTTCGGAGGGCTAGGGTCATCAGGGTTGTGCCCTGACAGGCTTACAATCATTTACCCATTCAACGAGGCAGTATCATTTTTCTCTTACCCTCATTAGGGTTCGACGTGAGATTTTGAAGATATACTGAGTTATTCTATAGCCGTTAAACAATAGCATCGACCAGCACCCTTTCATTTCTTATATATTATAAACATGCACCCTTAGCTCAGCTGGATAGAGTGGCAGCCTCCGAAGCTGCAGGCCACAGGTTCGAATCCTGTAGGGTGCGCCATTTTCCTTAGTCAAATTGACTATCAGCCAACATTGGGCACAGATATCGGATAGTATCTTGTGCCCAAGCTGTGCCCATCACGTGCCCAACTGCACATTGGTGATATTTCTCTATTCGTAAAAGTGAGTATTAGCCAATGTGCCCATCATTAGTTATTAAAACAAAAAAACTGGCATGTTAAGACTCTGCTTCTAATGCTTACATTTGCATAATATGATATGGAATATCGTTTCCAGATGCATGACTTGAACCTTTCTTGAAGCTCAACTGAGCTTTTGCATCCAGTTCTGCATATGCACTATCAGTTAACATTAACTCGTCAGCATCAGCAGTATCTTCTCCGAGCTTTGAGGCCATATTCATTTCTGGCCCAAAGAAGGCCCCGTGTTCACCTGTAACCAACAAATCACCATAACCAATACCCGCACAGATTCGAAATGGTTCATCCGGTGTCAGCATTAATTTTTTTTGTTTCAGGGCATCGCTAATTTCCAACACTGCATTAAATGCACTTTTCACATTTGGGAACAACGCAATCAAACTATCTGCTTCAGTAATATAAGTTTCACAGTCATATGCTTGGATGATAGGAATGGTGATATTTCTTTTTTGTGCCAATTTAGAGAGAAAGTAGATAATACCAAACTCGTTCGTAGTCCGGGTAAAACCAGTGGAATCAATGACGAGGATAGCAAATCGTTTACCAAACTCCCGCCATATCTCCGCCTCTCTGCTTGTCGGATCAATGCCTTGATTAAGATAGTCATTCATCACATCCATTAATGACTTTTCCATCAACCTACTCCTTATCAATATAAAGCAATTATGATAACCATGAACAATGATACAAAACCACATTACCCAAACATGCGCTACATGTCTATTTTTACGGTATAATTTCAGGTTGAACAGTCTACAATCACCCTTAATCTAAGTCGTAAGTCTGTTACTCAGGCACCACCTTTGCATCAATAATGACATATGACTCTAGATCTTCACCCGCCTGCTGCAGGGCAATAACTTGAGGTGCAATACGCTTCAATGTATTCATATCCAATCGATGAAGCTTACGATCAAGACTATAAGGTGAAGACACAAAACTAACGACACTCTCTATAAGCTCCATCGCTTTAAGGTCTGCCTCTTCATGCGTGAGATTAGGGTCATGAAGAACTCTCTGAACTGCAGTAGACTCCATCAAACTGACGTAGTCCGCATAAATTGCAGCCTTTGGATGCTGCAGCAATAGCACCGTAACGAACACCACCAATATAAATGTAGCCGGTAGAACAGCTTTAAACAATGCCATCATGATTTAGCCCCACCAATAATTTGAAAGTACCCAACACTTATCTTAACATCAATGATAACTCACTCTTACTCCTGCCCAATCTACAGGATCGGGATGGCGTTTTCGCATCCACTGTTGAGAGAGTTGTAATACTTTAGTAACAGAGCGCGTACTCTCCAGCTGGCGATAAAATCCCTTCATCAACAACGAAAGCGATAGATCATTCCCCTTCCAGATATTAGTAACGGTCTGATTGACTCCTGCAAGCAGGAAAGCCTGAGCAAAAGGATTCTCGCCACTACTGCTACCACAACCACTTAATACGATAGTGTTCATCTTCCATTTCTGTTTTAGCAGTTCGTGAACATGCAATTGCCCATCCCCACCATCGCCTTGTTCAAGACCAAGGTAGGAAAAACGAGGCTGATTGTCTGCTACACCAATATGACTTGCCAGATGTACCCACCCATAACGATTGGATTGGGTAATAAAAGAATCCTCAGTTGGATTGAAAATGCGATCACCCGTCAGGTGGCTAAAATCGTTAACCGCCTCAACTTCTTGCGAAGCTAGCAGTAAAGGCTGTGCAGCTTTTCCTATATGTGAGACTAATGCCATTCGACTTGTAGCGAAGACCTTAGAAGAGCCGCTATAAAGAGATAAAGGGTAACTGAATGCATACTTATCAAGCAGCCACTGCCCTTTGCTTATAAGCATCGCAAAAGAGAGTCGTTCCAACGGTCCAATGGCCACCACTTCAATATCACCACTCTCAGGCAACCAGCCTGAGAGTGGTAACCATATCTGTTTCGTCAGACGCATAGCCGCTCTCTTTACCGGCAATCTGTTTGAAGTAGCACGGTTCAGGCTAGCCAATTGCGCTTCCAACACTTTATAACCAATTTTAAGGTCCAACGTTTTGATACCATCGGCATTCAGAATCCAACACCAACTTCGCTTAACACCGCTAAAATAGACCAAACGGGTTCTGCCATGCATATCGGGAATAGCTCCATCCAGGTTAGCCTCCAGGTTAGAGCTGTTAAAACGGTAATTCAGACTTAATCGATTCGCCTTCTCGGCCAGTTTGAGCGCCTGTTGAGGATCACGCTCTATAAGCAGAGCAATCGCACGTTCAAAAACTCGCAGCGGATGAAATTGCAGATCATCGCGGGAAAACGGTACCTTATCTGAAACAACCATGGATATAGAACGCTGAAGTGAAGCAATCGCTTTTTCCGGCTGATGTTGACGGATATAAGATTCTGCCTTGAGCCAGTGCAGTGCCCAGTTCATTTTCTTATCATTGAGTGTTTTAATCAAATAGGTAAAACGGTCAAAATATTTCTCATGCTTGTTATTTTTATCTATCGCATCCTGATCTATCACCAACAACATAAAGATAAACTCAAGCTCCAACTGAGGGATTTCCATCAACTGCGCCTGCTCAAACCCCTTCTGTAATAACTTCATACCTTCTCTGCGATGTTTCATATCAGATTGCACCAGTAAGCGCGCCAAGTTTTTCCAATCATATAACAGACCAATCCGGTCACCACGCCGGTGATCAATATCTATAGCAGCACGAAAATGAGCCAGCGCTCGACTTTCATCACCAGCAGATCGTTCCAGCCGTCCCATATTATTATGCCAGCCAGCCAGCCGTTCACTCACTAAAGCGGGTTCCACCCAGGTAAGTGCATGGCGAGCGACTAAAAAACTATCACTTGCCTCTTTTCTCATACCCATCGACATCTGAATCAAGGCCGTAAGATTAGCCAGATCAAAACGCAAAGCATCATGCTCTGGTATCTGATGATGCAGTTGATCCAGTGACGCAAGTAAGCCTTCAAAGTGACCATATTTCCACGCAGCCTCAATACGCATCAATTTCAGATGCAATAAACGTGAACTGCCATGTTTACCTTGAAGTAGACGTTCGGCCTGCTTCGCTAATATATTAAACTGCTCCCATCCCCCTTCTACCTGGAAACGATTCATTAAGGCCATACGGTTCATCAACAGCGTCAGTTGCATTGTCTCTGCTTGAAGAGGCAATGCAGAAATTGCTCCGGCAAGCATCTTATCGGCCTGCGCGTGAGGCACAGCTCCACGCAATGCCATCGAAGCATAAGCATTTGCCGCAGTAGCCCGGTCTGACCAGCGTTTACTCCGCTGATAAAAATCAGCCCAGATATTTGCAGAGGTGACCGGTGATCCCTGTTTACCCAACAGTGTTGCCTTGAGTTTCAACTGCATCAATGTCAAAGCGTCAGATAGCTTGCTCTGATGCTCAAATATAGATAATGCTCGCTCCTCAACACCTCCATTGAGCGCTGCCTTAGCGATTAATTGTAACAGTTTTTCTTTCCGCTTAGGACTCAATGAAACCATCGCTCTTTCAAAATGATCAACTGCTGCCGTCCAGCCTCTATCCCTATATGATGACATGCCAGCTTTAAGCTCCCATTTCCAGTCCATCAGACTGGCATCTGCCCGCTGCCATAGCTGAACCTGCCATGATTCATCTGATAAAGATGGTTGATCAGAGCTAAGACGGCCAATCGTTGCGGCATGCAGCAGCGTGGGTGACAATACTATTTCCTGTCCGTTGACTAGCTGTCGGAACGCTTCAAAATCTTCTATGGCAGGATTGACAAAACTAACAAACAAACGCTTCTTTCCGCCCTGCCACTCTTTAATAGCTGCATACCAATCGGTGGCCGCACTACCTTTGGTATGTTTGTATATCAGGTGATCATAATCCATCCACCATAATTCACTCTCTTCCTCGCCAGCTGAAGAAGGCCAAATCAGCAGCATCGCTTCATCCGCTCTCAACGCTCTACGCAAACGATCCAGTGATGCAGAGGACGCTAGTGGCCTGCTTTTAACAGCCTGATGACGCAGCTTTGTCAGATTTCGCTCACCTTCAAATAAGGTATGAATAGCATCTCTCTGTTTTTTCTGTCTAAGAAGGGCAAGGGCTTGACCTTGATAATACTCTTTTAACATCTCCATATGCATGGGAAGAACCACGTCTGTCTCTGTAATCAAAGTATCAATCCGATGTTGATCGCCCTGCTGTCTGTTACCCTGTGTACGCTCAAACCACCATTTCAGCCAAGGATTCGCCTGTCTATTCGATATGATGCGCTGTTGAACCAACGCCATTGCCTCAACATTGCCATACAGTTGCAGCCACCTGAAATAATTGACATCAATCCAGACACTAAGCTCCGGGTATTCACGCTCGGATTTTTGTCTGAGGCTGTTCCACGCTGCTATGCTCTGCCTGATATGCCGGGTATCACTTATGCTACTCTGCACTGTTGCATCGACCGCTATTTCAACAACCCGGGATAGCTTTAACAGCTCTATTTCTAGCGAACGTTTCAGATCACCTTTAAATTGTTCAGCAAGGAACAGTAACTCAGATTCACTGATCACCTGCCCCAAAGCTGCATTAAGACGCAAGCGCATCCACAATAGTTGAGAGAACAGTTTCGTATCACTCTTCTTTACCAATAGCTCAGCAGATGCGAGCTGTTTTTGTGCCTGCATCCATGCTCCCTGCCGGATATAAGCATAGGCAAGATTCTGGTAAGTTAGTCCCTGCAAACGTTCCGAAGCGGCTTTATTGGCACGTTTGTGTTTCAGTGATTTAGCCAATGCAAACCACGATTGATTTTGCATTTGCATCTCAGCCTGCAGTGATGAAGCCACCCATGCGGCATCAAAAGGCAGTTTCTTACCATCGATACGCAGCAGACCTGTTTTATCACTCACAGCAGGTAATCGGGATACTTCATTCAAGTCCTGCATAGCAGATTCCAGTTGTTGAGTGCGAATATAAGCCAACGCACGACTCAACAGCAGGCGAACACGTAACGACTTATCAAGGTCAGGATCGGCAATAAGCAAGCTTAAGGCACGAATGGATGATGCATGATCACCACTTTGATCGGCCAGTAGAGCACGCAAACGAAGGGCGAGATTCCTATCTGCTGTGTTTAAACTATCAGGCAACATATCGAGCCAGACCAAACCATCGCTGCCGCGCGACAGTTTAAAACAGGCGCGTGCCGCCTGCATCAGGAACGGAACCGCTATATCTATCTCTTCTGTGCGCCAGAGTTGCATCAGTTGCAGTTGTCTGTTGTACAATTTCAGATTAAAAGAGAGGTTAATAATATTGCTACGAAGCGTAACAATATCGTATTGATCTGCCTTCTGATCTGTAGCCAGAGCATAGGCTGTTTCGTATGATTTAAGGGCCTGCCGCTGTCTGTTGATTTTACTACCTTTTTCCAGCAACCAACCCAGTGTCTGATGTGCAGCCCATAATTCCGGACGCTCCTGCACCACGTGAACCAATTGCTTCTCTGCCTTACTAAACTGCCCTTCGTAAGTTAGAATCAATGCTTCAATATAGCCATGTTCGGCCCCATGTTTTATCCCAAGATGTTGACGCCACCACTGCCCCTCTGCCGCAGTGCGATCCAGCTTTGATGCAATTAGAAAATGGAGCCGGGCAGTATGTGTATCCAAAATATCAATTGAAAGTGCCTCTCTGGTAAGGTCCAGCGCTTCATTCAACATACCCCGCCGCTCTTTTTCGCCAGCCACACTGCTTAATAGCTGCAGACGCAGCTGTTTCCGTTGAGCTTTAAGCGCCGGGTGAACAGCTTTACCACAGAGAAACAATCCTGCTTCATATGCCCCCCCCTGCAGATAGAGCTCTATTAATCTCAATTGCCAAAGCGATTGAAGATAATCAGGACTCTCACCCGATTTCGTCTGATACAACTGGCGCAGTACTTCTATTTCATGCTGATCCACGGATAGCTGTTGCAGCACGTAACTGGATAATGATTGAAGCTCAGGAAACAGATAGTCAGAAAACTCGTCTGCTGCCAACTCCTCCAGCGCCAGTTTTGCATGGCCTGATGCAACTAGCAGATTCGCACGTATCAATCCGCCCCGCTCACGCAGTGCAGGTTCGAATATCTGTGCTAATTGTTGCAACGCATCTGTGCCACGCCCGACACGCTTCAGCCATATAGCCAGATCATAGTGCATACGGTCGGCATAAGGGTCATGCATGCGACTCGCATCTCTCAGCCCTTGCATAGCCTTAGTTTCGGATAGACTGGTGTTTGAATGAAATAATCTAGCGCGTAGCTGCTGCCATCTACCCTGAGCTGTTGATTCAGAACTGCCACGAACAGATGGATTATGAATACCAGCATCCCAGATCAGATCACGCTGGTCAGCATCAGATTCATTATCTCTTACCCCTTGCAATAAGTGCCATTGTAACCAATTCGCAAGTTTGTAATTAGATTCAATATCAGAATCGGGAGCAGCAATATATGCGATACGGCGTATGCCATCTTGCAGAATGGTAAACCACAACACACCCTGCAGACCCACAACGGGATCATCAGCATCAAGTGACAATGGCGTCAGTGGTTTACCATTTGCAGTATCCACTATCCAGCCCGCATCAAGACTGTTTATCTGCCCATCGCCATTGCTATCGAACGGGTGAATGACATGATACTTCCCGAGTCTGGATTCTGGCGCTTTCGCCAAAGCTTTGGCTGATTCACTCGATAATGCTCGCTGCCACCATGTTTGATACGTGTCCCCACGATCACTCATGAACACAACTGTTTTACCATCAGGCAACAAAGCAGGTCCACTATCATCGGCAGGATGCTGCTCCCACATTTGAACCTGTTGATTCGGAGTCCAGATAGCCAGATCAAGATTATCCGCCCTATCTGTTACAAAAAGTAACCGCCCATCTGGCAAAGGTAGTGGAGAAAAACTATTACCCTCCCCTGTTTCTATGATCGTGATACTATTTTTTTCAATGGACTCGGCTGTTGCAACTCCAACAAGAGCAAAAAAGAAACAGATCAGTAGCGATAGCTTTCTCATTCCTTTTTCTGAAAGTCTCGCCCATCAGCATGAACCCATGCGCCAGTCGGCAATTCTTTAAGACGTAACTGATGGAATAGCTGTGCCAAAGAACTTTTATCGCTATCATGGAAATCTGCACTGTAATGAATCACATGATCAATAATCATCGCCCGATCACCATTTTCCTGCTTGATCAAACGTTCAAATCGCTTCTTCATCTTTCCCACCAGAGTGACGTTCGCCCCACGACGCTGCCGGATCACGCCACTCTCATCTTCCAGCAACCAGCCTTTTTTGATCCAGCCATCCAGTTCATCAAAACGAAAAGCGCGCCCAGCAACAGCACGCTTATAATCTGTAGCCACCTTACCAGCATGAGCACCATGGCGCATGGGAGCGATTAGCAGTGCCTTCTCATCCAATTCAGCAAAACGGCCCAGCAACTGCTTTTCCAAAGCTGTCTGCTCGCTCACCAGCTCCACCTTCGGCTGAATCGTACATGCTGAACAAGCCAGCAACACCACTAAAAAAGCTAAAACTCTATACTCACACACCATTTGTTAATGATGGCCTGTTAACATCAATGATACAATATCCGAGGTAAACAGTTAACGATCATTACTGCACTGCTCCAGTAATCTGGAATGCTGCCCAGTAATATGGATGGTGATATTTCGCTTTGGTAGATAGCTGCGCATTTCTCAAAGCCGAACGTTTATCTGTCGTGCCAAGATTTGCGTAGAAGCCGGTCATCAAATCACTCGTGGCGGCATCATCCACCTGCCACAGACTGGATACGATAGAGCTGGCTCCTGCGTAGAGAAAACCTCTAGTGAAGCCGACCACATCATCACCGTTGGCAACCTTGCCGAGGGCTGTTTCACAAGCAGACAGCGTAACCAGATCGGCATTGAGATTGAGGTCGTAGAGCTCACCCACCGTGAGCATGCCATCATTTTGTGAATCCTTGGCGAGCAACAAGCCTGAGTTCAGAGGCTTCTCGGCGTCGAATGTACCGTGGGATGCGAAGTGAAGATAACGGAAACTATTACCGTAAGTTTTTACAGCGGTTTCGGTAGCTTGCCCTCTCACTAACAATTTCGCACCTACTGTTTCACGGGCAATCTTCTCTGCTTCTTTCTGTGCAAAGGGCAAATCGTATTTGGCTTCACCAAGATCAGGGTTGCCAAAGGCCAGCAGCGTACCCGCCTTGTTCTGATGCTGTTTCAGGAACTTCATCACTGATGCAGATGGTAAAACCCGCAGCTTGTAGCGATCAATCAGAAATTGATTGCCATCACTCAGTGCTGCAAACGGCAGGTAGTGCAAGGCACCATGTGGAACAATGGTGATGTTTTTTGTATTGATTCCCGATGTCACTGGTACAATCAAGCGATTGTAGAGGCGCTTACCGCTCTGCTGATAAGCTTTGCCTTTCGGATTAAGGATAGCTTCCCGGAATGCGGTTACATCAGCCTGTAGCCCCTTGCCTTCTAGCTTCACACCGCGAATCCCATTCGCTGTCACCACGAATGCGAACAGAGCATCACCAGAGCCGTAGTATTCAATCAGAGTTTCACCCTTGGGTAGAAGTGATTGAATCTCTTTCACATCCGGTGCTTCAACCGTTACCAAAGAGGATAATTCAGGAGCTTGTTGAGATAATGCTTCACGGTTTTTAATTACAATACTTCGAGTGGTTGATCGTTCAGTATCACCTGAAATTACTAGGTCTTTTGCTTCAGCAGTATCAAGTTGGGCTAACAGCTTATTTTGTTCAGAAGTTGAAATGGTGCTACCAAACTGTTGCTTACTAGCCAGCATATCTACCAACGCACGAGCTTTGCCACGTTCAGCGTAAGCAAAAGCTTCATCATATCGACCTGTATCCATCAACGTTTTAACCAGCATTGAATATACTTCTTGTTTGTCACCGGCAAAACCAATTCGTGACGCATCATTTGCAATACTGCTTCGTTGTTTTTCAAGTAGTTTGATGGCGAGCATTAACCGATTTATTGCAATAGATTGTTTGTTCGCATTTAAATCTATAAGTGCACGGTAATATAGTGCGAATGAATATAGACCAGTGAAATTCTTTGCATTCTTTCTAGATAAAAAGTGTTCCAGTTTGGCTGATGCTTCTTTTATTTTACCAACTTTATAGGCTGAGATTGCATGGATGTAAAATCGTTGGAGTAAATAAAATGGTAAAGTTTCAGCCGTGTTTTCTTTTTTAAACTTAATTAATTTATCATCAAAAGTATCAACAACTTGGATTATTTCATTGTAAGCTTTATTATAATCCCTCAGTGCAAAATAAATTTTTGCACTAGATGACAATACGTTATTATCTATCCAGTTCTGTAGCCCAAATTGAGTTATCTTTTTCATATCATTTATGATGCTGATCGCTTTGGTTCGATTATTTTGTTTAGCGAACGCCATACCTTTTATCATGAGTGGGCCATCTTCAGGTGATGTTAATGCAAATGCACCTTCAGCATGAAAAGTTTTCATAGCTTGCTTTTCAGCCATTTCAGCAAATTCAATAGAGCTGTTGTAATCTTCGACTTCAAAACTCATGAGAGCATTTGAAGAAAGCATTTGGTAGTGATATTCAGGGTTTTGATCATAATTGTTTTGAATCCCACCAAATAAAGTTTTCTTTTGAATCACTTTATCACGAGGAAATTTGGAGAAATATCTTTGAGAACAAATTTTAAATTGAGCGAAATCTTTGGCCACGTAATATGAACGGCATAAGTTACTCAATGCAATTAAATTTAAAGAATTTTTTTTGTTAAGATCTTCATGCCCTACGCGTACTTTGGAGTGGTCTCCATAAGCCAAATTGATAGCGTCTTTTTGACCTGCACACCCACTTAAGAGCAGCGTACTAACCATTAACAGTAGTACCCATTTACTCATTATCCCTCCCTCCAAACTCATCAACTCAGCGCAACCGATACCATTTACCAGTTATAGGACAAAAATGGTCTTTTCGCAATTTTCTTTCTGCCTCTGGATTGTTCCAGAACCCTCTTGCTTTATTAGTTTGCACTGTCCAAAACAATAATGACAGCAGCCGATTGATTCACGCCACCAGATAACGCGGCTAGAAACTTTTCCGTAGCTGATTTATTCAGTCGTAATTCAGAGCGGCTACCCTGAGAAACTGCAGGCAGCTTCAACAGCAGTGGATGAACACCAACGCGCTCCTGCCTGTTCATTGCTGATTCCACATCATACGCATATGCAACAGCCATATGGCTCCGAACAACGTCATAAGGTGTTTGAGCATTCGGGTAAATTCGGGAGCCTGAAAACCCTTTAATCCAAGGTAACAATGAAGGAGAAAATGAAGAGACTCCGGTTGCATCAATCACAACCCCACTATATTTTCTTTCATCCCCATGCATCTTTTGCGCTTGAACATCAGCAGTCAGTTCACGGAAGCGCTGTTCAGGGATAAGTGCTGAAAAAAGTTCCGCCATTGTAACCCGAACTAAAACTTCAACAGATAAATCCTTTCTCCTTCTAACTCTGACTACATGTAAACCGCTCACCAGAGCACTGACATCCTCTCTGACCCGATCACTCTCCACCATTTCATCTCTAGCAAGGCTGTCGTTATCCAGACGAATTTCTTTTACCGTATCCAGAAAGTTACGCTGCGCATCGACTCTTGCCCCTTTTTGCGCAAACAGCCAACTGATATGTTTAGCTTTAGGATGCTGCTTGCCAACGCCCTGCACAAAGATATTGGCTTGTTCCCAGTTCACACCAAAATCCGCTGCTGAAGCAGGAAATGCCACCAACCATAAAACAGCCACAAACACACCTCTTAACAAACCCTTATCCCTCCTACTTTCTTGTACCGTATCTCGACAGTCATAGATAATCGATTTTCACTAAAACTTGCATTGTATGATCATTATTTAATTTTCATCCCTAAAAGTCTTATATAAGGACAGCCATCATTGCTACTGCCAAACCAATAGCACCTGTCACTCTAATCCACCATCCCTTTTTATAAAAAAATAGCGAAATCGAAAAAACAAAAAGCCCAAATCCAAAAAAGGCCACCTCAGATACACCTTGTCCAGCTCCAACAGCTCCATATATAATAGCTATCAACGATAAAAGAATCGCAACACCCCCTCTGACAATATTTGACAGAGACATATCAGGTTCACTTACAATTGATTCACTATTCACTTTAGTCTTTCTCAGATCAATATGAGTGAGATCTTTGTGACTTTTTAATTCTTCTGATTGAGGTTCAACGAGTTTTTTTTCCTCAGAAACTTCCGCTTGAGCGACTCCCTCTATAGTTGACGTGGATGGTTCGGAATCCTCATCCACAAGGATCGCCTTATACCGCCCTTGGAACAAATGCCCGGTTTCTTGTTTTTTTCTGTTAATATAACGCGTATAGCGGAAACTAAGGTTTTGAATGATTCGGGAGAGTGGAGACTGATCAACCTGAATGAGCAGGTGAATATGGTTTGTCATCAAGCAAAAAGCATGCACCCGGTGACCGTATCGGACTATGCCTTCCTGAAGCAACAACAAGAA
>NZ_RCFQ01000032.1 GCF_003665155.1 Mariprofundus sp. EBB-1 | reverse complement strand
AGATGAGTTTTTAAGTCTCAATCTGGATGAAGATGAAACGCCTTCGCAGGATGATAGCTTGGACACATTATCGTCACTGGAAAAAGAACTCGGTGAGCTTACGGACTGGGTTGACCCTGAGCTTAAGAATCAGGACCCTGAAATTGAAACGACTACTGCAGAAGTTAATGAGACAGCTCACTTGCAAGAGCCTGAAGAGAGCACCCCTGAAGCAGCCATTACTCCCGAGAAAGAAATAGCTTCAGCTACAGACAACACTAAGGATGAGCCCATGACAGAAAATAAAAAATCAGGTTTAGGCAGCAGGCTCATGCTCACTGCTACATTAATTTCCATGCTCATCGCTGCATTAGCCATTTGGATGAGTCTCGATGCATCGCAACAAGCTGCCAATCTGGCTCAGGAACCGGTCAAACTACAAAAGCAAATGGATCAAATGAATGAACATCAACAAAAACAGATACTGCTATTGCAACAACAGATTGAAAACCAGCAACAACAATTGAAGATACTGACCAATGTCATCTCAAACAAACAATCTGAGCAGTGGCGGGGAGCAATTGATAATACAGCAGTAGAAGGAAAACCAAACAGTGCTGAACCTGCATCCGTCAGCTCACCGACCCTTAAAAAATCCACCGAAAAACCTGTGGTATCTGAGCCTAGAGTTCAAACATCCGCGAAAAAAATATCACCTGCGCCTGTAGCTGCGAAGAGCCACCCCGTAATCAGCGTGAAGCAGGAGAATACTTCCGCCAAACCCATCATTGCATCTGAATATGCAACAGCTCCTGCATCCGTCCAGGGCTGGGTTGTTTACCTATTCTCCACCATGTCTCAAAAATCGGCAGAGCGTGAAACGCGTCAGTTTCGCAACAAAAAAATCGATGCCAAATACCTGCGCACCATCTCCAAAGGTAAGGTCTGGTACCATGTGCTGGTCAGTGGTTTTGAGGATGAACGAAAAGCAGCAGCCTTCAAAAAATTCATGAAAGAGTATCATGGAGTTGATTCCTATTATAACAAAAGCGCCAATAAGATCAGCTCTCCTCATGCGGCAACGCCTGTAACTAAAGCGGTTCAGCACAAAGAAAAAGCGCAAGCTCCAGTCAGTAAACCGCTCACCGATAACGCTAGTCACTCCTATCGCTTTGACGCGGTCGATTCAGAAGTCTGGTTACAGATATTTGCACCGGGCCAGGATGCGACAACAAAGGGAGACAAGTTAAAAGAGGTACTACTCAAAGTAGGCCATCACATTACTATTCAAGCCGCCTCTGAATCACTGTGGATCACGGCCGGGAACGCTCCTGGCCTCAGTATCACTGTAGATGGCAACGTCATTGCCAAAAACGGTAGCCTTGGTACTGGTAAAAAAGTATTACGCAATTATCGTTTCAGCATCAAATAAGCACTAATAATTTTTATATAGGATCGATGACACCATGGACAGCCTCAATCACACATTAGCACAGCAAGTAGTCAGTTGGGAATATAGTGCTGCCGCAACGCCGGATTTAAACGAAGTCCCCGTTCAACCCTTCCCCGCTTCTTTGCATGAGCAGGGCGAAACACGCGTGATTGCACTCGATCTTTCCGATATCCTGGAAACGCCTTATTTGGCAACATCTCCCGGCCTGTTGGCAAACTATGTTCGCATCTGCACCAATGAGCAGATATCCACCAAGGTAAACTCAACTTCGGAAGTGTTTTTTGTCATGCGTGGCGCAGGGCACACGGAAACAGAGAGTGGTACCATCGATTGGAAACAGGGGGATGCATTCACGCTTCCAACGAATCAGGGTGTCACCCACTTCGCTGACGAAGATAGCGCACTATACTGGACCCATGATGCACCTCTGCTGGACTATTTAGGCGTTGTACCAAATGCCCCTCGTTTTAAACCGGCTTTTTACAGCAGGGAATATATGAATGAAGAAGTGGAGCGCATCCGTGAGGTTGCCATCCGTGAAAACCGTAATCGTGTCGGTATTATTTTAGGCAATACCGATAGTGCCAAAACCAAAACCATCACGCATACCATGTGGTCGTTGTTTAACCTGTTACCTAAAGGTGCAGTTCAACGTGCTCACAGACATCAATCCGTCGCCCTCGATCTGGCGGTGTATTCAGGACCAGATACTTATACATTGATCGGCAAAAAAGTGGATGAACATGGTGACATCATTAATCCTGTCAAAGCCATGTGGGAGACCAATACAGTATTTGTTACACCTCCGGGATGGTGGCATTCACACCATAATGAATCCGATGAGAATGCCTATGTATTCCCGGTTCAGGATGCTGGCCTTCACACCTATCTGCGCACACTCGATATTCAGTTTGTACGCTAAAACCTAACGACTTCACCATAAGATATGCATAAGCCCGTATGCATAGTTTTGAGAGCGTCTCCAAACACTTCAAAGTAAAGCGTTTTATGAATCCAGCTTCTCTCTAACGACCTTACTAAACGTGTGTACCTGATAAGGTTTAGAAACAATACATTCTGTACCTGAAAGTGCTGAGTTGTTTAAAATTTCACCTCTGTCATAACCTGTACAGTAGATCACTTTCACATCATCACTAAACTCGGATATTCTCCGTATAGCTTCAACTCCTCCCATACGGGGCATGACAACATCCATGATCACCAGTGCAATCTCAACTTGATATTCAAGAAACATCTCAATGGCCATGACACCATCTTCAGCCTCTATAACGCAGTAATGAAGACTCTCCAACACATCCCTGCTGGCAGAACGCATATCAGGATCATCATCAACAAGCAGAATGGTTTCGCCATGTCCCTGCACGACATCATCCGACATTTGCTCATCAGCACTCACATTCAACGCATCGCTTAAGGGGAGATACACCTCAAAAGTAGTACCTTGATCAGGAGCAGAGCTTACTTCAATTATGCCGCCGTGATTATGAATTGCGCCATAGGACATCGCCAAACCAAGCCCTGTGCCTGAGCCCGTTTCTTTTGTGGTAAAGAACGGTTCAAACACATGCTCCAAATCATCTTCATTAACACCACAACCGTTATCCTGGACAGTGATTCTGGCAAATATGGAAGCAGTAAGATCGGTATATTTTCTCTTAAACGATTCATCCGCATCGACTTTCTCAAGCTTGATAACAATAGAAGGATTATCCACACCGATTAACGCATCTCTGGCATTGTTCACCAGATTCATCAGCACCTGCTGAAGCTGGGTCGCATCCCCATTGATGAACAGGTTGTCCTGGCAAAGCTCTTTCCTGACAAAAATATTTTCAGGCACTACCACTTCAAACATCTTCATTACGTCTTTGATAAAGGGCACTAAATCAAATATTTTCAATTCAACGCGTCCTTTACGGGCAAACACCAATAGCTGCTGAATCATATCAGAGGCGCGAAAGCTTAATGCTTCAACTGTAGCCAACTTTTTCTCAACATCTACGTCGTTTGACTTTTTCTTAGCCAGATACAAATTCCCTGTCATACCGGCCAACATATTATTCATATTATGATACATTAGGCAATACTCTATTTGTGTTCTAATTGTTGTTGGTGCCAACACCAGGCGTGAGCTATAATTTCATGCAAACTTGTATATTTGGGCTGCCAGGTGAGTAAACGTTTTGCTTTTTTTGAATCAGCAATCAATGAAATTGGGTCGCCAACACGTTTGTTGCCATAGGTCGTTGAAATTTCTATGCCGCTAATAGTGCGGCAGGCATCAACAACCTGCTGAACAGAGAAACCGCTTCCATTGCCCAGGTTGAATTGTTCGCTTTGTTTATGCATCTGTAAAAAGTTCAGTGCCCGCCAGTGCGCTACACAGAGATCATGCACATGAATGTAATCACGGATACAGGTACCATCGACAGTCTGATAATCATGCCCAAATATCGTTACATTATCACGCTGCCCCGCTGCAACTTGTAAAAGTAACGGGATTAAATGTGTTTCAGGGTTGTGCCTTTCGCCCAAACTGCCATCTGAATCGGCACCGGCAGCATTGAAATAGCGCAGGGAGATAGACTTTAAACCATAAGCTCGATCATAATCTTCCAGCATCTGCTCTACCATCCACTTACTGCGACCATAAGGGTTGAGCGGATTTTTGGGGTGTTCTTCATCAATAGGAAGATATTCAGGCTCTCCGAAAATGGCAGCGCTGGATGAAAAAATGAATTGATACACGCCATGATTGATCATGGTATCCAGAAGGTTCTGGGTATTGCTGACATTATTCCGGTAATATCTTGCAGGGTCTGTAATGGATTCGCCGACCAATGAAAAAGAAGCAAAGTGCATCACCGCATCAAACTGATGTTGCGTAAACAGCGCATCCAGGGAATCAACATCTGCCAGATCACCTTTATGCAACAGCGCAGCAGGCACTGCATCGGCATGGCCTGTACTCAAATTATCCAGCACCGTGATATTGCATGCTTGCTGCATCAAAAACTTCACCATGTGCGAACCGATATACCCGGCACCGCCCACCACCAGGATTTTCATTTCAATCATTTTTTTCAGAACCATTGTGTTTTTGTTTCCATTTGAAATTATAATGCTTATTACAAAAAAGAATGGTTTTTTTATAATATTCATATAATTCATTGTAAGATGCTTCCTGATGAGCACCGTTTATTGGAGCATACGCGGTATCATTGATTCGATGATACGCTGTACTGATGATGTTTCTGATCGGCTTAGCAGCTTTCCGAAGGGGGGAATTCATAATGAATATATATACCCTGCGTAATCCTAAATATGTTTTGGCTAAAGCCGGAGAACGAATAGAGACCGTTTTGTTTACCACTCCAAATTCATATTGATTATAATAATTAGAATCCAAACCAATATGGTTACATAAGGAGGTAAGCAACTCCCTGGGGGAATTTTTTAACTGGTCAAAACTTAAGACATGTAAGTTATCTCCAAAGAGATCCAAGGCTTGAGGAAGAAACTGCTCATATTGCCCCGACTCTTTTGCAAAGAAGCAACCATCGCTCTCTTTGAATGCTGTAAGTATGTGACCATTCATATCATAATAATCTTTTAATGATGTATGAGAATCAATTTTATTTAGTTGGATAGAGAAACGATACCAGGAAACAAAACGATCTACCGGGTGCCTTAAAACTGCCACCACTTGAACCGAACGAAAATAACATTCCATAGCTTTAATTCGAACCAACACACCAGGGGTATGTAAATAGTCAGGAGTAGCTTCGACTAGTGCTTTTGTATGTGGCTGAACAGAAGGAAATAAGCTCAAGAAATCCTCAAGTTTTTTTGAATATTGTCTTGGAACATCTGATTTATTTAATGCGTAATAACCTTCAGACATAAAATAACAGGATTGCTTCGTGATGCTTTCTGCAACCTGATAATGTTCCGATAAATAGCTAAATAGGCTACTTGTACCCGATTTTTGGGCTCCCACAATAACTATCAAATCAATGTCTTTATATTGTAACATAGCTCAACTCTTATTTGAGTTTAACGTCATAGGTTTATTTATGTTGATTGTATTTATTTGTTTCATCATGTTGCTCAAGACCTGCTCTTTTTCAATATGCTGTTTCGCATACTTTTTGGCATTGCCTCCTATGTTACTTCTTAGCTCAGGCTGATTTTTTAAAAACTCAATAGCTTGTTGCAATGCTTTAGCCGATTCCGGCGCACAACGAAATACTGCAGGGCTATCACCCTCCGCCAGTCGCCCCAGTTCAGTGTCTTTATCCGCAGTGACAATAGCTGCCCCACCAATGCCAAGAATATTGGTCAGTTTTGATGGCATCAGCAGATCAGCGGCAGCGCGTTTTTGAATCACCAGGTGAATATCTGCAGCACTGAGCAACGCAGGCAATTCTTCAAGTGGTTTCAGCGGTATAAACAGTATATTCGTTGCTCCTGACTTGCGCGCGATCATCTTTAATTGTGGTTTGGTTGCGCCATCCCCACATATCACAAACAGGCATTCAGGAAGTTTCTTCGCCACATCAAGAATAATCTCTAAACCCTGTTTTTCAGCGATATTGCCAGAATACAGGCACAAACAGCGTTGATCATCCAAGTCCAATTCATGCCTGATGCGTTGGCGACCAGATAAATCAAATTGTATCCGGGACAGGTCAGACCAGTTTGGAAACAGAAATGGCTTTTCAATACCTTTGATTCGTAAACGTGATTGCATTGAGGATGAGATGGTTGAAACCAAATCAAAGCGATGCATCAGCCAACGCTCCATCGATAAGAGTAGGTTCCGACCCCACGCATTTGAAATCATGCCCAGTTTAAACGCAGCATCAACTTCAAAATCCTGAATATGCAGCCAGCTCCTTGCACCCGATAAGCGTGCTGCCAGCCATGCTGCCGGCACACAAGAGAGAGCGGGCTCGGTAACCATCACGATATCGGGTTTCCAGAAAACTTGCCGCAACATGACCGGAAAACTGCTCAGGGCAAAACTGATCAAATGCAAAAGTCTTGTTCGCCCGGAAGGTTTTGCAGGCACAAATAGTGGGCAGCGCCATACCTGCGCGCCGTGCAATGTTTCCTGCGAATACCATCTGTTTGAATAGCCAGCAGAGATACTCCATGCAGGAAAATAAGGAGGAGCAGTCACAACGCGAACTTTATGCCCTTGCTCAACCAGCCACTCGGCCATTTCCGCATTATATTTGCCTACAGATATCATTTCCGGTGCATAGCTGGTGCTATAAATCAGGATTCGCATCTACTTTATAACGCATCCTTTGGTCGCATCAGGTTCAACACAACATATTGATTCAGAGGCTGTAAAATCTTAATATGATTGAACTTTTGCTCCAACCAATCGGCAAAGCGCAATATGGCATTGGTGGTGTTTTCAGGCATCAGCAGTGAAGTACACATCGCCAGTGGCGCAGAAACCAGGCCATAATACGTATTATTCACTTGCCAATGGCTATCGATCATAGCCAAATCTTGTATGCTTAATGGCTTTTCATCCATGCTTCTGGCTTTGGGTGTGAGATAACGAAACACCTTTAATAGCGGGTTGGCAGCCAATGGCTCCATAAAAACAGCTCTTCCACCCACTTTAAGTACACGCTGTATTTCAGCCAGAGATACGGCCAAATCCAAATGATGCAGAATCCCCCTGCCAATCACCATATCGAAGGAATGATCTTCAAAATCCATTTGATGCGCATCCATCACACAGCAATGAAATGTATTTTCAGGAAAACCTGCTTCGCTGATGGATTGTCTGGCGCTATCAATGTAGTTCATACTGATATCAATACCCGCAACAAAAGCCGCACCATTTTGCAAAAAACGCAAACTCTGTTCGCCATGACCACAGCCTAAATCAAGGATACGTAACCCCTTAAGGTTATCCGTAAATGCCAGAATATCTTTTTCCATTCGCATAATAGTTGGCGATGAGGAGACATGAGGAAAACGTTGCTTTACACGAATATTTTCACCCAACACATCATGCTCATCATGCGCTTCTCGCTCTCGGTTGACTCGTTCGGAGACATTACGATTATAATTAGCCATTATGAATTAAAAAAGCGTTTCAACTTATCTTCGACTTCCAACACACTCCATGCTGATAAGTTGGCTAACATCTCAGACTGAAATAATGACAGGTCGATAGGTTCAAATCTCACGATTCCCCCTTCACCCTTTCCTGCATCCATATTGCTGCTACCTGATGGCATGCCTGTGCTAAAATGAGGAAAGTTGCGCATATCAGACCTGTAATCCAGTAGAGCCTTTGTTTCCACAGGAAGCCTTTCTCTCCATTTATTACACATAGAGTTATAAATCCATAGAATGTTGACATCCCAACCGCCTTTGATTCCATGGAACTCATTATCAATCACACGGTATTTTCCTTCAAATGTTACAGCGCCTCCTGTTGCTTGCGCTTCTAACAAACCATTCACTGTATCCGAAAAGTTACAGTATTCATCATTATCTTCAGTTGTATTATCAAAAATATGATTTTTCCCTTGTGCCCATAATGATGGAATCTGATCTACATCATTCATTTCCCAAACTCTTCTCCCAGAATCATCTAACTTTATTCGTCCCTTTTCTTCTCCGAATAACATGCGAATACCAGCATCAATCTCCAATATGTTTTTATAAATGTTCTCTTCCTTTACTTTATCAACATATAGAGGGACGTTTGTATTCATGAATATGACCAGGTTTTTTACTTTTCTTCTGACTACCGGAATAATTCCATAATTATCCAAGTATCCGCCATCACCAAAAGACTGTTCGGTTGAAGCTGGCTTTTTTACATGCTCAAATGACCAGTGTTGATACCTTGGAAAAACAGCAAGCATTGGCTTGATCATCTTTATGGCCATTTTTAAAAGGTGATGGCTGGTGTCCGATGATATTTTTAAATCCTTTAAAATAACTCGTGAAATGTTCCCTGACCATTCAGGTAGTCCACGAGTCATTAAGGTTAGAAGCATCTTGCCTGAACCTTTACTTGGGTTGAGGGGTTTTATAGGGAGTGTTTTTTGAGGGAATAATTTACGCAGGAGGCTGGCTGCCCTTTTAAAGATTAAAAGCCTATTCAACATAAGCGTTATAAACAGTGCATGATATGCAGGTGCTGCACCACTGCTTGCCATATAATCCTGTAGGCTCAGACGATTATATTCATCTTTATGCTTTACGGTGATCATGTTATTTGCATCAATCGGACCTTTGGGTTCAGCATCAAAACCGACAGGCTCAATATACCCCCCACCTATACTGATCCCCCCGTTCGTTTCATCTCCAACATAATGACGGTAACTGCCAACGTACATTGGCGTAAACTCAAACAGGTAAAATGGAAAGCTGGTAAAGTCTTCCACACCCTCATTATTGAACTTTGTTAAAAAAGGAGTCGCGAGTTTTTCATTGTTAAACATATTGTGACCTAGCGAGCGCCAAGGATTCATATGTTTTTTGTTCATCAAGCAACTACCCGCAATTAAAAAAGGGCGATCTTCATTTCGTACAACATCAAAATCGTTAACTGTTAAGTTATCATTATTATTTAAAATCGCATCACGGGTTTCATCACTTAAAGTCACAAAACGCTGTATTTCATGCCCCAAACCCACTGGCTCAAGCATTGCCTCCCTAATCATTTTTCCATACGTTTCATCTTTCTCAGGAGTTTTTCCTGTTCTTCCATAGATAAGCTCAAATGTTTCTGCAGTAAGGACTTCTGACTCAGCTATACACTGTTTGGTGAAAATACTGGGTATGCTTTCCTGATTGAAGTTTTCAATGGTACATTCTTCAGGTGGAAAATAGTGACCTAGAAAGTGATCATCACTTATACCTGTTGGCAAAAAAGTGTATGGAATCGCAAACCATGCGCCACCTGAAATGCATGAGATATAGCGCACCTGTTCATTCAATTTAAGCCGATGCAATGCTCGCATTTGACCTACCGATGCAGATGCAGACCTAGTTCCCCCACCAGAAAAACAAATAGCAACATCTTTTTTCTTACTGTTTTTATCTAAAAGTTTTTTCTCTGGAAACACATAGTTGGGATCGGTTGATCGCCATACTTTTGCATATACCTGATCCTTACGCTCTCGTCGTTGTTCTTGTTTTAATTCCTTTCGCTCAGCTTTATTCTCTTGCCGTAGCTCTTTTCTGTCAGCTCTATTTTCCTGTCGCAGGTCTTTTCGCTTTGATCTGTTTTCTTTAAACTGATCAACTCGATCTTTAATTGATTCAGGTCTATTCGCTTTTCTTTCATTGCGATTTTCTTGTCTTAATTCTTTTCGTTCACCCCTGTTTTCCTGTCTTTGACTTTTTCTTTCATTACGGTTTTCTTGTTTTAACTCTTTTCTTTCAGCCTTCCGGTCTTTGCGAGCGGCCTTATTTTTCTTTCTATTAATTGCCATAAAATCACTCCCTATCTACTTTACACAGGTTTATTACAAAATAGCCGTCATTCGTGTGAGGTAGTTTTAATCTTCTGTCATAAAATTTAACAGTCAGCCTCACTCAATTATCCAGCGCCAATATAAGGTGGCTTCTCCGCTTATTAGTTGATTATCCCTACAAAGTATCTTCGGACAATTTTCCTCAAATCGTTCATCTAGACTTACGAAACCAAGGTCCTTATCTTTAGTCTCTGCAATCATATGACTAACTTTTCCCACCGCTTTATTAGAAAGAACACCCGCTTTCACCCAAAAATTTGGGATTTTCTCTAACTTCAATACCTCAGCAATATCATCCATAAATATTGCTCCTCTCTCAATTACAGCGCTTCTTTTTCGAGTTTTTCCTTTTGAACGGACTAAATTCAACCTAACAGAAATTTGTCTATCTTTTGGCATTCGGCTCTCAAACACTTGGAGACCATCTGCCTCAGAACCGGATGGAGCAAAAGGAATTGTGTTGTTCGATCTTTTAGTTAAATCAAAATCAGGATAAGGAGCGTTAGCATCAGGATATTCAGCAATGTACATAAGGCTTGAATTAAGCGGGTCTTCTACCGTTAACACAAAATATAGATTCCATGATTTATTCCATTTTCGGTTAAGTTTTAGCTTAAGCAACTCTAAGCGAACCTTCGGTTCTTTTATCTCACCACTAATTGCATCACTCCTTCCTTTAGAAATTAACTTCTTCCTATTAAATAAACGGTTCCTTGGCATAAATCCCCTCCTTTTTAATCAGGAATCTTAAAGCTCATCAGATACCGTTCATATACCACGAATAAGGTATTCCCAACTCAAACGCGACTGCCAATTATTGGGCTGAACAAATGTAATTGCGCTAAATAAAGGCAGCCACTATCTACAAACAATAGAACGTCTACTAAAATGCGGGAGTCCAATAAAATGCTTGTGTTGAAAGCTATAATCGAACGGTGAGATATGATTGGTTATCACAATATACCTTCAAAAGAATTACCTAATGTCTAAAGATTATCAAAAATTAGAACAGTTTCGACTTCCTCAAGGTTTCCGAGGTCGGTCTGGCTGGTATGTTCAGCTTTGGTGGCTGGTGCAATCAACTTTGTTCGCTATGTCACCGCAGTTTACGTATGGCTGGCGGATGTTTTTATTACGCTTATTTGGCGCAAGGATTGGGGAAGGGGTGATTGTTCGCCCTTCCGTGCGTGTGACTTATCCATGGAAGGTAAGCATTGGCAACCACGTTCGGATTGGTGATCATGCCGAACTTTATAGCTTGGGGGAAATAGACATTGGGGATGATGTGGTGATTAGCCAGAATTCATATTTGTGTGCGGCAACCCATGATTATACTAAATCATCATTCGATATGATTGATAACAAAATAACCATTGAAGATCAGGTCTGGATTGCCACGGATGTGTTTGTTGCACCAGGTGTGACGATTGGAAGAGGTGCATTGATTGGGGCGCGAAGCAGCGTGTTTGTTGATATGCCTGAAGGGATGATTTGTGTTGGTTCTCCTGCAAAGGCAGTGAAGCCAAGATAAGATTACCATGTAATGTACATTTGTGATCACTATAGCATTACCTTCCAAAAAGGCTGCCAGAATATGTGCCATATTAACGAAATCTACTTATTTGACATAAAAAAAATACGACACAGATGGCAACTAGGCGTCGACTAAAGCTAGCGACTCTAAAAGGCAGGGAACTATGTAACAAATTCTTCTGTATGGAGTACGCTTCCGTTAAGGCCAATATGGGATTTTTAAATGAAAAATCACCTATCCTAAAATCAACCAATGGTTCATCAATATATGCCTCTGAAACCTCCTGAATTACTACTGAAGCAGTCAAGTAGTAATCCCCACACATTTCATATTTTAAGTCATAAGGGTCGTTCTTGATTAAATCAGTTTTATAATAGGTTGCTTGATGTGTAGCAGGAAGTCCATGCCATATAGTATTACATGACTTTCTAGGACGTCTATATTTTGATTTACCATTCAAAAAGACTAAATTTGCTCCTCCAAAAAGAATACTGATAGCATTTTCCTGCTTCGATATTTTCTCAGCAACAATTTGAAGTGTCTCCTTCGAACTAAAAACATCCCCCGCATTCATAAAAACCACGAACTCACCAGAGGCAATACTGAGGCCTTTATTCATAGCATCATATATACCATTATCCTGCTCAGAAGTCCACTTCAATGAAGGGTCCTGAATGAGCTCTGCAACTACCTCAGCAGTGCCATCAGTTGATGCTCCATCAATGATTATCCATTCAAAATCTTTATAGATTTGCTCACTAATATTTTTTTTTGTATTACAAAAACCTTCTTTATCATTATATACAACTGTAATGATTGAAAAAAACACTTCCTTCATGGCTTTTCCTGCTGAAAACAGGTTGGTTGATCTAACTGATTAAAGTACTTCATTAACAAGGTGCAATAGACCAGCAATAAACTAATCTCAGGGCTCCATAACCCACCTGTTTCTAATAACACTAACATCAAAGCTAACAATATTAGAGATATGCATTTTTTCTTAAGAATAGACCTGAAGACAATGTACATACATAAACAAGATATAATTACGCCTACGATGCCAAAGTAATAACTGATAAGAAAAAAACTATTATGGATACCAAACTGCTTTCCCCCCTCCCAATTAACCATGTAAGCCTTAGAAGCAATGTAATCGGTCTGTCCAAGCGCATGGCCGAAGGGATATTCAGGCAAAGAGTCTCTTAACAGCATGAGTGGAGCAACAACTCTATAATAGACTGATGAACCTTCGAGATCAATATCACCAAAACGATGTGCAATGGGTTCAAATGACAGCAACCCTACAACAGTGCTAATAACCAGAAAATACAATAGAGTTTTAGTCAAAACACCTTTGAATCCATTTGGCGTTAGATAAGCCCAGCATAACAGTAATAATATTGCGTTGAATAAACCAGATAATGCTCCTGTCAGCACTGCCCCTAACAATAGAACAAATGGTATTGCAGCATGAAAAGATTTCCTGTGTCTATTCCATGCAATTACAATCGCAGCAG
This sequence comes from Mariprofundus sp. EBB-1, assembly GCF_003665155.1. Lineage (GTDB taxonomy): Bacteria > Pseudomonadota > Zetaproteobacteria > Mariprofundales > Mariprofundaceae > Mariprofundus. Next base: position 21,657 of record NZ_RCFQ01000032.1, on the reverse strand, counting down.
CCAATACCAAAAACCAACCACAGACTGAAGGCTCCGAAAAAACTGCATTTGATTTTTTCAATAGAGCCTCAGGATGAGGAGTATAAACTTGCCCGCCAGGTCCAACGCGACCAAAATCGCCAAACGGATTCATAAACGAATAATTAGTAAATACATTTAAAGCAATTGATTGAGTCAGCGTTAGAAGTGCGACCAAAACTGCAAGCCATATGAATATTTTTACAGAAACTTCAAAAAACATAGGGTTAATTGCTTTTGTTTTTGATACCAACAAAAGCATACTAATAAATACAAAAAAGAGCACAAACGATTTTATAAATTCTATAGCATCATTTGAATAGCCCCCCAACAGAGCAGCATAAACTATGCAAGTAAACGCACACAGTAATACATATATGTCGAACTTTGCATTAAATATCAGCCATATTGCTATCAACGGAAACGTTAAAACAGGGAGGATAATAGGTTCCACAATCACAAAATGCATACAAACAATGCTCACCGGCCATAGTACGCTGACCATTGTCGTTAAAGGGGCATCATTTATTCCGACAATAATATTTCTAATGATGGCCATAAATTTTTCTTTTCTGACATAGTTCGTTATACTTTTTCTTGAATATTTCAGGCTCCATATAAGAATATATCATGCCATAAACAAGCCCAACACAATCAGAAAACATATATTTCATATCAGACCTTACAGATTGAAGTTCTTCCTTTAGGTGGTCAATATCAAAGCCCATCACCAACAACCTGTCACGACCAATAAAATCAAGATACCGCCTGCACCATAACTTACGAATCGGGTTCGTCATTTCTTTTTTCCATTGTTCAGTTGTTTCATTAGATAGCGTTGAGTAATTCTTTACTCCAGTTGGATCACCAAGCCTTCCTTGCAGTTTTAAAGCAGTAAATTTTTCAATATATTCTTCCTTATAAGGAACCCCCAGATAGTGAAAAAGGCTCTCCCAAGAATCTCTTGAGCCACAAACTAAATCTTCATAACGAACCGCATAAGATCTATTCTCATGCTTTACATATGAACGCGTTAAATTTTCCAACCCATCAAACAAATCAATCTTTGATGCATGAAGATTCCACTGCCCCTTCTTTCCCCATGTATTGATTACAGATGACACAATCGCAAGGGGGTTTCTCCAAAGGAATATGATTTTGGCATTTGGAAAGGTAGCGATAATTTCCTCCACAATGAGATGATAGCGTGGGGTTTTATCTAAAAAATATTTCGCATTTGGGTCGGATAGTTTCCGATAGAGAGACAACGCAAATTCAGCAACAGCTTCATGATAATCCTGAGCTTTATTCGGAAGTACCTGACATACATCTTCTATTGCGTCAACAAGACAATCATGTCCATATTCTGCGTAAACGCCATCTTTCTTTAAAGAATAATATAACGGAAGAAGTACCCACGGCTCTGATACTGTAGAAACTTCAGGTGTTACTCCTAACACCCTTTGCAGTAAAGTAGACCCGGAACGAGGGAGAGAAAAGATAAAAAGGGGTTCCATGATTAATCTATAGCTCCGGACTGTTTTGTATAACCGAGCAGATCAATTTCATTAGCACATGTGCTCCCAATAATCTGAATTTGCTCTTCACTAAATACATCCCGATTTATTAGAGCTGACTTATCCCCAAGTTTCGCATGCACATTAAGCTCGCCAGAAAATGGAACGCCTAAATACTTGAATACACCTCCCAACTCTTGATTCAAAGACTCATAGCGAAGAACCTTATCCACAATCACTTTATGTGTTGTCCAATCCGAATAAATTGGATAATTCGTTGCGTACATTTCCCTGTCGAAATACTGTTTGAGCGTTAAGTTCTTATTTTTTCGTTGTTGAAGCATGGAAAAGTGCGACATCGTTCTATCCCATGGATTACGCTCCACGCAAAATTTAAAGTATCTATCCCATACATCTACTCGCACACGAGCACGTACTCTGTAAGCTGGCATGTGATTATAATATTTATGCCTAATAGAAAAGTCCCTAAGGCTTCGGGCTAGTCCCTTCCCTTTTGCATCCAAAATTTCATTCAGAGGGTTATATAGCCCTTTATAATTTCTAGATATATGTGGTTCAACATGAGGAAATATAGGCGTTACAACATCATCTTTATCACATAAGGAGGATAAATAAACTTCAATACTTGTGCCTGCTGTTTTGGTGGTTTTTATAAAAATAAATTTATACTTATGGGATATAATCATTTGAATTTATTCATTCCCATTGCGCTTAAATGCCACTTTCCACTTAGCACGTTGATGATGAAACCAATATCTGCATGAGTCCAGATGCCATTAACTTTTTTTGTATATAGCACACTTATCAAGTTTTGTATAAAAAAACCAACGATCAAGGCTGAGGCAATACCTTCGCCTCTATAAGTCTCAACTAAAATTAGACTAAGTCCTATTGTCATAATACTTGAAATCACAGTAATCATTAACAATGCCATTTGATGTCCGGTCATCAAAAGGTTTACTCCACACGAACCGCCAAACACTTTCACCAGGTTCGCCACTGACAATAAAACAAGGATCATCCACCCCTCGCTGAATTTCTCACCAAACAACAAAGCCAAAGTATCAGCGCCAAATACAATGAAAAAGCTCATTCCAAAAAAAGAACACAGAAATGCCAGCGATGTAATAGGCCTTAAAGTAAGTTCTAACTCATGAAGTTTTTCTTTGGCATGAAACTCAGCTATTAATGGCGACACAACCGCATTAATAATCATCAATGATACTGAAATAATCATCGCCAAACGCGCAATTGAAGCATAAATACCGACTTCTTCTTTACTAGCATAAATTCCCAGTATCCAAATATCTGATTGTAGAAGCGCAAAGAATATTATATTCGTCAGTAAAATCGGCCAACCGACAACCCACAGCGTTTTCCAATCGTTATCATGGTCTGTCAAATCCTTAATACTATTCGCCTTACGCCCTATTAAAAAACAAGCAGTAATCACACAGCCAAAGCCACTGGCAATTGATAATATAATCACCTGCGACACATCAGTATGTCCCTGGTCTACCCAAAGAGATGCAAACAAAATAGAAATAATAATGCTGTTAATTAACCCTCCAAAAACAGTGGCAAATCGAATATCATTAAACCCTCTGAATATTTCAGCTGATAGCGCTTGAAATGCCAGAACCACAGCCCACAAGACAGCAAGTTGCATGACATCAAGCATCGTTTCAGAATGAAACGTATTTACGGCAAGATAATCACCTGCAAAAAAGATAAATATCAAAGAAACGATACATGCACTGATAAAACAGAATGAAAATAAATATTTTATAAGCTGATTAATTTGGGTCTGTTTTGCCAATGATGCCGAAATATATCTCACAGCCACCTGCGGCATGCCAAGTTGAATCAATAGTGCTGCTAAATTCACAACACTAAATATAAGAAAATAGACTCCCAATTCTTCAGGTGCTAATAAATGTGCAAGCAAAGCATTGATGAGCAATTGGGCAATGGTGGTGAATATCTTTCCAGAAAGAGCCCATATACTTCCAGATAGAAAATGTTTGTTGACTAAAGAGCCTTGAGTTTTTTTCAAACTCATTCTTCCTTATACTTATATTGATAGCCACCATAGTCATATCTTGAGCGTGTCCGTTTGATGTCATTAAAAATAGCACCCTGAAGCTTAACGCCACCATGCTCAAAGCGTCTGACGGCCTGTTGGATTTCTTGAACTGGGTGTCGACCAGCACGTAGTAACAGGAACGCAGTACCTACCAATTTACCGATCACTACAGCATCGGTAACGGCTAGAACTGGAGGTGTATCAATCAGCACTAGATCGTAGAATTTTGAAGCTTCAGCCAGCATGGTTTCGAAATGTTCGCTCATTAGAAGTTCAGATGGGCTTGGCGGTATTTTACCCGTTGTCAGTACATCTAATTTTTCATATGAAGTTTGATTCACGGCTTGTTTGAGAGACAAATCACCCAGAATACATTCGGATAATCCATTCTCTCTATCCAACCCAAAATACTCATTCAAGTGCCCTTTGCGTAAGTCTGCATCAATCAGTAACACTCGCTTATTCGCCATGCTTAACACATGTGCTAAATTAGATGAGACAAATGATTTTCCTACGTCGGGGGCTGAACCTGACATCATAATAATATTGTTCTTTGCATCCATTAGACCAAAATGCAAATTGGTACGTAAGCTACGCAAGCTCTCAATAGCTAAATCCGACTCATTCACTGAGGCAAGCAGGAAGCAGCCTCTCTTGCCCTTATGTTTTCGCATCTGAGCATACAGTTCTAGTTGAGTAAGGGAATGCGGCACCGTAGCATAAACAGAAAGACCAAGTTTCTGCTCGACCATTTCAGGGGTTTCTATGCCTTTTTGCATAAGCCTGCGACCAAAAACGAGTATCAAGCTAACAAATAGGCCCACTACAAACCCAAGCGCCACAATTAGCGCCTTAACAGGCTTGATTGGTTCATCCGGTAATACTGCATAATCAAGAATACGTACATTACCAATAGTGGCAGCTTTGGTTACATTCAGCTCCTGTACTTTGTTTAGAAGCAATGTATATAACTCTGTTTGAACTTTCACATCTCGCATCAGCCTGAGTACTTCCTGCTCTGTTGCAGGTAACTTATTAACCTTGTCAGTAAGCTGTTTCTTGCCCTGATTCAAAATAGCGAGTTTTGCATTGATTGACTGAATAACCGGATGCCTCGCAGTAAAGCGCTGATACATCTCAGTCTTTTGTAATTGAACTTCGGAAATTTGACGTTCTATTTCTACGAGCTGGTCTAATACGGTTTTAGTTTCAAGCCCAACATCTAGCGAGCCGCGCATTACCCGGTAATTATTCATTTTTGTTTCAGCATCACTCAAATCTTCTTTAATAATGGGCAACTGCCTTTTTAAAAAAACCAGCGCATTATTGGCTTCCTCTGATTTACGTCCAACATTCTGATCTAAATAGATATTAGCCAGTGCATTCAATATAGATACAGCAAGGGACGGGTCGGGGTTTTCCAAGGTTATCTGTAACATACCCGTTTTTTTCCCTTTTTCCGAAATATCAATAAAATCCTGCAACTGCTGTACTTGGTACAACCAGCTCTCCTTCACAATATTAAAACTAACGCCTGGCCTAGCCTCCAGTGCTCCTACCCGAATCGAAATACCATGCTCCTCCACCTTGCGACCAACATCACCCTCCAAAAGCAGGGTGTTATCCTCATCGAACAAGCGGTAATGCTTACGTTGACCAGCAACCAGTGTAAGTTCTTTACCCTCGTAGTCAGGAGGTACATCCAGTTCATTCAACTGAATTTCCTCACCGCCCCATGCAAAAGATGTCAAACCAAGCGGTACACTGGCAGGCACATTGCTTTGCTCATAAGTTCGTGCCATCCATTCGCCAATAAATGGAAAGTAATGCGGAGATGCTGAAATATTTAAACTTAGGTCATTCACCACCCTACCAAGCACCAAACGAGAACGGAGAATCTCAATTTCTGCATTTACGGGTGCATCACCAGCGAAAAATGCGCCCAAATCTACCATATCCCCCAAACCTGAATTTTTATCCTCGACCTGCAGCAAAGCATCGACCTCATAAATAGGCGTTGACATAAATGCGTAGGAAGTGGCAGCCATAAAGAATAGAGCAGTAATAGCAATAATCTTACGATAGTTATCAGTAATGATACCGATACATTCAGCTAGATCGATTTCGTCTTTTATATCAAAAGGTGTTGAGGATGCTTGAGAATTAAGAGCTAAGGACTGAGAATCAGGCATTGAACACATCCATGCCTGAGACTTCAACGCATTTCAGATTCATTATTATTTTGTCCTTTTGTTTTTTCAGTATCGCCTTTAAACCGCCAAGAGTCCTCGAAACGCCCCATTTATCTGCCAATTCTTCATGCTCGTTATTGCATAAATTTCCATATTCAACAAATTGATTCATCGTGTCAGCGCCCGGCCAATACCAATAGCCTGAATGGTTGAGGATAATTGACCCAGCACACGCCCCCAGGCGACGACATCAGCGGTAGATACAAACACCACATCTCGCGCCTGCAATTGAAATTGATCGGCGAGAATAAGGGCATCGGGAGAGCTTCCATTAAGCCGGTAAATGACTGGTTTTCCTGCATGGTCGGCTGCGTTTCGAGTATGATGATGAAATTGTAAACCACTGCGAATCACATAAATTCGGCCGGTGTTGGCACTGCTCATATCAAAGCCGCCACTGTTCGCCAACGCATCGGCCAGACTCATGAAACCATTGTGTATCAGGAACGATCCCGCTGCTTTCACCTCTCCAAGCACAAATACCTTATTGTTCATATTATCCGGCACATGCAGTAAATCACCATCTTGCAACAAATAATTGTGCAACAAATCACCATCGCTAAGCAACTTGTGCATATCAATATTGTATCGTTTTCCTGAACGGGTCAGTTGGACACGCTCCAGATCAGCTTCATTGATTTGGTTGCTCAGTGTCCGTGTTCGTGCTCCACCTGCGAAGTTCAACGCATCCAACACGTGCATTGGCATATCACTAATTGCATAAGCGCCAGGTTTGGTGACTTCACCGGTCACATATACATGCTGGCTGCGATACGAAGATACACGTACATCAACTTGGGGTTTGGGCATGAACTTGGAAAGCTTGTGTGTTAATTCTCCCCTGATTTGTTCAATGCTCTTGCCCGAAACAGCAATATTACCAACGTAGGGGTAAAAGATACTGCCATCGCTATGCACAATAGATCCACTCTCTGCAGCAGAGCGAAACTGCCCCTCGGGCAAGGTTAATTCAGGGTGATCCCAAACCGTAATCTGTAAGACATCGCGGGGCATGACATGGTATTGGTAAGCACCACTTTCAGCCTGTAAAGCTCTAGGCTGAAAGGCATGATCTGACTCCTGTGCTTGCTGCGCCTGTCGGATCTGTTGCAGAGCAGCCCCAGTGATAGGCAATAGTTTAATATCGAGCTTCTGTGTTTCAGGTTCAGCACTTGCATGCAATCTAGATTCATCAATTCGCATACCCGGAGCCATAGCGCAGGCATTGAATAACAACATGGTTAATAGCAATATAACAATGCGATTCATTTATCTTTTCCCTCTTGTAGCCATAATCTGCTACTCCAATCTTTAACTGATGTGTTGATCAGTTTGTATACATATTCAACATATTCTTCTGACTTTTGATAAGGGTCTGGAATCTCTATCTCCTGCCATTTACCAAGCAGATGCACTTTGCCTCGCGCCGTAGATTCCATGTTATGGATATAAGACTGTTGGCTGGACTGCATGACCAGAATAAGATCAGCCTGCCTCACCATCTGCGCTGTTAGTTGCCGGGCTTGATGCTGCCCGGTTGCGATGCCATCACGATCCATTATACCCTGGATTTCCGGGTAAACAGCTTGCCCGACAAGCGCCGCGATGCCGGCGGAGTTGATATGAACATGCGCAGAAGCAAGGTGCTGTTTCAATAGAGCTTCGGCCATTGGGCTTCTACAAATATTGCCGACACATACAAAAAGAATATCCTGAAACAATCTCACTCCGAAGCTTTCATCGCTTAACGATCATCCCCACCGCCGTTGGAATCGCCTCCGCTGGAGTCACCGCCGTTGGAATCACCACCGTTGGAATCACCACCGCTGGAATCACCACCGCTGGAATCACCACCGCTGGAATCACCGCCGTTGAATAACGCAGCAGGTGCAGCAGGCATAGGCGTAAAGCCACCGCCAACAAAACCAGAGCCAAGCCCAACACCACCTACCGGCAATGCGCCAGCGTATGCCAGTGGCGCACAGACCATAAATAAAATAAATAAAACGATTGTTTTCATCATCTTCTCCTGTTGATGCTTGTTATAAGAAACCGACTGAAATAACCCAGGCTGATAGAGATTCCCGATGCAATACATTCACTCGACCTACATTGATTGTCATGGGGATGGTGGATAAGGGCACAAACGAAAAACCAAGATTTAAATCTCTACCTGTCCAACTGCTCACAAGCGCAGTACTTGGGTGAAACTGAAAACCCATGCTACCAAAGATACCTATCTTTTTTTGTGTCAGTGCATTGGGGGTGAGTGGGATCGGCCCAAAACGGCCATTACCAACACCAGCAGACACGGTGAGAAACTTCGAATAAGAGCTATTCAGTGGCAATATCTTAGTAATGACAGCAAAGCCATTAGTTTTCACGCCGGCTCGTTTGGCAATGCCCCATGTTGCGGCATTTTCCACCCCAACAGCAATGCCCATGTGGTAGGGTAACCAGCGGTGTAGTTTGAGGGAGACAGAACCACTGTCTCCAGCTCTATCACCATTGCGCGAAGTTAAACTAATAATAGACACATCGGTTTCCAGGCCTATATACTTTTCCGGGTCACCAAGGCCAAAACCAAACACAGCAGAACCATCCGCTGAAGACTGCTTGCGTCTCTTATCGGTAAGCCCGATACCGACAAAGTATTGCCCCCAACTCGCGCCGTAGGCAATAGGCGTGCCTAAAGAAGAACCTGGGCCAATCACAGGTTTATCTCCAAAAAACTCCAACTTAGCCGCAGAAGCGGTTGATGGTAACAGCACACACAACAGGCTAATGCAACACAGTAAACGTATATTGTTTTTCAAAACAAATAATCTCCTCATAATTTTAAATCAGCGCTAGTCTAGGAAAGGAATGGTTAACATGGCATACCGTGAAAAGGGTACTCTTTGCGATGGAGGAATATCAATCGACATAGATTGCAGCAACTAATAAGCATCCTTACTGGTGAGTAGATAATGCACCGTCCTGAACAAAATCTTCATATCCAGCCGAATTGACCAGTTACGAATATACTCCAGATCACACTCTACCCGTTTTCCCATACGGTGAAGAGTATCTCCCCCTCTCCACCCGCTTATCTGAGCCAGCCCTGTAATGCCTGGCTTTATCTTATGCCGCCACATATAACCCTGTATCTGTTGCCTATATTCTTCATTAACCATGACAGCAAGAGGACGCGGCCCAACAATGCTCATATTGCCCTGTAATACATTCCATAGCTGCGGCAGCTCATCCAATGATGTTCTACGCAAAAAAGCGCCGAAAGGAGTGACTCTTGAATCGTCTTTTTCGGCCAGCGAAATATGATAGCCATCCTCGCAGACACTCATGCTTCGAAATTTGTAAACTCTTATTTTTTTGCCCTGGAAGCCATAGCGGTGCTGTTTAAAAAACACTGGCCCGGGTGAAGTTATTTGAATGACAAGAGCAATCAGACTCATGAGCGGCAGCATCAGCAATAACGCGATACTACTAATCAAAATATCTTCTATTCGCTTGAACACACTAGAGACTCCGAGTAAGGGGGTTTCACACAATTGAAATGCAGGCATACTGCCAACGAAACACTGGCGAGCTCCCATCAAATGAAAGGAAAATAGATCCGGAATTAAAAAAATGGAAACCGTCGTATTTTGCAGGGTAGAATATATTTTCAATATCGACTTTTCAGCATGCATAGGAAGAGCGATGTAGATAGTGTCTATTTCCTCCTTGCCGACCATGTGAAAGATATCATCGATTTTCCCTAGCATGGTTATATTCTGCTTCGATTGGGAAGACGAATTTTCATTGTCGTCAAAAAAGCCTATTATTTGCATGCCTGACCACTCCAGCTCCTGAATGGTTTCGGCCAGCCCAATAGCAAGAGGGCCGCTACCAACAATAGCAACCTTCTTTTGATTTAAACCTTTCTTTCTGATCATTCGCAATAGAATTTGCCCCATAATGTGGGTAAGAATCAGTATCAGGGGTGTCGCAACAAAATAAGCGGATATCGCAGATTGGGAGAGATTATTTGTGTTTTGAGTTGCCCAGGCAATAGTCAGTAAACTTCCGATCACCAATCCCCACGCCAATAATATCAAATGAGCTTCATTCCATACAAAGGCAATTCGGCGAGGCTGGTATACTCCAACCATGTGCATAAATAACAGCGTAAGCAAAGCAGCCAGAATGGCTGTAACCTGATAAAAAGATGAAAAAGGTAAGTCATACAGAACACAACTCACCATTAAGGTCGCAAACACCATAATGGTATCCATCCCCTTCTGAAATACAGAAAGCCAAGTGTGAAAACGATGTATGTAACCCTTTGAGTAAGAGCTCACTGAATAATACTCATTATGATGATTTGCATATGCGAATTAGATATGTGAACAGCATTTTAGCATATACCACGAAAAGGGTATGGAGGACGATTATGCAATATTGTCTGAGTTTATAGTTACATGATCGAGGCAAAGAATTTTTTCTTGTTGTGCAACAAACACGGCTTCGGTGCGACTGTGGACACCCAGCTTTTTATAGAGATGTTTAATGTGCGTCGTTACCGTGTGGGGACTTAACTGGAGTGATTTGGCAATATCGTTTCGGCTATGCCCAATAGCCATCAGTTCTAGTACATCCTGCTCCCGCAAGCTCAACACCGATGGCTCCCTGGTGGTTTCAAGAGAAGCTCTTCGTTCTGTTGTTAAAGCATATTTTGCAATTGATGGGCTGATAGGGAAATCACCGCACAACATCGCATCTAGGTGAGTACGGATATTATCTAAAGCATCTTCCAATGAAAGGAAAGCACTGATTCCCAACCGGATAATATTTACAATATCCTCTGCCTGCATAGCTGAAGACAACACCATAATTTTGATCTTAGGACTGCATGTCTTTGCTTGCTGTATTATATTAAAATAATTTATACATTCTGGCATAATGATAAGCACATCAATACGATGCTCTTTTAAAAGAACACCTGCCTGTCTTATGTTTGCAACAACAACGACATCTTCAATTTCATGGATGCGTAAAATACGTTGTTCCAATGATTTGCGCGAAATCGATTCAAACCCAAAAATCATAAAGCAGTTTTTTTCCATTTATCCCTCAACAGGTAACCGATATATAATCGGATTATATAAGTTCAGATACGGGAATCAGATATGATTATACTAAACACGTATATACCGCGAAAAGGGTGTGTCAAAAAATAACTCTAACCGTTGGTCTCAATTTCAAGCGATAATGAAGTAGATTAAATTCAGCAAATAACGACCCGATTGAAAAAATCCAAATTAGGAATCTGCCCCCTTGCCTTGGCGCGGAGAGTTCATGTTTTATGCTGAACCCTATAGTATAGCGTGATTGATTGGGCTTAAGTGAGAGTCCATCGAGGATGGTAAAGTGCTACAGCCAGTAGAAACCAGAATGCTGCAAGCTCAGATGTTAAATATTCTTGAGCATGCCAGAATAGCATATATCTCAATAAGCATTGCCCAGCTTATCGTAGTCACCGGATTGTGGCCTGCATATTCACATGAACTGTTACTACTCTGGCTGGCAGCCATTCACACTACGATTTTATACCGCTTTCTTATTTGCCGCAGTTATTCAGCCAAAGATTTAGATCGGAAAAATTTACAGCGTTTAAAGAAGCATCTGTTTATTGCTATTTTATGCAATGGCATCTTGTGGGGCACACTGGCCTGGTTTTTGCCGAGTGAGTGGAATATTTACTCGTTTATTATCCTGCTGCCCATTCTGGGCATTTCTGCTGCAGCCATGAATCTCTCCGCCATTCTTCCTATTTATCTCACGCTGGTGATTCCCATTATTCTGCAGGTCATCGGAGCCTTAGTTTTTTTCCATGTGGATGATTTGATTATTGCAGCACTATTCTTTATTTTTTATGTGGGTGTGGTAGGCGTTGCCATAGCAACCAGTAAAATGCTCAAACATACTTATCAGTTACAATTTGATCTGCAATCAGCCAAAGGGCAGGCCGAAGATGCCACCCTTTTAAGAGATAAATTTGTTGCACTGGTCTCGCACGATATCAGATCACCACTGATGGGGGTTCACAACTGCCTGAAAATGCTGGCACCTGAGAGTCAATACACGTTCACCTCCGAGCAGCGAAATGAGCTTATTTCGACAACAGAAAAGACCACCAAAGGGCTACTGCTACTCACCGAAAAACTACTTGATATCAGTATACTAAAGAGTGGACAGTTAGAGATCAGTAAAAGGCTGATCAATCTTGCTGAGCTGGCATCACAGGTCTGTGACAGCTTTGCATTTAAGGCCGATAAAAAAGAGATCACTCTGATCAATAAACTCTCACCGCAGGCTTTGATCTTTGCCGATGCAGGCTTGCTTGCAGAGGCACTGTCTAATCTAATCTCTAATGCGATCAAATTCACTGAAGAGGGAGGTGTTGTTAGCATTTATTCCAGCTCTGAAAATTACCGGGTGATTTATGTCGAAGACACAGGTGTTGGCATGGAGTCCGGCTATATCAACCACATCTTCGATGACAAGGTTAAAACAACCTCATTAGGCACCTCTAGCGAAGCGGGAACAGGACTCGGATTACCCTATTGTTTTGATATTATTGAAGCCCATCACGGCACGATTGAGGTTCAGTCTGTTGAAAACAAGGGCACTATTTTCAGCATTACATTACCCGAGATAGTCAACAGTATCCTTCTGGTTGATGATCAAGAGGTGCAACGCTCTATTATCAAGAAAAACATCCAAACCATCGTGGATGTCGATATTATTGAGGCTGAGCATGGCATTGAAGCACTCAATGCCATGTCAAAGACCAAGCCTGCATTGATAATTACAGACATTCAAATGGATCAAATGGATGGGCTTGAACTTATTAAAAAGATAAAAATGAATGACAATCTCAAAAATATACCTGTTATCGTTGCCTCAGCAGTAGGCCATGTTCCCATATCAGCAGATAAACAGGGACAATCCATTCAGGATCAACTGCTTGCACTTGGTGTTTCGTCTTATATCACTAAGCCGGTTGATCCAGCCAGATTACAAACACTAATTCAGGAGTTAATCAGATAAACAACCCATGGGCACAAGACATAAGACTATTGGTAAATTTAAATCAGCCCCAGTTGACTGGCCTCAAAAATAGCCTCTGTTCTGGATGTTACAGATAGTTTTTTATAAATATTTTTAGTGTGGCTTGTAATGGTATGTGGACTTAAACCCAATGCCTCTGCTGTCTCTAAACGGCTACAGCCTCTGGCCAGCACATCAAGTACCATAATTTCTCTGGATGTGAGGCCATGTTCTTTTAAATCAGGTGCGTTCTGTTGTGGCTTTATGGCACTAACACTCTGCAATACAAATCTAGCGACAGCCGGACTAAGTGGAGATTCGCCAAGAATCACTTGCTGAATATGTAGTTCAATATCATCAAAAGATTGGTCTTTAAGTAAATATCCTGTGGCTCCGGCCTGAATGGCCATCAGTACATTTTTCTCATCGCCAAAAGTTGTAATCACCAAAATTTCAGCATCTGGATTATTCGCTTTCGCCAAGCCAATAAGTTCAATTCCACTGCCATCAGGCAAGCCGATATCTATCAGTATAATTTTAGCTGGCGATTTAAGGTAAGGCAGAGCCTCTTTAATCGAAGTTGGAGATGCTATATGGCGAAGATTCTTCTGGTTGCACACAATCTGAGTCAGTACCGCATTGGTTGCTGGCTCATCTTCCACAATAAGAACCGAATACACCCCACAATCATCCCCCATCTAATAACCATATCAATAACATATGAAGTAGAATTCTCCCTAGTGGTGGTGCGTATTCGGATGCACTCGACCACCTATACAATCCTGAGAGTGCAAGCCCTCTGCCATGCTAGCGTTACTCTGCAAATTCATTTGTTGATGGTCAAATTATATAATCTGGTCAACCTCCCTATTTTTTGTTTTCCTTGAGTATAGCTTCAGAAGCCCTCAAGTTTTAAATCATATTACCGATAAATATTAGTGCATCGGATAGAAGGATTACCTATCGCCCTCTGCTAAGAGCGCGCTTAGGCGTTTCCACGGTGTGGAAACGACGCGTGAAGGGCAAGCCCTCTCAAAACCAATTCAACCGGTTCTGATCATGCTTACCTGATACCGGTAAAACATCGCCTTCAACCACCAGCCCAACACCTCCATCTCGAATAAATGACACAACTTTATTCCCCTTGTCCCCCAACGCTTTTCGGCCTGTTCGGGGCAAAAGTGATACAACTTTTCGTAAAATGAAACAGTAGGGTGTGATACAAAAACCGCTATTGCGCTTTTCGTACCGGAATCACCGGCTGCAACGCCCATAAATGCCGGTCGGCATTTCTAACGTCGCGCCCCATTGAACAGGCCGCGTAAAAGAACAAAGCGCCGTGATATGCATGCGCCCGAGCGCATGCCCAATGGTTCACCACAGGTTTTGCATTCTTGATGGTTTTGATTGTAAAAATCCTTAATGGTTTGAAGTGAGCGGCTCTGGCAAGGGGTAAGCCGCCACTTGTAAGGTCGCTTGCTCGTTTCTTAAAAAACGCGCTTTCACACAGATTGAAAAGTGATTGTCACGGATGCATCCCGGAATACCAACATACATTCGCCGCACGGGTGGCGAATAACAAAGGTGCGTGCGCCAAAAGAAACGCCTTAGCGATTTCTTTTTCACGCATGCTTTTTTCAATCTGATCACCCGATAAAAAATGACCAAGTGCAGCGAGGGAATATTTTATCACACCCTACTGTTTGCTGTTCGCAAAAGTGACCCCATATCTCACTGAATCAAGCCGCGAAGCATTATGAACCTTGAGTAATACGATGACCCCATATTGTTTTATGCGATAGTTGATTCAGCTTTTCTGTAAAGTCTGTGTGGTCTGAGAGGAATGATTTGGCGCGTGCGCTATACCTTCATAATTTGCTGAATCAATCCTGCAATGGATGACACGACCACTAGGGTTGAACAGGAATAGCCTGCCCATGCAACATTCACCGTCCACGGCTGTTTGGGCTTTGGCCTTGGTTTTGGACTGGATTTTGGTTTGGAAGCAAGCTTCCTTACTGCTACTTGCACCAATCTGCAAACGCACTCACTGCGGGTAATATCCTCGCGTGCGGCCAGACGATCTATCCAGCTATAGATTTTAACGGGCATCCTGATGCCTGATGATTTTGTTGCTGATTTGGCCATAAGTTTCTCCTATCGTTTGCACCAGCATATCGGCGACATGTGAAATAACTTGAGCTATTCCTCGTGCACGCCTTGTGCATTATGGAAAAATTATTCCAGACCCTTCACCTCTTCGATGTATGCATCCATGCCTTCCATAGCGTGGTTGAGCATATCTAGTTCGGCGGCCATCGATAGCATATCCTGATGCTCATCGGTCAAAAGAATATCCTTCTGACCTGTTGTTTTGACGTAGTAGTAAACGCCGTGCCGATTGAAATAGAGCAGCAATCCGGCATCACGGAATATGCCGTTAATCTGCGCACGCAACTCATACAACTTGTGCACATCTGTCTCTGAACCAAGTTCAAAGATAATCCGGTTCAACCTATCCACGTTATGCTGCACCGGCGTAAAGGTGCGAAGCTCTGCCTCTTTCAGTTCAATATCATGCCGGAGATCATCAGCCACCTGCATCGCTTTCATGTATCGGGTTCTGGCATCGGTCATCATGGCTCCATCTGCCATGCTGAATAGTTCTGCAAAACGGCTAACCTGTTTCTCCGTATCTGCCAGCTTCACCCGTAATGATGCTATATCCAATTCCAGACGTTGTTTGCTGTTGGTTTGACCGCCAAGGGCACTGAACCAGTCGATCTTCTCACTGAGCATGAGCAGCGCGGCATTTTCAACGTCATGATAACGCCAGCGTTTATCGCACTCGCAGCCATTAGACATATAGTTGTCGTTGCAGCGAAACATATGTGAGCGCCCATTCTTGATCAGGCGATAGGTAGCACCGCACTCCAGACATTTACACAGACCCGAAAACAGATTGGAAAATTTCAAGCCTTTTCGACCTGCCGATGATGGATTCATCCTGCTTACCCGCGCTGATTGCGCTTTGCAGAACATATCCTCACTGACAATGACCGGATAATAGTTTGCTATCGGTTCACCGACAGGCTCACCTTTTTGCTTTGGCTGGTATTCACCAATCACGGACTTGCTGCGAACAATCTTGGCAATGTACGATGAATGCCACATGTCGCCGCGACTGAAGGTGGGCACACCTGCTTCATTCAGCTTGGCCGCTATCTTCCTTTGGCCTGTTCCAGCAACGCTTTGTTCAAAAATTTTACGCACAATGTCCGCACGTTCCTCGATGACTTCAAAATGGGTTTTATCATCGAACAATCGCAACCACTTGGGGCACTGGCCTGTCATGGGGCGTCTACCTTCAACAGCCAGCCTACGCCGGTTTTCCCAACTGGCGGCAAGGCGTTTCGATTTTACCGCTGATTCTTCATGGCTACGGCTCATGGAAATAAGGCTGAACATAAGCTGGCCAACATCGTTGATGCTTTCGGCTGTATAGTGCTGGTTATCTGCCAGCGTTACGATCTCGACACCGGCAGACAAAATAGAGGAAAATAACCCCAAGGCTGAAAACACCTGCTGGCGGGATAATCTGTCCAAGCTCTCCAGAATCAACACTGAACCTTTTTCAATGCGACCGGCTTCAACCAGTTCAATAAACTTCTTTAATGCGCCTTCGGTTGCGTTCTTCCCCTTGAATGCGCTGATGCCAATATCACGCAGGGAATCATCCAGAATCATATTATGCGCTTCGGCATAGGCACGACTGGTCTCAAGCTGACGGCGCAGGCTGTCACCCTTCAGTTGTTGTGGCGTGGAAAATCGAATGTAGGAATAGGCTTTCTTTTGCATATCATAGGCTCCTTGTTGGCAAGCCTACTTATCTATCGGCAGGCAAGCTCTCTAATGTAGCCGAATTGTTTAAAATCATGGGCAATGCCACCCACCAGCGTTCCAAGCGCCTCCATCTTCTGTGCCTGTCGAAATTTATTGTCACACGTCCGGGTTGGGTTAAAACCCTCGCCTTCAGGCGAAGGCTTCAGCATGATATGATTGACTTATGGGCAAGCATTATAGGAAATCGAGCCACAGTGTTTTCAGCATAGAAGTACATATAGTTTGGATTACGAAATATCGATACAAAGTACTGAAGGGTGACGTTGCGATCCGAACACGAGATATGATCCGGAGAATATGCACTGAAGAAAATGCTGAAATACTCTCAGGAGTTGTTAGTGATGATCATGTCCACATACTTGTATCAATAGATCCATCGACTTCCATATCCAAGCTGGTACAGTATTTGAAGGGAAAGAGTTCGCGGAAACTGCAGCAAGATTTTCCACACTTAAAGAAGCGTTACTGGGGTCAGCACCTATGGGCCAGAGGGTATTTTGCAGTGAGCACGGGAAATGTCTCATCAAAGATGATAGAGGAGTATATAGCTCATCATTTTGAAGAGGAAGATCAGGGCGGAGACCTATTTAGGATCGAGTAATGGACGACTTCTAGTCGTTATACACATTCTGTGCGCTTCAGCGCACAGTGGTTGAATCTCAAGCATTTCATGCGCACTCATATCCTGCTGAATGCCCACATAGTGAGTGATATTATCTTTCGCATCCATAATTGGAGAAACCGTCATCAGCGCAGGATATGTAGAACCATCTTTGCGCTGATCAACAATAGAGGCATGCCACACCTCGCCCCTGGAAATGGTGAGCCACATTTTTTTATAGTACTCAGCAGATTGAACACCACTTTTGAGTATATTTGGTTTTTTACCAACAACGTCATCAAAACTAAAACCGGTTATCTCTGTAAAGGCCGGATTTACATACTCGATCACCCCGTGTTTATCGGTCATGATGACTGATTCACCACCCTGCTCTATCGCTTGCGATAATTTTTTCAGTGAAAGTTCACGGACTTCAATCTCTTGAATCATCATATTAAATGATCGGCTTAAATCATCAATTTCCACATACGGCGATGCGCTGGCTTGATTGCTATAATCACCTTCTGTGGCGCGCTTCATCACCTTACCCAAATCAAAAATCGGCCCCAGCAGACGGCCGGTAAAAATCAAACTGATCAAACCAAACACGACATGCAGAAAAACAACGATAATAATTAACAGCGTCAGTTTAGATACAATGGCTGAAGTGATCTCCTTCGCTTCAACTTCTGAGATAAGCCCCCATTGCAGTCCACGAACAAGCGTCGCGATACCAAAGACCTGATTGCCTTCAAAACCCTCATATTCGCTGGTTTCATGCCAGTCTTTCCCCGCCAGAATGCTACGTACAATCTTTTTATCTGACAGCAAATCACCCTGCTTCAGGTTTGTCTCATTCTGATGAACAAGCAAAGAACCGCGTCCATCAATAAGATAAACCTTTGAATTGTGCTCTGGAATTTGCGTTCTGACATTTTTCCAGTATTCGTCAATATTAATGGTACTCACAATCACGCCAACAACAGTGCCTTCATGCACAACAGGAACAGAGATAATAAATTCGTAATGTTGATCAGAGAGCCTTTGTGGCGAACCAATAAAGATGCGATTGTGCATCGGGATAACAATTGCAGGACTATTCATATCAATCACAGCCGGTTGATGCCCATGCACAACAGATCGAAAAATTAGATTTGTATGCTCATCATAGACGCTCGTTGTATTCACCATTGATTCTCGCTGAGCAATTCTTTCGACCAACTTCCCGATAGCCTTGGAATTTTTATCTTCCGTTAAAAAGTGAGCTATGGGATCAGACTTGTTTTGCAACACGGAAACCAAACGATTCGTTTCAAGATGCAAAAATATTTCAACCTCTTTATGAAACACCTCCTCTTTCAAAAGTGCTCGATCAAGTAACAAGTTGTGGGCTTGTTGGGAAAGCCAGGGGGAAAGCGCAATAGCGGGCAACAATGAGGCGATAATGATCAGCCCGTACCAGGCTCTTCGCAGTGGCATCTTCTTAAAGAACTTCATCTGAAAACCTGCTTACCTCACGCCCGACGCATTAAGTATAAATGACTGATCGGTGTAATCAGATAAGTTATCAGGCATATCTTTCCATAGTCCCATTTCAATCATTACATCGGCCATAGCACGCACACGTTCATCAGATGGAACCATATCTCTGTAATCAATCCAGTCAGGTGGATCGGTCAACACTTTCTCAAATACGGCAGCACTGGAACCGGTATAATCTTCCCCCATCACAGCAGCTTCATGCGGGTTATTTTCAATATACATACCACCTTTCTTCAAGGCATGAATCAACTCCTGCACCTGTTCTGGCTGTTGTTCGATAAAAGCGTTTGAGGCAAGAAACACATGATCCATATGATCCTTCCAGATTTTTGGAGAAATGGATGCCATCCAGCCAATACCGAGCGAGATTGATTTGTTACCTTCAGGCTCTCCGACCATAAAACCATCAATCTCACCGCGTTTGAGTGAAGTGATCATATCACGCGGCGGCATACCCACGACTGTCACATCGTCGTAAGCTACGCCATGTTGTTTCAGTGCCAGGTAGAGCAGCACATGATGCTGGGAATAGATATGCGGTACTGCCAACACAGCCTTATGCGCTTTTAATTCAGCAATACTTTTATATTTTTTAGACAACACAAAACCATTACCATTGCGATCAGCCATCATAATAATTTTTGCAGGTAATCCTTCACGGATCATATTCATCGCCAGTGGTGACAACACAAATGTACCAGCAAGCTTGCCGCTCTTCATATCATTGATTACATCTTTCCAGTCATGATTCTGAATGGTTTTCAAACGAAAGGAAGATAAATCATCCTGATACAAATTCTCCACAACAGCTAAGGATAGATGACCACCGCAAATTAACCGGCCAATTTTCACTTCAAGTTTGTTTTGAACAGCAACTTCCTTACTTTTATTATTATCGCAAGCCGTCAGCAACAGAGCAGCTGCCAGGAGTGTTATCAAAGCGATGATTGGAAACCTTGTTGTCATAAACCCTCCGTTGATAAAAAAAACCTTAATGAACCAATCTCTGTTCATACATCTGGCCATAAACCTTGTATATCTAGATAGAGAGCATCTTCTATGCCAATAGTGCTGTCATGCAGTCGTCACATGTTTGTCATTTTCCTGACTTCTTTCGACTATTAAATGCTTCCATCAACAGCTCAGATAAAAGAGCTGCAACGGAGGATTATATGGCAACCATGAATCACGATATAGATAGTGACCGTAATGATATGATAAAATGGATTAGTGGGCGACATTCCCATATACCTACATCAGAAGTCGAGTTTCTGATTGGCATCCCGCCATTCGGCATGGATGATGATGAATGGGGTGTTGATGACGAGGAGTAATAGATCATAGCTCTTGCAGTGCTTCTAAGCACTACTGCAAGAGCTATGTAAGTTACAGGGTAACCTTGATCTGTTGCTCAGTGTTATTTGCTTTTTTGCGTGCTTCTTCCAAATCCACGCCTCGTGCTAGTGCTACCGCCATACGGCGTTTACCATGCACTTCGGGTTTGCCAAAAAGTCGAACCTGCGTATCGGGTTCAGACAGCGCTTGTTCAAGGTTGCCAAAACGGACTTGATTGGAGTCTCCCTCCACCACCAATGGACAGGATGCTGCCGGACCATGCTGGTGAATATTTGGAATTGGCAAACCAAGAATTGCACGTGCATGCAGCGCAAACTCGGACAGATCCTGAGATATCAAAGTCACAAGGCCCGTATCATGCGGGCGCGGTGACACTTCGCTGAATATTGCCTCATCCCCCTTGATAAATAGTTCCACACCAAACAGTCCATAACCACCCAGTGCTGTGGTGACCTGCTCGGCAATATGTTGCGAAGCAGCAAGGGCCGCATCAGACATCTGCTGCGGCTGCCATGATTCACGATAATCACCATCCACCTGTAGATGCCCGATCGGCAGACAGAAAGATGTTCCATCACGATGACGAATAGTAAGCAGGGTAATTTCATAATCGAAATCGATAAAACCTTCGACAATCACTTTCCCCTTGCCTGCCCGGCCACCTTCCTGCGCATAACCCCAGGCAGCCTCAATAGAATCTGCATCACGAATTACAGACTGCCCCTTACCGGATGAACTCATAATCGGTTTTACCACGCATGGCATGCCGATGGCATTCACTGCTGCTTCAAATTCAACCAGTGTCGCGGCAAATTGAAAGTTCGATGTTTTCAAGCCCAATGTTTCAGCCGCCAGGCGACGAATGCCCTCTCTGTTCATAGTCAACTGCGTAGCACGCGCAGTAGGAATCACCTGAAACCCTTCTGATTCCAATTCAGCCAATGTGTCGGTCGCAATCGCTTCGACTTCAGGCACGATCAATGATGGTTTTTCTGCTTCAATCAGCTCACGCAGTGCATTCCCATCCAACATATTCACCACATGGCAGCGATGCGCCACCTGCATAGCAGGAGCATTAGCGTAACTATCCACCGCGATCACTTCTACACCAAGCCGTTGCAACTCAATAGCAACTTCTTTACCTAGCTCCCCAGAGCCCAGCAACATCACCCGTGTTGCCGAAGATGTACAGGCAGTACCTATCTGAATATTTTGCTTTGGAACATTTTTATCTATCATGATGAAGCCCCTGGAAATATTATCGGG
>NZ_RCFQ01000031.1 GCF_003665155.1 Mariprofundus sp. EBB-1 | reverse complement strand
TTAAGTTTTTTTACCCGCATAACTGCGAAAGCTTTCTTTACTGCTTTCATTGAACTTCGAATTGCTTTTCGCTCTTCACGCTTTGCATCTTTCGCTGCTTGCCTTGCTCTTAATGTACCTGCTGTTTCGTTAGACACTTTTATACCTCTACCGTTATATGAAATAGGTAAACAGGACAGCCCTTCGGGCGAACGCCTAAATATATCGCCAACGGCGAGATAATTAGGTAGTGAGTACCTATTTTGCTAATAAACAAATAAATAAATATAAAAAGGCAGTCTTCCGAGTGGGATTAGAAATCTGCTGCATTAATCACACTAATCACTAATACATAAGTACATTATAATATACTTGTATATTTAATGCAAGGTTCTTGTTTCTGTATATCACTAACAGCACAGGTTTTCATATTGCATATAATTTCTGAAAGCAATCACGCCATAAAGGTTTTGACTGCGGAAAGTAGCTGAGGTTTTAGCTGGCTGAAAATTCACTCGCCAACAAATCACTCTGCTCAAGCACTCTGTCGGCTTCCATCTTGGCTAAATCAGGTGGATAGCCATAGCGCATCAGCACTTTCTTAACTAATAGCCGAAGCTTTGCTTTTACATCGTCACGCTTATTCCAATCCACAGTAGCGTTCTTCCTGATGATATCGACAATCAAATGAATCAGCTCTTTCATCTTGTGGTCTTCTAAAAATGAGGTGGAGTCATTCTGAGCAAGGATAGAGTAGAAAGCATACTCCTCAGGCGTTAAGCCTAAGTCATGCGCCTTGCTATCTTCCAGCTTCATATCTCTGGCAATATCCGAGAGTTCTTTAATAACCTGAGCCGTATCAATCTGATTGTTGTGATAGCGTTTAATCACAGATGAAAGCATCTCAGAAAACTTTTTACCCTGCGTCATATTCTTCTGCTTTCTGACTTTGACCTCGTCATTGAGTAGCTTTCTAAGCAGCTCAAAGGCAAGGTTCTTGTGAACCATATTTTTCACTTCAAGCAAAAACTCTTCAGACAGAATATCCAGTGAAGGTGCTTTAATTCCAGCCGCTTCGAAGATATCAACTACCCCATCACTGCTTAATGCATCATCCACAATCTGCTTGATGGCTGAATCAACTTGAGCATCTGTTTTACCGCCAGTAGGTGTAAACTTATTTATGCGTGATTTTATCGCTTGGAAAAATGCCATATCATCTTTGATAGTTTCTGATTCATAGCTTGGCACAGCCATGACATACAATTTAGAGAGTGCTGTCACCTCGGATAAGAAACGGTCTTTTAGCTTGTCATCATTCAAGATGAAGTTTTGAGCCGCAAGCAACACCTTCAATTTTTCGCCCGTTTCAGCTTTAAAATATGTCTGATATTCAAAACCATGAAACATCTGCTGAACAACTTCGAATTTTGCCAGCATGCCAGCAATGACTTCTTTAATATCAGGAGCGACTTCACCCTGACCACCACTATCAACGTATACCTGCATTGCCGAGCGTAAGTCTTGGCCGATGCCAATATAGTCAACAATCAAGCCGTGCGGTTTATCTTTATAGACTCTATTTACCCTTGCAATGGCCTGCATCAAACCAGCGCCCTGCATTTTCTTATCAACATAAAGTGTATGCAGTGGTGGCGCATCAAAACCTGTCAGCCACATGGATTGTACTATCACCAACTGTAACGGGTCATGTGCATCTTTAAGCCTGATTGCCAGAGCTTTTCTATCTTTCTTGTTGGTATGGTGAGGCTGGAAGCTTGCAGGGTCATCCGATGAGCTGGTCATCACCACCTTGATTGCGCCTTTATTCAAGTCGATATCATGCCATTCAGGTTTCAGCGCAACAATTTGTTCATACAAATCTACTGCAATCTGGCGTGTCATGCAGACAATCATACCCTTGCCTTCAAAGACCTCCTGCCTTGCTTCAAAATGACTGACTATATCTTTTGCAATATCTGCAAGTCGGTCAGGGTGACCTACGATGGCATTGATTTGTGCATTCTTCTTTTTGGATTTCTCAAGCTGAATATCCGTTGCGCCTTCAACGCTATCGACTAAAGCATCAATCTTCTTAGTGGCTTCATCATTGAATCGAATCTTCACCAGCCTGCTTTCATAGCTGAGTGGAACAGTAGCGCCATCTTTTACTGCCTGAGCAATATCATACACATCAATATAGTTACCGAAGACTTGCTGTGTATCCCTATCTTCTTTCTCAATCGGTGTTCCGGTAAAGCCGATAAACGAAGCGTGAGGCAAGGCATCCCTTAAATGTTTGGCATTGCCATATTTAATATTTCCTTCTTTATCGACCTTGCCTGTAAATCCATATTGGCTGCGGTGTGCTTCATCAGCTACAACCACAACATTGGTTCGGTCTGATAATGCATCAAATGTTTCACTACCATCTTCAGGGTAAAATTTCTGAATGGTCGTAAATACAATGCCGCCACCAGTGACGGTCAACAGCTCCTTTAAATGTTCTCGATTATTTGCCTGAACAGGTGTTTGCCTTAAAAGTGATGTGCAATTGCCAAACGTGGAAAAAAGCTGGTCATCCAAATCATTTCTATCGGTAAGAATAACAAGGGTCGGATTTTTCATAGCTGGCTCGACGACCAAGCGCCCCGCATAAAACACCATCGAAAGTGATTTTCCACTGCCTTGCGTATGCCAGACCACACCGATTTTACGGTCACCCTCTGGCTGGTCTTGAACCGATGCCAAGCCATAGTGGGCAGGGTCTTCATGCGCTTCACTTTCAACCGTTTTAATAGCTCGCAAAGTAGACTGCACAGCCTTTTCAACAACATAATACTGATGATAAGCAGCAACCTTCTTAATCTTCACCAGTGATAAAATGCCAGTTTTATCATCTTTGATTTCTTCAGATTCAAAAACGGTATTAAAACGAATCAATTTCAATAAGACATCAGGCTTAAACATCTGTTCTGCCACAATTTGTAATTCAGGCAAAATTCCATTCTCTTCTTTCGTTGGTGATTTCCATGCAAGGTATCGTGAATATGGAGCAGACAAAGTACTGGTTCGTGCATCCAGTCCATCTGAGATAACACTCAGCGCATTGTAAAAGAAAATAGAGGGGATGGCCGTCTTATAGTTCTGAATCTGCGTATAAGCTCGTTCTAATGTCGCCTTTTCACTGGTCGCGCTTTTAAGCTCAATCACCACCAAAGGAAGGCCATTCACAAACAGAATAACATCCAAGCGCTTGGACTGGTTATTCTCTTTGATGACAAACTGATTCACCGCCCAAAAGTCATTATTTTGAAGGTCTACGAAATCAATCAGCTTCACCTGCAAACCAACAGACTGCCCATCCTGAAAATGTTCAACAGTCACACCATCACAAAGCATTTGGTGGAATTTCTCATTGTTGGTCATGATGTCATTTGAGCCAAGGTGAAGTACATGCTGAAAGGCTTCATGCAAAGCTGGCTCAGGCAGGTCAGGGTTCAGCTTCCTCAGAGAAGTATTAAACTGTTTTTCCAATACAACACTATCAAAGGCATCACGTTGCGGGTTGTCGCTATTGGGTGCAATGGTTGAATCATTAAAATATGTGTACCCCTGATGTTGTAACAGGTCGATTAGGTTCTGCTCAATGGCATCTTCGTTCAAGTCTATCATGCAAACACCAATTTAGCCCAAATCCAAGTTTAGACGCTTTTTATACACATCCAGCCGTTTATTTGCTCGGTCAACAATGTCATCGTAAAACAGTATTTCAGAATAAAGTTCACCCACCCTTTGACCTGTAGAATGCTCTATAACTCCGGAAGTATTAAACCAACCTTGACCATTCGGAAAACGTGTATAGTTCGTCAACCTATTTGGATTCAAACTTGAACCAATAAGGTACCCATAAAACTTTTTCAACTTGCCATTAGATTTAGCTGCCAATAACTGAGCATACTCCATCAAGTCACCAATATGCCTATCCATATCAACATCCGGTGCTTTAAACTCAATAATTATCACAGAGCCTTCATTATTGAAAATAGCTATATCAGGGCGTTTCCCCGAATTATTCTCATAGTTTTCTTGAAGGATTTTAGATAGTTCATCATCAATATCACTATCAAACAGGTTCTCACTTCCATCCCATGACATTTTAGATAACAGTTGGTCTGAAGCGATATAGTCATAGTAATGATATTCTTCATTAAGTATCCAAATATCATGGTCTTTTATTTCTTCACTATCTTTTCTCATAGGAAAGAAAATATTATGAATAATTTTTTCATTTTCCTGTCGTTTCTTATCATCAGCATTCTGAATATTTAAGCGCTTATTTATCGCCAATGATAATATCTCAAGAATCGCAGTACGGCGCACAACAACTTGAGATAAATTCGCCATATCAATGTTCTTTAGCGAAGAAGTATATTTCCAAGCCAGCTCATTTACCTTATCTCTAAACTCATCACTATTAGGGTCGGAGTTTAGAATCTCTGACCGAACATCAAATATTTCAGATGTATCCTGAATAATTATATCTTGATACTTCTTCAAAACCCGCTGCACTATACCTTCTTCTGTATCTCCATAGTGAACACGCACATTAACTTCTGTAATCATACTGGATGAGATACCATACTTATTACCAACAGTATTTATAATTCCCTGCTTATCCCAATCAGGAGGTGTCAGCATTGCCATTATATCTTCATCTAAAGCATCATATATTTCCTGAAATGAAATCCTCCTTTCTAAAAAAGATTCAGTGGATTCAATATCTATAGGTAAATTGAAATCATCACGTTGCTCATTCACATGATTATCTAAGAAGTCACCTTCGATTAAAATGATATGATAAAATCCATTAATAGGGTTGTTTTCTAATGTTTTAGTCTTTAGATAATTTTTAGTTATTAATTTTACAATGGATGATTTTGCACATAGGGCAATTGTACTTCCTGACAGCTTATAATCAGACTCATTTAGCTTGTAATGTGATATTTTACACAGCTCTGGAGACAGTAACGACTCCGTTTCTCTGCTATAAGGAATATTAACATCTTTCCTTGTCGTGACCTCAGGAAGGTCTTCTCGATGCAGTTGTTGAATGGCCTCTTTATCACCGCACAGTGTTTTAAATTCTATGCAAAAGTCACCGAGAACCTGCTTTAGGCCAACCAACCTTTGAAGAAAAGATATCATCACATATTTTCTTAATGATTCAGCAGAAAATTTCTCTTTTAAATCCATGTTTAAAAAACATTTTTTATAAATTTCTTCTTTTATAATATCGAGTGTTATTCTCGTTTTCGTATCAGTTTCAAGGGTATCCTCAAGTATAAAGGAGCCTTCATTTATCTCTTTGATGCTATCATCAACCCTTAAAGTTCTCCGTTTAAATATTCCATCTGAGTTGTATATGCTATCTATTTCCAACTTGCTGAAATAATGGAAGAATTGCACACGACCAGACCCCTTACATTTACCAATTCCTGTGATAGCCAAATCATCTTTGTAAGAGGTGTCTTTTGTGACAAAAGCTTTCGTCTCTTGGTTGCCCAAACCAGCGCCGTTATCCACACAAGTAATTTTCAGGTCTAACTCTTCATCGAACAATTCTTTCTCAAAAAGCTCCACCTGAAAACTGACCCTCAATCCAGAAACATGTGCATCTGTTTCTTTTCGTATAAGATATGAATCAATTGCATTAGAAAGAAGCTCATCAATCACGACATAATAATTTTGATTAATTTTAGTGTTTTTAAGACTTCCTCTTACATCAAGAGTCATAGTGCAATCCTCTGGTCATTTGCGCCCTCTCTGCTGAACTCATGAATTCGCACATGTCCATTCATCAATTTAGGCAAAAGAGCATCTCTGGTCTTTGAAAGACTTTGAATTTGCACTGCATTGTTTTGTATTTTTTCAAATATCGGCTTAGCCAGTTTATCAAACTCAATATTAGTTTGAATATTTGGAATGATAACTCTGCTATTCTTAATCTCGGAAGTAGATAAATTAACCTGTACACCACTATTTGCTCTCTTCCTTAAGTCAGAAATAAAATCAATGCTATTGGTAAGTATATAAAGCCAAGGGTAGTCAATATTTACTTCATTTCTTGCTCGAATTAAGCCAACTCGTTGATTCACTATATAATATTCATTATCAAACATTAATGCCGTATGACCAAGTAAAGATGTGCTATCTTTCATATCGGTCATGCACATCAAAATATCACCTTTCTTTAAAACAAATCTTGATAGGTTAACGCATTTTTCTTTAGCTATGTAATCTTTGGTCTTTGATGGGTTAAATCCACCACCTTTTTTAATATGCCCCATTTTAAAAACAGCAAAGCTATTATTAGCAGGCTCTTTAATAAGCTCCTTTGACTTAAAAGCATAACCATTACTGAATTCAATCACCTCATCAAAAGAACCTATCCGCCAGCCTTTGGGGATTTCGCCGAGTTCGGAATCGACCATCTCACCAGTCTCATCGGGATAATTGAAATTCACAAACCACTCTTTAAAAACCGTTTGGGCAAGAGTTTCCAATGTTTTGTTTTGCGCACGCAGCAGCTCTATTTTTTCATCAAAAGAAGACAGCATATCCGCAATGGCCTTTTGTTCGGAAAGAGTGGGAAGTCTTAACGGATATTGTTTAATAGCATCCTTATCACCACGAGGCATTTTTGTACCTTTTGCGGTAATGACCGTGTACTCAATAAATCCATCATTTGAAATCAGATAGTAAAGATATTTTTTATTTAGTTGCTCATTATCAATTGGCCGAAACACCAAAACATCATTTGATGAGCCACCAATTTTATTACTGTACCAAACCTTCTTGAAGTATGTTCTAATGTTTGAAAACAAAGTATCGCCAACATCAAAAGCATTGACCTTAGACACCTTAGGTAAGGCTGCAGCTTGTGTTACTCCCATTTTATCTACCAACAAGTTTTCAGTTGAAATATAATTGTCTAAATCAATTTCACTGATAGGCATTTTTCCACTGGCATAATAAGTTACTTCCCCAAGAGAAGTTTTAATCCACCCCTCAGGCAAACTACTCATGACCTAACTTCCCTAACACTTCCAACGCCCCTTTATCAAATTTGGAGAATGCAAACCACTTCTTACCCAAGTCTTTGAGGGATGCACCGAAATGATAAACTTCATTATCATCGATTATCAAAAAACGGTCATGGGATTTTTTGAATGTTTTGATTGTGATTGCTGGATATTGTTCATTATGCTTTTCTAAATCGAGTTGTAACTTCTGTCCAAAGGTATGCGTATAAATGGTGGCAGTGCAACCTGCATTACGTTTGGTAAGCAGGGTCAACGTAGTTTCATCGACATAGTTATCAATCAATACAATCGACTTCTTGGCACTCTTGATTAAATCGGCCGCGAACACATAGGCGTCAAAAACTTCCCCATTATAAAAGATACCTTGCTCAGGTTTGATATCCTTCGCCTCGATGGCCTCAAAGACCTTATCCAGTTTGGTGTCAGTGATATGTTGCTTCTGCTCTATACTGTCCAAGCGTTGGAAAATTACAGCATTGTTGGAGATGAATTTCCGCATACCGACAAACGCATCCATGATTTGAATACTGACATTGATGGCTGTGTCACTCCGCAGCACTGCCGAAAGCATAGACACGCCTTGTTCTGTGAACACATAGGGTAGAGTTCTACGCCCACCATGCGCACTTGAGGTCGCAAATTGCGACTTCAAGTTTTCAAGCTCCTCTTGGGTAAGTTGAAAACGAAACTGTTCAGGAAATCGTTCTATATTTCTTTTCACCTGTTCATTAAGGCGTTTGTTTTCCACTCCATAAAGTTCTGCTAAATCGCTATCCATCATCACCTGCAAGCCACGGATAGTGAAAATCTTACTCTGAAGCTCATTGCTATTGATAATACTCACTTCATGGCTCATGAGACACCACCATAGCCACTTGCAGTCGCAAATTGCGACCACAAACTATTATCATTGGATATAATAAGATGTGATTTCCAATCCATCACGCTGTTGAACCGGTCACAATTTGTGACCAGTTCAACGCTTGAAAGAGTTAACCTATTATTCATAGCTCAAATCCAATCTTGGCAAGTTGCGTTTTGATTTGCTCATCCAGTTCTTTCTCTTTCTGCATTTGGGCAGCAAGAGTGGTTGTTAAATCCCTCATCTTATCTTCGAAAGGGATACCATCATCCTCTTCATCAGGAATGCCTACATATCGCCCTGCCGTAAGCACAAAGCTATGTTTCTCGATATCGGCAAGCGTTGCAGACTTGCAGAAACCTTTAACATCCTCATAGCCATCACTCTTTCTCCAGCTATGGTAAGCCTGCTCAATCGTCTCGATATCTTCAGGGGCAAACTCACGGTGAACCCTGTCTTTCATAAAGCCCATTTCTGAAGCATCAATGAATAAGGTCTCACCACGGCGAACTTCTTTTCCTCGGCGTAGAATCCAGATTGTTGCTGGAATACCTGTGTTATAAAAAAGCTGTTTTGGCAGAGCCACGATGCAATCAACCAAGTCGGCTTTCACAATGGCTTGGCGAATATCGCCTTCACCCGATGTGTTGGAGCTTAGAGAGCCATTTGCCAATACCGTTGCCATCACGCCATTAGGTGCCAAGTGATAAAGCATGTGCTGCATCCATGCGAAGTTGGCATTGCCAGCAGGTGGAACACCATATTTCCAGCGTCCATCTTCCTGCAAAATATCCTGACCCCACTCCGATTGGTTGAATGGTGGATTGGCAAGGATGTAATCCGCTTTTAAATCAGGGTTCATATCCTTTAAGAAAGTACCTTCAGTATTCCATGCTACGAATTGTGAGTTCACATTACGGATAGCCAGATTCATTTTGGAGAGCTTCCAAGTCGTCTGGTTAGACTCCTGCCCGTAAATCGTAATGTCCTGAATGTTGCCTTGATGCTCTTCGACAAACTTTTCACTCATGACAAACATGCCGCCACTACCGCATGCAGGGTCATAGACCCTGCCTTTGTATGGCTCAATCATCTCAACCATGAGTTTTACGATAGATTTTGGCGTGTAGAACTGACCGCCCTTCTTACCTTCGGCGTTGGCGAACTCACCCAAGAAATATTCGTACACCCGACCAAGCAGGTCTTTGGAGTTTTCATTGGCAGCCTTAAGCTCAATGTCAGAAATAACATCAATCAGTTGACCCAAAGAGGCTTTATCAAGGTTCGGCTTGGCAAACACCTTGGGGAGAACATGCTTCAGCTCCGCATTTTCTTTTTCAATGATGCTCATGGCATCATCAATAGCGACACCAATCTCCGGCAGTTTGGCTTTGGCTTGCAAGTTCTTCCAACGTGCGATTTCAGGCACAAAGAAGCAGTTCTCAGCAATGTATTCATCCCTATCTTCAGGGTCAGAGTATTCATCTGCTTCCAATCGCTCATACAGCTCTTGGAATGAATCAGAAATATATTTAAGGAAGATGAGGCCAAGAACCACATTTTTATACTCTGCTGCATCAATATTCTTGCGTAGCTTATCAGCCGTCTTAAACAGACTTGCTTCAAAGTTGCCGTTTTCAGTTGCCATTAAATCCCCATCCCACACTTGTTAAAAGTGGCTTTACGATATGCTCTTTTTAGCTGTTTATAAATCATTCATCAATATTTGTAGAATCCCATCATCATGTGATGGCCGCATAGAAAACCTATCACGCCATAGAAAAGCCCTGTTTTCCATACTGTTTTTCTTCAAAAGCAACTCCTGCCGCCAACTGGCAGCACAATAACTATTTGGATTAAGAGCAGTCAGTTCGGTATCAAAATGGTAATTCATCGTCATTAATCGATTCTTTCTGTGAAATCACAGCCTCAATTGAATCTTCTTGCCTACTTGGTTTATTTACTACAAGTGTAACCAATGTCTTTGCAGCATTAATAGTTTTTATGACTGCGTTACGGACTTTTACTGCAATAACCTCGGCTGAATGCTTAATGAAATGACCGATACATTTCTTTATTTTCTCACTGTATTTATTGATGTACTCTATATGGATAGACTTTACTTCTGAACGACCACCAAGATGTTTCCACTCATTATGGAATGCATAATAATCACCTGCTTGTGCGTACTTCACCAAATCCATTTCGTTGTCTAAATCAAACTGCCTGCTTCGACACTCACGCCAAAGCCCTACCGGTGCCAATCCACAGAACGAAAACCCTCTGATTTTCCATCTCTTCCGCCATGCAGCATACCTTCGAGCATTATCAATATGCTCTTCAGTTTTATGCATGAATTCAGGCAAGTGGCTCATCAATGCATACTTGGCAACATAGTTTGCAATCTTGTTTGCATCTTCACCACTTTCTGCAACCTTAATCTTAACACGTCGCTTTTTAGCTCCCCATTCATTTGGGTGATGGTCATAAAGGTAATATTTCTTTAATAACTTTGAGATAACCTTCATGTGTACCTTGCTGGCAACGATGCATAGCTGCCAGTGTACAGTTCCGTCTTGATGTGGTTCCGCACCTTTTAGTGCGAGCCAGTCTTCACCAGCCACTATGCCATGCTTTAATAGTGCCGAACGAAATTTCTCCCAACAACGCTGCAAATGTTCTTGTTGTTCAATCGGGGTACTGCCATTCCAACGCCTGCTTGAATGATGCATGAAAGCACAGCAAGTCAGAGTTACTGAAGCTGCTATCCAGTTTTTTTCTTCACGGATTTTATTGAGCGCATTACCCCGCTCTAAAGCTTCCCATACAAAATTCTCTTTTGACTCATCAACAACATCTTTCATTGATATGCCATCACCACTATCGGCGATAAGAAACTTATTTAAGTTAATTGAATCGAACCGTTCTTTTTGTTGCAGGCTTTCCTTAAGAGTTCGCAATGAACACCATTTCTTCACAGCCCTAAATTTTATCGATTCAGTTTCTTCTTGGATTTTTTTAAGCTCGTACAACTTACGCAGGTGAACTGAAGGGTCTTGAGACCGTAGGCTTGTGCCAAGCTGAGCCTGCTGCAAAGCCATTTCCTGTAATTCCCTGCCTGATAACCCAAGAAGAGGCTCAGGATGGCCTGTGTGCCTTTCAATTGTATTTTTGGTGGTGCTTTTATTAGCCATGTCCTTCTCCGAAGAGAAAGCAAAACCGCTTGACCCATAACCATTACATTGCGCTAAATAAACATCACTTTCTGTTCAAATAAAATATTAATAAACTGTTTATAAGGCAGGCTGGAAACAGAGAGCAGTTTTGCTCTCTGTTATTATTTGTAATTAGTGGGTGTATTCCTTGGCCTGCCGCCCCTGCTATTACGAGCAGGGGCTTCGATAGCGCCAGCGACAACAGGCTGTTGCTGCAACCATGCAGCCAAGTCAGTAGCAGAAACTACGAATTTGCCTGCAATTTTGATAAATGGTGGCAATAGTTTCTTTCTGCGATTGTCTTCTGGTTTTTTCGACGTTATGACATTAAGCAATGTCTTTGCTTTTTTGCCAATGATGTCAGCTATGTATTCATGTGTATAAAATGGTTGTGTTGAATGATGGAGCATGAAAAGACTCGTTAATAGAGTATGACATGTTTCCAAATTCGGAAAGCCCCGCTTGATGCGACTACAGGCTTTTAATGATGTCCTTCGATTTTCTCTTCGAAGGCTTTCTTATTTAGTGTGCTTACTTTAAGTGTGCTTTCACAGCCTCAGCCCGCTTTGCAGCGCCACACTGTAGAAGTAGCTATCATCACGTTACTACTTCACCCATATATACTGGTAGGGGTTTCAGAGGCTCTTCCTGTAAGAACCATACAGCCAATGCAAAACACTATACGGGATTCTGCGGGAATTGCAAGAAAAACCTTTTAGAACCCATAGCTTGTATAATACTCCCACCTCATAGTCGGCAGAGTGATAAATTGCCATTCAAATACAATGCTTTTAATTTACGCAAACCAAACTGCAAACCAAACCATAAAAAAAGAGCCTCCGATTCCTCGAAGACTCTTATTATTTGTTGCTATATATAGCTTTTAAAATGGCTGGGGGACGTGGATTCGAACCACGATTGACGGTGTCAGAGACCGCTGTCCTACCATTAGACGATCCCCCATCTCTTCCGATGGCGCGCACAATAATGCGGTTGATATTGTTCGTCAATTACTTGGTATATCTCCTGATGAAACTTTCGCCGTTGCAATGAATGCTCCTACAGTACCAACAAGGCCTCCACCAAATAATAACGGCAACAACATAGCCCAACTATTAAGATCAATCTGCATGGTGTACAACCAATCTCCTGTTCCAATCACCACAGGCCAAAGCAACACCCAGGCTGCAATACCGGCACCTGCGCCCAGCACCATGCCTTCAAGAATAAATGGCATGCGTACAAACCATTCCTGTGCGCCCATCAAACGCATCAAATGAATTTCATCTGACCTGGCCAACAACGTCATGCGTAGCGTATTCGATATAATAAGCGCCATCGCCAAGGCCAAAATCAATGATGCAAAACCTGCTAAATATCCCGCTTGAGAAATCCATTGATGAGCCTGGGCCAGATTCACTTCATCCTCATTTACAACCGCACCAAATTGCGTGGCTGCGTCTCGAATATCAGAAAATAGAAATTCAGATGCTCCCTCAGCCAGAGAAATTTCAAAACTTACCGGCAAATGATCAGCCAATTCCTGCTGATTCATACGCGCATCACTTAACCAGCCCTGCATCCAGGCTGCAGCCTCTTGTGCAGAGACCTGTCGCACCGATTCGACTTTCTCAACGAGCTCTAATTTTTGTTTAAGTGCGGTGGCTTTATCAGTATCTTTACTATGCAGATACACATGGATACGAATTTCATCCTGCCAACTTCCTACCCACTGGGATGCGCCCTGCATCCCGAGCCAAATCACACCGACAGCCCATAAAGCAATACATACGATCATCAATGCCAATATCTGTTGAATACCGAATGGAGGCAAATTAAAGCCTCCGGGTAATCTCGGATTCACTTTATCAGGAATAACTGCACTGTTGCGCTGATTCATGGTTCGACTCTGGCCAGCGAGCCGGCATGCAACTGAATCACTCGACCCGGATGAGATTCCAACAGGTGTAGATCATGCGTTGCCATAATAACAGTGGCACCCTGACGATTCAGATCCATCAAATAGTCCAATACCCGCCGTGCGGTATCAACATCCAGATTGCCCGTTGGCTCATCAGCCAGAATAATTGCTGGTTTAGCAGTCATGGCCCGTGCAATAGCGACACGCTGTTGTTCTCCACCAGAGAGCGCTTCAGGATATGACCACAAGCGATCACCCAATCCCACATAACTCAACACCTTACGTACACGCGGAATTAAACGTTCCGTTTTCCAGCCTTGCACACGCAATGGTAACGCCACATTTTCAAATACAGTGCGCGAAAACAGTAATCGATGATCCTGAAAAATAATGCCTGTATGCCGCCTTAAATCGCGTATTTTTGTTTCACCAGCCTGACGCATATCTGTTCCCTGCACCATTAAGGTGCCCGAACTTGGGCGAATACCGCCATAAAACGTGCGCAACAGAGAGGATTTACCAGCTCCACTCTCACCAACCAGGTAAACAAACTGTCCCTGCTTAATATCCAGCGTCACCCCGGAGAGCGCAACCTTACCGGTAGGGTAGCGCACCATCAGCTGCTGCATCTGAATTTGAGATTTGGTTTGATCAATGGACATAGACCCAAACGGTAGCTGTGCGAAGCCGCGCTGTCATTAGATGAACACTTCAAACACAGGATAGCGCATAATGAAATTGTTTTTCGCTATCATTATCGAGCATTTCCACTGCAGCGTTGCCCCGAAGAATACGCCCTCACTTCGCGACTCACCTGATCTTGCGTAAGCTCGCATCACCTTAGCGCAGAAGAACGCGTTGTATAAAAAGTCGCCCCGACAGGCTCCTGGTAAAAATAAAGCCCCACAAAACACCGCTCAGCTCTTATTACTCGGGGATACGTGTCACCAACACCACTGCTTCTGCCGCAATGCCTTCTACCCGCCCGACGAAACCCAAGCGCTCTGTAGTAGTCGCCTTGATATTCACAGCATCCTGATCCACCAATAACAACGCTGCCAAACGCTGTTGCATGGCTGTCACATAAGGCCCGATTTTGGGCTCCTGCGCCATGATAGTGCAGTCCACATTGCCCACACACCAACCTTTATGCTTGAGCAGTTGAACCGTATGACGCAAAAAAAGCGTACTATCTCTGTTTTTATATTGCGGATCATGATCGGGGAAATGGTGGCCGATATCATTGAGGGCCACCGCACCCAACAGAGCATCACAAAGAGCATGAATCAGGACATCTGCATCGGAATGCCCTGCCAGACCACGCTCATAAGGTATTTCAACACCGCCTAACATCAACGCTCTGTCATCGGCAAAAGCATGCACGTCATAACCATGCCCTACGCGAATGTTCAATGTCATCGTGTCACCCCACCGTCATCTTGTAATTCTGATTCCAGCCAGTTCAAATCTTCTATCGTCGTAATCTTACGATTTCTGCTATCACCCCGACTCATATAAACATCGAAACCCGCAGCTTCAAGCAATGAGGCATCATCGGTATGCTTGTGCAGCGAACCAGTCTCTTGCTGCAACGCCTGCTCAAACCAGACACGCCGCGCCACCTGAGGCGTTTGCACTGCACGCAACGTATTGCGTTGCAAGGTCTGTAACACTTTACCATTGGCATCAATACGCTTGATGGTATCTACCACGGCAACACCGGGTACAGCAGCGCCATAGCGTTCAGCCACATCCAGCACATCGGCCAACAAAGCCCGAGATGGCAAGGGTCTGGCTGCATCGTGAACCGCCACCAGCTCAACATCCTGAGGTAGAGCATCTAAGCCGCGCTGCATCGAAAGCGAACGCTCGGCTCCTCCACTCACAGCAGGCAGGAGTTCAAACGGATAATGCTTATCTTCCACCAACGCTGCAAAATGCTCATCACCTGCAGCAAGTACCGGCTGAACCACAGCAATGCGCGATTCTGCTGCCAGCGATGCCAGCGTATGTAAGATAATCGCCTGCCCTGCAACTTCCACATATTGTTTAGGGATATCACCACCAAAACGGCTACCGCTGCCTGCGGCCAACAATAAAATGCCTATTCTCATAGTGCTGATTGTGTCCGTTTGCATGATATGGTCAATGGTACAAAAAGCATCTGTCTGTCGCCGACCATTGCACTGCGGCGACACATCGGAAATAATCCAGCCATCATGTTGAATTATGTAACGATGCTACACACTCAAATCACCCCTTCCCTATTTAAGGACGCCATATAATGATGACTTCATCCATTTTGTTTTTTGCGGCAGGCCTGCTCTCACTATTGGGCTCGGTCATCATCTGGCGCAATGCCCTGCAGAGTCGCAACAAACCAGCCCAAGGTTCTGCCAATAGCATTGCCGGCCTGTTATCTGTTGCCATTATCCTGAACATCTGGGCTATTCACCTGCTCAACTCAGTAACTGCCGAAGGTATTAACTTCAATCTCGCGACCGGTGCAGCAGTATTAACACTGATGGTTCATCTGATTTATACCATTGGTATTCTGCGCCATGGCATTCAAGGGCTGGGGCTATTTCTGCTACCTGTCACGGCTCTGCCGCTGTTCCTGATTCCAATATTGCCCGATGCCCATGTCGCTAACTGGGTACATACGTCATCCTTACTTGAAACCAGTCATCTGCTACTTTCCATGGGCGCTTATGCCATTCTGACACTGGCTGCGATTCATGCAGTGATGCAACTACTGCTGGATCGCGCGCTGAAGAAAAAACAGCTGTCCACCTTTGTACAGGCACTACCAGCACTGATGGATATTGAGCGCCACATGTTTGCGCAAGTAAAAGCTGCCACAGTCCTGATTGGCATCAGTGTTTTGACCGGCCTGGCCTGGCAATGGGTTGAACTACATCACTTTGCACTATTCAATCACAAGGTATTACTGGCTCTATTCTCTCTTGGCATTCTGATCCTCTTACAAATCAAACATCAGCAAGCCAGCTGGCCGACACGCGTTGCCAGCCAAACTGTGTTAACGGCTTTTGCACTACTATTGGCATCGTATTTTGGTGTCGAACTGATTCATTCCCTACAAGGCTGAGTGCCGGATAGATTCACAAACGCATGAGCAACTACGGATCTTCACATGAACATTGAGGGGTTCCCCGTCTCATTGGCCATGGGCACGCTTGTTTTTCTGCTTCTACTTTCGGCTTTCTTTTCAGGATCAGAAACAGCCCTGACCAGAGCTCGCCGCGCACTGTTACGTCTGCGTCGTGAACAAGGTGATGCAGGGGCAGAAAAAGCAGAAGCACTCCTTGATCAACCTGAGCGCATGCTTTCAACCATTTTACTCGGTAACAACTTCGTCAACATTGCAGCTTCTGCCCTTGCTACCACACTCTTCATCTCAGAATATGGTGAGGCTGGCATCATCTATGCCACAATGGCGATGACTGTCGTGGTACTGGTCTTCGCAGAGATACTGCCCAAAACCATCGCTGTAGCTCACGCTGAAAGCATCGCCTGCAAAGTAGCCGGGCCAATGAGCAGCATACAAACGCTAACCTCTCCATTAATCACACTGTTAATGGCCATTATCGCCAGCCTCAAACAGTTACTACGTATCCCGGAACAGACAGAAACACCGTTAACGCACAAAGAGTTGGCCAGCATGATTGATATCAGTGCTGAGTCTGGCTTACTGGATCAAGCCCGCGAACAGATGCTAACCAACAGTTTGACCTTGCATGAAGTGGCTGTAAAAGCACTGATGACACCGCGCAAACAGATCCGCATGCTTGATGGCTCCCTCTCTGTTGCTGCCTGCCTGAAGTTAGTGCTCAAAGAACCCCACTCGCGGTATCCGGTATTTCTGAATGAACCGGATAATCTTATTGGCGTTGTCCATATAAGAGATCTGCTTAAACTCAAATATCCAGCCATGCAGCTTTCGAATGCCATTATCTGGAAGAACCTGAGTTATATACCCACCACCAAAAATGCGCTGGCTCAACTATTCGACTTTCAAAGCAACCACCAGCACATGGCTATCATTGTTGATGAGTTTGGCGATATCGAAGGTTTAGTCACGCTGGAAGATATTATTGAGGAAATTGTTGGGGAAATTCATGACGAGTCCGACATCCTGCCGCAGCTAGAAATGTGGCCGCAACCGGATGGATCGCTTGTGACAGCTGCAACCGTGGCTCTGCACGATATCAATCAAGCCATGGATGTCGATCTACCTGAAGAGAGTGCCACCACCATCGGCGGGCTTATTGTCGATATTCTGGGCGACATTCCTGAAGGTCGCCTCTGCCTGACCATCAACGACATCAATGTTGAAGTATTAAGCGTACGTCGCAATTGGATCCAGCGCGTTCGCCTTACTCCCGCCACAAAAGAGCAATAGAACAAGAGGCTTTCACCGCAACACCCCAGGGTGGCTTCTCTCGCTTCGCGATTCACCTTCAGTACGCAGAGTTACGCAAAGTAAGTCAAAGACTAAGCTTGTAAAAAATAGAGATCTGTATCTGATCGCTATCGTGTGGTTTATACAGGTAAAACCCAATATATTAAAACATAAGGGTTTACTCTGCGAAACTTTGCGCCCTCTGCGGTAAATAGCTTTTGACTATTCGTAAGCCAACCTAGATATGAATCGCCTTATCGTCTGCATCAAGTACTGACTCGTGAATCATTTCGGACAGGGTCGGATGCGGGAACATATGATGTGCCAGTTCCGCTTCGGTGGTTTCCAGTGTTCTAGCTACACCGAGAGATACAATCATCTCAGTCGCTTCAGCGCCTACAATATGTGCCCCTAACAGTTCACCTGTTTCAGCATGGAAAATGGTTTTCACCATACCATCAGTTTCTGCCAACCCCATCGCTTTACCGTTGGTGCCATAACCCATACGACCGACTTTGTATGGAATATCTTCTGCCTTACACTGGTTCTCGGTTTTACCGCATGAACCCACCTGTGGCTGACAGTAGGTACAACCCGGCACATTGCCGTAATCCACAGCATGCGGAGACTTATCAGCAATTGCTTCCACACAGACAATGCCTTCATGGCTGGCCACGTGCGCCAGTGCAGGTGCACCAACCACATCACCAATGGCATAAATGCCAGCATGATCGGTGCGATACCAGTCATCGACTTCAATGGTATTGCGATCTATTTTCATGGATGTGTGTTCAGCACCAATACTGTCGGTATTACCAACCACACCAACGGCTACCAGACAGACATCACCTTCAAGCGTGGTCTTCTTGCCCTTGGCTTCATATTCCACCACGGCTTTGCCATCAATATTTTTTGCTGATGAAACCATCGCACCAGTAATAATTTTAATCTTCTGTTTCTTGAATGAGCGCGCCACCACGTTGGATATCTCATGATCTTCCAACGGTAAAATCTGATCTGCGGCTTCAATCACTGTTACTTCAGCACCCATAGCATTATAGAAATAGGCAAATTCCATTCCGATCGCGCCAGAGCCAATCACTACCAGCTTTTTCGGCAAGGCTTTAGGAGCCAGTGCCTGTTTATAGGTAATGATCACTTCTTCATCGACATCCATGCCCGGGAATGCACGCGCACGCGCACCAGTCGCTACAATGACATGCTTGGCAGTCACCTGCTTAGCTTTGCCATCGGCATCTTTGACCATCAATACATTATCTGCTTCGAATGTTGCATGACCTTCGATATGTTCAATCTTGTTTTTCTTAAACAGAAACCCGATACCATTATTAAGCTTACCCGAAATAACACGCGAACGCGCCACTGCTTTTTCCAGATCAGGGTTGGCCTTACTCACACCCAGACCAAGCACGTCACCACTATGCTGAATAATATTGATCACTTCAGCTGTTCTGAGCAGTGCTTTGGTTGGAATGCAACCCCAGTTCAGACAGATGCCTCCCAAATGGGTCGATTCAATACAGGCCACTTTCAGACCAAGCTGGGCAGCACGAATAGCTGCGACATAACCACCAGGGCCCGCACCAATCACAACCACATCATATTCACCATCGGCATTGAATATACCGGCAGCTTTCAGGTTCAGTGCATCAACATCTTCATCATGACCTGTTTCAGCCACCGCTTCTGCTACGGTTGCAGCAATCTGTTCAACGGCGGGCTCAGAGACAGCCTCTGCTTCCGGCACAGATGCGTCTGCCAGGCTTTCCGGCATATAATCATCCGGCACCTCTTCATCATCTTCAGCAATCACAGCAATAGCAGCGCCCACGGTTACAACAGAGCCTTCCGGTGCAATGATTTTATGCAGGATCCCCTCATCAACGACTTCCACTTCCATCGTCGCTTTATCGGTCTCCACTTCGGCCAGCACTTCACCTGACACCAGTTCGTCACCCTCTTTTTTCAACCATCGGGCAATTTTACCCTCTGTCATGGTTGGAGAAAGCTGGCTCATAAATACATCAATCGGCATGCTAGTTCACCTCATTAAGAACTAAGAAAAAATTTAGATTAAAACGCCCGCTGGACACTCAATATGTTTCTTCAATGCTGCCAGGAATTCAGCACCAACAGCACCATCTACAACGCGGTGGTCACACGATAGTGTCAGCGTCATCATCTTCTTCACAACAATCGTGCCGTTTTCAACAACCGGGCGCTCATCGGTACCACCAACAGCCAGAATAGCACCTTCCGGTGGATTCACGATGGCAGAGAACTGTTTGACGCCATACATGCCGAGATTGGAAATCGAGAATGTGCCACCAGAATATTCATTCGGCTGCAAATCACCTGTTCTGGCACGCGCTGCCAACTCTTTCACTTCAGCTGAAATATCCGTAATCGCTTTCTGTTCAGCAAAACGAATTACCGGTGTAATCAGGCCACCCTCAATCGCTACTGCGATAGAAATATGGGCATGTTTATGTTGCAATGTATGGCTATCCGTCCAGCTGGCATTGGCAGCAGGTACATCAACCAAACCTTTGGCCACGGCTTTCACAATAAAATCATTTACACTGAGTTTGAATGCACCATCAGCAGCTTCATTGAGCTGGGCACGCAGATCCATCAAACGGTCCATCGCAACATCCACACTC
This sequence comes from Mariprofundus sp. EBB-1, assembly GCF_003665155.1. GTDB lineage: Bacteria > Pseudomonadota > Zetaproteobacteria > Mariprofundales > Mariprofundaceae > Mariprofundus. The sequence goes on along the minus strand of NZ_RCFQ01000031.1, from coordinate 15,262 downwards.
AAATAGAAATGCGGCACACTCTGTTTAGATTCCGTCAAACGGCGCGAGATCGCTTTGCGCATCATACTATTTTCAATGCGCTCAAATTCATCTTCATGATATGGCAAAGGCCCTTGTGGCAGTGGACGCACCGGAGGAGGTGTCATCCCAGCCATTGCACCACCCAGAGAGATGCCACGTCTTGATGCGTTTTCCACATCAGCCTTAACAATTCGTCCTTTTGGACCCGTTCCTTGAATCGCAGCCAGATTGATACCCTTCTGTTTCGCCAAACGACGCGCTAAAGGACTGGCCTTAATGCGCCCTGTTCTTGGGGCTGGAGCCACAGGCGCTGGTGTAACCGGCGCCACAGGCGCAGCAGCCGCGACAGGTGCAGCCACTGCTTCTGGAACCGGTGCAGCTTGCTCTGCAGATGGAGCATCACCATTAGCCGGCATATAATCTGCTGGTACCTCTTCATCTTCTTCGGCAATAACAGCAATCGGTACACCAACAGCAACAGTTGATCCCGCAGGTGCCAGAATTTTGTGAAGAATACCTTCATCAACGACTTCTACTTCCATCGTTGCTTTATCGGTTTCCACTTCGGCCAGCACTTCACCGGATTCCAGCGTATCACCTTCGTTCTTTAACCAACGGGCAATTTTACCCTCGGTCATGGTCGGTGAGAGTTGCGACATAAACAGATCAATCGGCATTACAGAACCTCAATAATAATTTTACCACAGAGACACCAAGGCGCTAAGGCATCCCTACCATGCATTTCTTTGTGTCTTAGCGTCTTAGTAGCGAATGATATCAAGCCCGGCCACAAGCGACACGAGCAGCTTCAACAATATCTGCAACAGATGGCAGCGCCATCAATTCCAGGTTGGCAGCATACGGCATCGGCACATCCTTGCCGGTTACGCGAATCACTGGAGCGTCCAGATCATCAAACGCACGTTCCATGATACGGGCAGAAATTTCTGCGCCAATACCAGCAAAACGCCAGCCTTCTTCCACCACTACTGCACAGTTGGTTTTCACCACAGATGCAACAATAGTATCTTCATCAAGCGGACGAATGGTACGTGGATCCACCACTTCAGCTTCAATACCCTGCTCAGCAAGAATTTTAGCTGCTTCCAGTGCAAAGCCGGTCATACGCGAATGCGCCACGATGGTGACATCGGTGCCTACGCGTTTAATATCCGCCTTGCCCAATGGAATAATGTATTCACCTTCAGGTACAGGCCCCACATCACCATAGTTAATCTCATTTTCAATAAAGATCACCGTATCGTTATCACGGATCGATGCCTTCAACAACCCCTTCGCATCAGCAGGATTCGATGGCATCACCACCTTCAATCCCGGCACATTGGCTATCCAGTTTTCCAGACTCTGTGAATGCTGCGCACCCACACGCGCAGCAGAACCGCCTGCACCTCGGAAGACCATCGGACAGCTGTACTGACCACCGGACATATATTTCATTTTAGCAGCCGCATTCACAATCTGATCGAGCGCCAGAATAGCAAAGTTCCAGGTCATAAATTCAACCACCGGGCGCAGACCAGTCATCGATGCGCCAACACCTAGACCGGCAAAACCCAGCTCGGTAATCGGGGTATCAATCACCCGTTTAGGGCCGAATTTATCCAGCAGACCCTGTGATACTTTATAAGCACCATTATATTCGGCGACTTCTTCACCCATCAGGAACACACGATCATCACGTGTCATCTCTTCAGCCATAGCCTGATTGAGAGCCTCGCGGTAGGTAATTTTATTCATGATTAATACACCTTGCCCGTTTCTGGATAAGCACCTTCAATCGGGTCACTATAAATGTCAGTCCACAATTCACTGGCACCCGGTTCCGGCTGCGCTTCGGCTGCTTTGGCAATCGCCGCAACTTCCTTTTTAATGTCTTTATCTTTCTGTTTAAAGGCTTCTTCTGTACTCAAACCAGCCGCAATCATCTGATTCTGCAGACGGGCAATAGGATCACGCCCAGAGCGCCATTCATCTACTTCTGCACGCGTACGATAAGTCGCCGGATCAGACATGGAGTGACCGCGATAACGGTAGGTATTGGCTTCAACCAGCATAGGGCCTTTACCGGAACGTGCATGCTCAATGGCTTCACGCATCCTCTTATCAAACTCAAGCACATCCATGCCATCAATTTTAATACCTGGAATTTTGAACGAAATACCACGCTTATAAAGCTGGGTTTCAGCCGATGCACGATCCAAAGAGGTACCCATAGCGTATTGATTGTTTTCTACCAGGAACACAATCGGCAACTTCCACAACGCGGCCATATTGAATGACTCATACACTGCACCCTGATTGATGCCGCCATCACCCATAATACAGATAGTCACACGACCATCTTCTTTATACCAACTGGAAAAACCGAAACCAAGTCCAATAGGCACCTGCTCACCAACAATACCATTACCGCCGGCAAAGTTTTTCTCGATGTCAAACATATGCATCGAGCCGCCTTTACCTTTTACCACACCACCGGCACGACCAAGCAATTCAGCCATCACTGCTGTCGGATCAGTACCACGCGCCAGAATATGACCGTGATCACGGTAACTGGTCATCATGTAATCTTTGGCGTCTGCCGCCGAATTCAGCCCGACACAGACGGCTTCCTGACCATTACACAGATGGCAAAAACCACCGATTTTTTTCAAACCATAGAGTTGACCGGCTTTTTCTTCAAAACGCCGAATAAACAACATACTGTCATGCATCTCATGCAGGGCTTCTTCACTATAGAAGTCCCCCTCATGTGTGATGCCGGATTTCTGCTCTGCAGACATAGCGACCCCAACTAAAAAATATTGTTGCGAATCATGCCTACCCTTGAAGCGAGCAGCAAGCCTATTCGCCATTCACATAAGCTTTGTATGGTCATTTTATTCACCATTATTTTTCTATGGTTAAACTCAAAAATAATCTTGAGAACAACACGCGAATGCATCTGTGCACACGTCGTAGCGTAGCCATTGCCATGGAGATGTTGATTTATTGCCTCATGCCAAAATCATCACGCAGAAACAAAAATCTCGTTTTTTTCTACTTACAATCCTGTCACTCACGCTTTCTTTAATATACCGGCACCACCCATTCGCCAGAGAACCACACTTCCCGGCAAGGCCGCAATAAGCAGCACCAACACCCAGAGTGCCGCCATCGCAGCAGCGGCTTCTGTTGAACCACCAAACCAGGACACCAGACCGATATAACCCGCCTCCCGGATACCGAATCCATTAAAAGAGAGTGGTAATGCCGAGGCCAGCGCAATCAGACAAACCATAAAACCATAGACTGGCCATGTTAATTCCAAACCAACAGCCATACCCAGAAACACATGCGCCTGCACCACCAAAGCCTGAAACAGCAAGGATACAGGCAGACTTTTCCACCAAGCCATATAAAAGGTAGAGCTATTCAACTGCAATGATTTCCAGCCTGCTATCTTTTGATGTTTTTCAAACCAACCAGCAACCAGCAGTCGTGGCCACCACCAGGGAGTGCTACAAATCAATAGCAGCAAAACAAGCAAACCACTGTTCCAAAGCACGATCCACAACACAGGAATATCCAGAAAACACATACACAGTGAAACCACCAGCATCAAAGCCAGCACACCGTTCAGGCGTTCCAACACCACACTCGCCGCAGCCGGCCAACCGGCATCTTTTTTACCTTTCGCAAGCAACCAGCCGCGCGCCACATCGCCACCAATGATGGAAGGCAAAAATAGGCTCAAGAACATACCTAAGAAATAGAGTTGAATTTTTCGTGCCGTCAGCACTGTCAAGCCCAGACCGCGCGCCAACCACGCCCAACGTATGGCAGACAAAAACTGCCCTAAAATCAAACAGAGACAAGCTGCAACAAACATGCTCCAGTCCGCACCATTCAACACAACCACGATACCACCTAAGTCCAGAGTCCATGCTAAAAAAGCCAGCAATAACCCTGAAAGACCGAGCTTAAGCCATAACACGCCTACTCCTTATCGTCATCCTTGCGCACACTATAATGGTTACGTCCGGTAGCTTCATAGTAGGTGCGAGTCTGCATCTCCAGAATCAGACCAATGCCAAACAATAAAATACCCGTTACAATCATCATGGAGCCCAGCAATAACATCGGGCGGCCAGCCAACTCCGCACCGAACACCAGCTTATCCATGCTCAACCACAGATCAACAAACAAACCTGAAGCCAGTGATATCAAACCTACCGGACCAAACAGTTGCAAGGGTCGATCCGTAAAACGCTGAAAGAAGACCACCAGCATCAAATCAATCACCACGCGGACAGTGCGACCAATACCATACTTACTTTCACCAAACTGACGTGGTCGATGTGACACAGGCTCTTCCGCCATGCGCGTGCCGTACAAATCTGCCAGAGCAGGGATAAATCTGTGCATTTCACCATACAGCCGCAAATTCTTGGCAACTTCAACACGCATCAACTTCATCGGGCAACCATAATCTTGCATGCGCACCTTGGTAGAGCGGCGAATCAGGGCATTAGCAATCTTGGATGGTAAATTGCGAGATAAACTCGCATCCTGCCTGTCTTTACGCCACCCATTGACCATATCAAGATCATCACGTTTTAAACGCTCCAGCAACTTGGGAATATCGGCAGGATCCGTCTGCAGATCACCATCCATATACACGACAAATTCACCACGAGCAGCTTCAAAGCCAGCACTCATCGCGGCTGTCTGACCAAAATTACGGCGCAACGCCACCAGCACCACCCGCTCATCAGCCGCACGCGCCTGTTTGATTGCCTTCACCGTACCATCGGTAGAACCATCATCAATCAAAATCAGCTCATACGGATAATCACTCAGTTTATCGGCTACTTCGGCCACCAACAGCGGCACATTCTCTTCTTCTTCATATAGCGGCACGACAATAGAAATCATTGATTTGATCATCATTTCATCTCCCTAAGCTTCACTGAACCACCTCACTCACAGGCTGCAAGCTCACCAACAACAACCATCTGCGCGCATACATGCCATGTACACGTGCATGCACAATAAGATAAGGAATAATCTCTTTTGGCAACGCTTCCAGGCTATCCTGCGGCATCACCACAGCTTTTCCGGCCGCCATCCATTCACCCACTTGCTGCGTATCCGGCAACATCGGCAAGCGCCCACCATGGTAAAACAGCAACGATGGCTGGAAATATCTGAATGTAGCCAATTCACTACCATCAAAACCCGCATCACTGGCTTTTTCAGCCAGCACACTGCTTATTTTATGATGATCGATACCTTTCACAGACCAACCGGAAAGTAGCAACATCGAGATAGCCATACCCGCAACCAGCAACAGTCTTAAATCCAACTGCTTATCCACCAACCACTCTTTTTTCAACAACCATAAGAGCGATACCAGCAACATCGGCAACATGGCCAGAATATAATAGCCCTCAGCAGGCCACATTTTCTCAATCGCCAGGCCACCACCAATGAGTACCCCCAAAGAGAGTACCAACACCGACCATGCCAACCATTTTATCGCCTGCTGCCGCACAACGTCCGAGGCATACGCCCAGCCCCATGCCATCAGTATCGCGGCGGCTGGAAACACCGGCAACACATAATTCGGCAGCTGCGTACGCGCCACACTGAAGAAGAGGATATATGCGCCAATCCAGCACAACATAAACAGGCGTACGGGTTCTTCTCGCAGTGCCTGCAAGCGCCAGCTACCAAACCACAACATCGCAGCCAGCAGGCCCGACCACGGAAACCACCCCACCAGAATACTAATCACATACAGGCCGGGGAAACCGCGATGCCCTTGCAAAGGGTCTGTGAAGCGATCCAGATTATGATGAAAAAGGAAACCCTCCAGCCATACACCATCGGTCAGCACACCGACTGCAATATACCACGGCAATGCGATAGCCAGAGCAATCGCAGCCCCCTTGAACGGATGAAACAGATGCCAGCTTTTCCAATCCTGCATCAGCGTCAGGAATGCTGCGACAATCAACAAAGGCATTAAGCCTGCAATCGGCCCTTTCGCCAGTGTACCGAAACCAATAGCCACAAAAGCCAACACCAACATGCCCGGTATTTTAGCCGGTGTTTTTTTCTTCCCTTCAAGATACACAATCAACAAAGCAGGAAGAGCAATTCCGAGCGCCAGCATGAGCAGCGGATCAGGCACAGCTGCTCTGGCAATAACAATCATATGCAGCGCTGTAGCAAACAAGCCTGCCGCCATCAAAGCCGCGCGTTCAGATTTGTTTGCATCGGCATCAAACACACGCATCAATCGACGCGTCATACCCCACACAACCAAGACCAGCCCAGTCAACGACAGCGCCGAGGGTAAGCGGGCAGACCACTCATTCACGCCGAACAGGGCATCTATCGGCATCATCAGCCAATAAATCAATATCGGTTTATCAAACCGGTAATCACCGTTAAACATTGGTACCCACCAATTGCCAGCCAGCAACATTTCACGGGCACAAACGGCATTATTGGGTTCATCCACATCCCACAAGGTATGCCCACCCAGGAAGGCAAAGAAATTGATGGCACACAGAATCAGCAACCAAAACAGTGGCTGTTTCAAAACCTGATCAAACAATCTGTTTTGAGAATGCATCAAAGAGACACTAACCAGCCTGAATCATTGGCAAAGCAATGCGGTTCAGGGTCGCTACAAGGAAATTATCCATAAACATAATAATCAGCAACAAAATCAACGGAGAGAAATCAATACCTGCAATATATGGCACATATTTTCTCACCCTGTATAACATCGGCTCGGACAGTTGATTGATAATGCGCACGATCGGATTGTATGGGTCAGGGGATACCCATGACAACACAGCCCGAGCAATCACCACGATGGTAGCGGTCATCAGGATGATATGCAGCACGCCTGCCAGAGCCTGTAAAAAATAACCGAAAATAAACATCAACTCAACTCCTGTGAACGTTTACTGGCAGCTTCAATCCCTTGTCGAACTGCAGCCGGCAAGCCAACTTCATACATCACATCAAGAGCAGCCTGAGTTGTACCACCCGGGCTGGTCACCTGAGTACGCAAGTCTTTCGCTGAACGACCACTCTCTGACAGCATCTTTCCGGCTCCAAACACGGTCTGCGCTGCCAGCTTTGCAGCTACTTCATTGCTAAGGCCAAGTTTTTCGCCGGTGGCCTGCATCACTTCCGCCATTAAAAACAGATAAGCAGGCCCACTACCCGAAACGGCCGTAACAGCGTGCATCATCTGCTCCTTATCTACCCGCAGACACTCACCACAGGCATTTAACACATATTCCGTGCGCTGCTTATGCAACTCATCGGCATCACTGAACAGCACCGACATACCAGCACCCAACAAAGCTGGAGTATTGGGCATCACCCGCACGATATTGGCATGCTCATTCGACCAGCGTTTCAAAGAGGCCGTACTCACACCAGCGGCGATACTGATCACCGTCGCACCCGCCTTCAAATGCCCAGAGATCTCTTTCAAAGCACCCTGCATTTGCTGCGGCTTCACCGCCATAATCAGCACATCAGCACTACTTGCCGCAAGGCTGTTTTGCTGCACACAAGCAACACCGTATTGATCGGCAAGGTAATCACAACGCACTTCTTGAGGATCAGACACCGTAATACGGCCCCCCTCATGGCCAGCTCCACGCAGGCCTGCAATCAGTGCTTCGGCCATATTTCCGCCGCCGATAAACGCTATATTCAGTTGTTGCATCATTGCCTCACAAATTCTTTTGTTTTGTATCATTCACGTTTTTATTCAATCTGCTTTCGAACATAGTGATTTCACACATCTTGATGACGCACATCCCAACCGCCAAACAGGGTTGAGCCCAGACGCACCATTGTAGCCCCTTCTCCGATGGCCACCTCATAATCGCCGCTCATCCCCATACACAGTGCCAGTGATCCGACATCAGCAAAACATCCATTCAATAGTGTTTCCCGCAACGAAGACAATGCCTGAAAGGCTTGCGCTGCATCGCCACCTTTCGGAGCCATACACATCAAACCAGCCAGCTTTAAACCATCAATCTTCATCAAATCCGCAGCAAACCCAGGCACTGCCGCAGGCCTGATACCATGCTGAGCCGGCACATCTGCAATATTCACCTGAATCAATACAGGTAACGGACTCACAGCATCAGATTGCTCACTGGATCGTTCTTTCACATACCTGGCAACTACCTGCGCTGTTTCCAGATTCTCACAGCTATGCCACATAGACGCATGGCGCCCGATATATTTAGCTTTATTTTTCTGCACCGGCCCAATCATATGCCATGCACAATGCGGCCATCGCATAGCGCGATCACGCAACTGTTGTGCGCGCGATTCACCAAAATCACTCTGCCCGGCATCTATCAACATCTGAACAGCGTCATCCGGTGCATATTTACTCACCGCCAGCAGTTTTACACTTGCCTGATCCAGCTTCTCAGTCAACTCACGCCAGCGTCTAATCAGCTCCAAGGTATCATACCGCCGCATCCCACAAAATACGCTGGTCCATAGCCCGACTCAAGGTATGTTCATCGAGATATTCCAACTCGCCACCTTCCGGCACACCGCGGGCAATACGCGACACTTTCACTTCACAGCTCTGATAGCGATTGGCCAGATAATGTGCTGTCGCTTCACCATCCACCGTTGCACTGGTCGCCAGAATCAACTCGGCAATATCACCGTCGTCTTGATTACCAATACGCCTGTCCAGAGGCTCCAGGTTTAGCTGATCAGGCCCCATACCATCAATCGGGCTCAAACGTCCGTGCAATACATGATAACTACCGCGATAGCCCTGACCGCGCTCCATCATCAACACATCTACCGGCTGTTCCACCAGACACACGGTAGAAGCATCACGACGCACATCGTCACAGAACTGGCAACGCCCCTGCTCTGCAAAACAACCGCACACATCACAAAACCCCACCTGCTCATGCAGGCAGATCAATGCTTCAGCCAACTGACTGGCATCCGATGCAGGGCGCGAGAGCAGGTTCAGACCCAGCCGCATCGCTGTTTTCGGACCAACACCGGGCAGAGACGATAACATCTCAATCACCCGCCCCAATGGAGCTGGTACACCCGGCAAATGGTTCAAAGAGAAAAACCCGGTGGCAATGGCATACCAGCCATCAAACCTTTCTGTTTATCTTTCTGGGTATCAGCAACCTTCTGAGATGCCTGATTGACCGCCGCAGCCATCAAATCTTCAATCAAACCTTTGTCCTGTTCTTCCCATAATGAAGCGTCGATATCCACTTTGCGTACCATCTGATCACCGGTCATCATCACTTTGACCATGCCACCACCAGCTTCACCATACACTTCCATTTTTGCCATTTCAGCCTGCATAATTTTCATATCTTCCTGCATCTTCTTGGCTTGCTGCATCATTTTTCCAATATTCATCTGTTTCTCCTGACAAAGTCTAATAAGCTCTCACCGCAGAGGACGCAAAGTTTCGCAGAGTAACACATTAAAGCCCCATAATTATCATTTATTGACTCTACTCTGCGTCCTCTGCGGTAAAAAAAGGTCTTTTGACTATTCTACCTGATCCGACACACCGGCAGGCAACACTTTCACCAGTTTCGCATCCATTTCCCGCATTAATGCCTGCACATGCGGATCATCTTCCGCCCCTTTGCGCAAACGGGCCTCTTCCATCTTAGTCTGCTTGGCGCGCTCTTGTGATAGCGATGCACCCTTATGTTGTTGCGCCGACTCCCACAACACTTCACGCCCCAACCATTCGGCAAAAGCCGTGCGATCAGGTGCCGAGATGGCGTTCTCCTGATGTTTATTCAAACCCAGCCGTACTTTATCACCATATTCGGCACACACGACATGATCCAACATCGCCGACACACCGGGCTTTATAGCACCAAAAGCATCGACAGCCTGCTGCCAGGTTGCAAAACCACTACCATTGCCTGTGCTTTGTTCATGCAAAGGCAGGTTATCGGCAGTTTCTAATGCATCCGGTTCTCTAACCTCATCTGCCATAGCAGGGTTAGGTGCAACGCTATTGTTTGGTTCCGGTTGCACGTCAACAGATCGTTTGTTTGTTTCTTCAATATTCCGAAACGCCGGTGGTACATGCGACTCTGCTGCAGAAGTCGCAGCATCAACAATTGTCGGCCCAGCCTCTGTAACGGTCGAAGATCCTGAAGAGAACGACCGAGCATCATCTGCGTGATGAGAGGCCGTTACTTTAGACGCAAGCACATTAGAAATAGCATGCAAACCACACAAGCGCATCAACACCATCTCAGCACCCATGCGCTCTTCCACCAGGCTCAGGTCACGAATACCCTGCAACAACACCTGATACCGCAAATCCAATGCCTGCATGTTTAATCGAGCGTGCTGCTGCTCCAACCAATCACGGTGCTCGGCATCAATTTCAGCATCAAGCAATCCGCTATCAACCTGCAGGCAGGCCAGCTGGTGCCATAACCGGCTTAATGATTCCAACAGGCTACGTGCTCCGTGACCGCTGCCAATCGCACTTCTAAAACGCTGCACAGCCGTGGCAGCATCTGCGTCAAACACAGCCTCAGAAAGAGAACGATTCAACGCATAACCGACCAAACCGAGCGCCGACATCACATCGCTTGCTTTGAGATGTTCGCGTGAATAGGCCAACACCCGCTCAGCCAGAGAAAGCGCATCACGCACACTGCCATCAGCAGCCTGTGCAATGGCTGTAAGTGCATCATCATCAGCACGAATCGATTCCTTACTGAACACATGTTTAAGGTAAGCACTGATTTCACCCTGCCCTAAGCGGCGCAAATCAAATCGCTGGCAGCGCGAACGCACGGTCACCGGCAATTTGTCTGATTCGGTCGTCGCTAAAATAAACAATACATGTGCAGGCGGTTCTTCCAGCGTTTTCAGCAACGCATTGAATGCGCTCTTGGACAACATATGCGCTTCATCAATAATATAGACTTTAGTCTTCAGCGTAGTTGGCGGATAACGCACACCATCCAGAATTTCACGCACATCATCCACACCGGTATGACTGGCGGCATCCATCTCCTGAACATCCAAATTGGTACCATCGGTAATACTTTTACACGCTGCACACACACCACAGGGCTCTCCTGATGTGGAGGTTTCGCAATTCACCGCCATCGCCATCAGCCGTGCGATAGTGGTTTTACCCACACCGCGAATACCGCATAACAGATAGGCATGCGCCAAATTACCGCTAATTAACGCGTTTTTAAGTGTGCGAACCACCACATCCTGACCAACAAGATCAGCAAATTTCTGCGGTCGCCAGCGCCGCGCTAGTACCAAATAAGACATGCGAGCACTCTACGGTTTGCCCTCTGCCACGCAATGACTGCATGAATACAGACAACATGCGTTTCACCGCAGAGGACGCAAAGTTCCGCAAAGTAAAGACAAAAACGACTGCAATCCACATCCATTGCTCTCCGATAAATATTGTTTTTCTGGTCCTTGTTGCGATTTCTCTGCGACGAGGTGAATGGCGAAGCCAGAGAAAGCACCCTGGGGTGCAAGGTGAACTAAGTTTACGAGAGTGAGATACCCTGAGTTAAATCAGTGATGCACATGCTCGGCCGGCAAACGATTTTAAATATTTTAAAGCGATTATCCTGGTCTATTCATAAATCAGACTAATTTGGCTACACTCCGCGCCATGAAAGAGATGCAGTTAAAAACACATCTCCTGCCACAAAGAGGAACACATGAGCTTTTCCACTGAAATCGCAAAACGCCGCACATTTGGCATTATCTCGCATCCTGATGCGGGTAAAACAACACTGACAGAAAAACTATTGATGTTTGGTGGTGCTATTCAGATGGCCGGTGCTGTAAAAGCGCGCAAGGCGAGCAGACATGCCACCTCCGACTGGATGAAGATTGAGCAGGAACGCGGCATCTCAGTCGCCTCCTCAGTCATGAAGTTCAATTATCGCGACTTCGAGATTAACCTGCTCGATACCCCCGGCCATCAGGACTTCTCAGAAGATACCTACCGTGTACTCACAGCCGTCGATTCAGCTATGATGGTGATCGATTCGGCCAGCGGTGTGGAAGCACAGACTGAGAAATTGATGGAAGTCTGCCGCATGCGTAATACCCCTATCGTTACCTTCATCAACAAACTCGACCGCGAAGGACTTGAGCCACTTGACTTGCTCACCGACATTGAAGAAAAGTTGCAGATCGAATGCACACCAATGTCATGGCCGGTTGGTATGGGCAAACGTTTTAAGGGTGTATATAACCTGTACAAAAAAGAACTGAACCTGTTCAAGGCGGGCGCTAAAACCAACGATTTTGATACCGTTAAAATCAATGATCTGAGTGACCCTAAACTGGATGAACTACTTGGTTCCCAGGCTGATGAACTACGCGGAGACATTGAGCTACTTGAGGGTGCTGCCGATCCATTTAATCTGGAACAGTTTTTACTAGGCTCACAGACACCTGTATTTTTTGGCTCGGCTGTGAATAACTTCGGCGTAAAAGAACTCTTGGATGCCTTTGTAGAGTTATCACCCGCCCCCGGCCCACGTGAGGCAGTAGAGCGCACTGTTCACCCTGATGAGCCAGGTTTTTCTGCTTTCTGTTTTAAAATTCAAGCCAATATGGACCCAGCCCACCGTGACCGCATCGCCTTCTTCCGCATCTGCTCCGGTAAGTTTAAAAAGGGCATGACCGTACGCCACCATCGCCTGGGTAAGGATGTGAAAATTCCTAACGCCACCATTTTTATGGCCCAGGATCGTGCCCATATTGAAGAAGCTTATGCCGGTGACATCATTGGCATCCATAATCATGGCACCATCAAAATCGGTGACACATTCACCACGAAAGAAGCCTTAAAATTTACAGGCATTCCCAATTTTGCTCCAGAACTATTCCGCCGCATTCGCCTGAAAGACCCAATGAAACGCAAACAGCTACACAAAGGACTGGTTCAGCTCTCTGAAGAGGGCGCGGTACAAGTATTTAAAACCCTGCTTGGTGGAGATTATATTCTAGGTGCTGTGGGTGTATTACAGTTTGATGTAACCGTTGCGCGCTTGAATGCAGAGTACAAAGTTGATGCAGATTATGTCGCCACCGACTTCCAGATCGCCCGTTGGGTCACCGCTGAGGATGATAAAAAAATGTCTGAATTCCGTCGTCTGTTTGAATCCAGCCTGTCGGAAGACGCAGATGGTTTTCTCTCTTATCTGGCACCCAGTGCATGGAAGCTGAATTACACCGAAGAGCAATGGCCGGCCATCACCTTCCACAAAACCCGCGAACATATTTAGACAACCTTGAAAAAATAGATTCAGCACTCTTAAAACAGTTATTATAAGACAGTTTCGAGATCGCTCGCTACACTCCCGCCCATGTATGATACACACGATGAGGACTACGATAAATTTGAGCTGGCAGAACGCCTGAACAAATCTCAGCAGAAGCGTGAGATTCAGGCTCTGCTCGATCTGGGTAAGCGATTGGCCCAATGCGACGCCATCACACTTGGAAAGTTTGATCTTCCATCGGAGCTCCAACAAGCTCTGCTGGACGTTCAATCCATGAAGCTCGGCGCTGAAAAGCGTCAATTCAAACGCATTTGCAAACTGCTTCGTCAAATCAATACCGAAGAGATGCAAGAGACCTTTCAAGAGCTTGATAGTAAAAAGGCAAATCAAGATAAACAATTTCATAAAGTTGAACGTTGGCGAGATCGTTTAATAGAAGATGGGCATACTGCAGTCACTGAATTTATGGCCAAATTTCCACACGGAGATGCCGGCCAGATCCGCCAACTGGTGCGTAATGCCAACAAAGAAATCAGCCAGGACAAGCCACGCAAATCATCACGCGCTCTGTTCCGACTGTTGCGCGATACCATTGTGGAATAAACCCCAGCTTTATCCTGAAAATGAGTAAGGTGGTATTCATCTATATATCTGCTTACAATTGCTATCCGAATTTTAACCTGCAGAGGTTAGTCGTTTAACTACCAAGGAGTTTTTTATGAGTGTACTGGTTGGCAAACAAGCCCCCGATTTTACCGCCGCTGCTGTAATGGCAGATGGTTCCATCAATGAGGAGTATTCCCTTTCTGATAATCAGGGAAAATACGTTGTACTATTTTTCTACCCGCTGGACTTCACCTTTGTCTGTCCTTCTGAGCTGATCGCATTTGATCATCGCATCAAAGAATTTGAATCGCGTGGCGTACAGGTCATCGGTTGTTCCGTTGATTCTCACTTCAGCCATGCCGCATGGCGCAATACTGCCGTCAACGACGGCGGCATCGGCCCTGTTGCATACCCGCTGGTTGCCGATCTGACCAAAACTATTGCTGCTGATTATGATGTTCTTATCGACAACGAATCTGTTGAAGATGAAGATGGTGATGCAGTTCATCTGTTGGGCGGCTCTATCGCATTGCGCGGTTCATTCCTGATTGATAAAGACAATGTTGTTCAACATCAGGTGGTAAACAATCTGCCTTTGGGTCGCAATATTGATGAGATGCTACGCATGATCGACGCGTTGCAGTTCCATGAAGAACACGGTGAAGTATGTCCTGCCGGCTGGAACAAAGGCGACAAAGCCATGGTAGCAGATGCAGATGGTGTTGCATCTTACCTGGCAGCTGAAGCTGACAAGCTGTAAATAGTCACAATTTTGATTGAAAAAAGGCGACTCCTGCGGAGTCGCCTTTTTTTATTCATTTACGCCATTGCCATCTTCAAAAGCCATGCTATCTTTCCGGCCTGCAAAAACTGAGCCGGATTGATCAATGACGAATCCTGCACAGATCTTAACTAATGGAAGGGTGACAGAGCGGCTGAATGTACCGGTCTTGAAAACCGGCGTAGGGAAACCTACCGTGGGTTCAAATCCCACCCCTTCCGCCAGTTAGTTTTTACAACACGCATGCATGCACGGAGAGATGGCTGAGTGGCCGAAAGCGCGCCCCTGCTAAGGGTGTATAGGCTTAAACCTATCGAGGGTTCGAATCCCTCTCTCTCCGCCAGTGCTATTTATATCTTCAAACTGTCATCTACCCAGCACATTTTTACTCCTCAATAGAGAGGGTTGAGAACGCTCGAATTGGGTTCGACGACATCGGCAGGATAGCCGATTCGAACACCGCTTGCGGTGGCCCCGTAGGGGTGAAGGGCAG
>NZ_RCFQ01000030.1 GCF_003665155.1 Mariprofundus sp. EBB-1 | reverse complement strand
CGATCTCGGCAACTGCTCCATGCGTTGCTCTGCCTCCTGCATCCATGTAGTTGAAGTTGGGTATGACTAAATAATTTAAGGTAAATATAAATGCGGTAGCGGTGTCTGATTCTGCATTTTATTTCGGTGTATCACTAGGAGGCTGTCCGAGAATAGAAGAACCTACTGCGAAAAAGCGGTTATTGGCCTCTTTCCCCGTTCATTCTCGTTAAATACAACCAGTATTCGCCCCAAATGAACGGGAAAACTGACTCAATCCCGCATTCCCTCGCTACGATTCCTATTCTCGGACAGCCTCCTAGAACTGCTGCAGCTTGTATCTTTCCTATTGAATAGGGTTACTGTGCCCGAATTATTTTACTCATAAGGACTTTTCTCTGTGTTTAGGTACTCCGCTGACCGTATTCCCGTTACCATTATTCTGGCTATTACATCTCTAGATTTCTGTTTGTACTTTTATGTTGAACAGATCTGGCTATTGGCCGCGTTCTGGGTGTTGATGATTATTCCAAAAGGTAAAATCGGAGCCTGGAACCACCATCATCAACACACACCTACATTTAAGAAGAAACCGTTGAACCGTCTGCTGGAGATTTTTTATGCTTTGCATACCGGCGTGACCACAAACTTATGGTTGCTGCATCATGTGCTTGGCCATCACTTAAACTTTCTTGATCAGGATAAGGATGAAAGTCGCTGGCAGCGGAAGTCTGGTGAAACCATGGGTGAGATTGAATACACCCTTAATGTTGCGAGCACAGCGCATCTGCGTGGATATAATGTAGGGAAACGCTTTCCGAAGCATCAGAGTAAATTCATAATCTATACAGCTATAACCATTTTGATTGTTGCTCTGCTGACATGGTACAAACCGATGCAGGGGTTGTTTCTGTTCGTCTTGCCGATGCTTTGCGGTATTCTATTGACGTCTTGGGCAACCTATGAACATCATTCCGATTTGAGCACCGAAAACGAATTTGAAGCATCGAGGAATAACCTTAATCGCTTTTACAATATCACTACAGGCAATCTGGGTTACCACACTGCTCATCATCACAAGCAGGGTGTACACTGGTCACGCTTGCCAGATCTGCATGATGAAATTAAAGATCAAATACCTGACTATCTCATCAAGTATGCCGCATTGTGATCAAAGGGTTGTAAAGGGTACTAGCAGTCTTTTATGAACTACAGGAGAGCATAGAACAACCAGCTCTGTCTCTGGCCCAGTCTGGCCGTTTGGCTGCATATGCATCGAACTCTGGCTGTTCATCATAGGGTTGTTTGAGCAGTGCATGCAGGCGATGAATTTCGCTGTAATCACCTTCCTCAGCTTTATCAATGGCGACTTGTGAGAGATAGTTTCTCAGCACATATTTGGGATTGATGCGGTTCATTTTTTTACGGCGCTCACTATTGCTCAGGCCATCATTTTGTAGGCGCAGAATGTAAGAGCGTAACCAGTTAGAAATCTGTTGTCGGGTGTTTTCTGTTAACGTACTCGGTTGATAATATGCATCAAGTAATGGTTCTATTAGATTGTTTATATTGCTCTTTTTAATATCTATGTTGATGTCGATGTTGGCAAGCTTGCGATAGAATATGGTCATGTCTGTTTCACTTATTGTAAGCATATTTTCTAGTTCGTCGAAAAGGGTTTTGTCCGTTTCCGGATTAAAGGATAGCAAGCCAAGCTTGTCTGCCATCATCTGTTGCGACATCTGTTTGTAACTTTGTGGATAGCTGTTCAGGGCCTCCTGCAATGCACTGATATTATCAATCAATGGCAGTATCGCTTCCCCTAATCGGGCCAGATTCCAGCCTGCAATATTGGGCTGTTGGCCGTATGCGTAACGGTGCATTTCGCGGTCGGTGGTATTGGGTGTCCAGTCCGGATCATAACCCTCCAACCAGCCGTATGGTCCATAATCAATGGTTAGGCCGAGCACCGACATATTGTCGGTATTCATCACACCATGCACGAAACCAACGCGCATCCAGTGCACCATAAGTTCAGCTGTGCTTTGGCATACTTCTCTGAACCATTGTAGATAGACCTGTTTGTCCGGTTTGCCGAGGTGCGGAAAATCATTGATGATGGTGTGATCAAGTAGTTTTTTTAGTGTGGTTGGATCATCGCGAGAGGCAAATATTTGGAAACTGCCAAAACGGGTAAAAGAGGGTGCAGTACGGCAAACAATGGCACCGGGTTCTAATGCGGCACGGCCATCATAAAACATATCACGCATCACCATCTCACCGGTTAAAACAAGACTTAAAGCGCGGGTGGTCGGCACACCGAGATGATACATTGCTTCCGAGCATAAGAATTCACGTACAGAGGAGCGCAAGACAGCCAGTCCGTCTGCAGTGCGGGAGTAGGGAGTAGGCCCCGACCCTTTGAGTTGCAGCATCCAATGCTCGTTATCGTGATTCATTAATTCACCTAGGTTAATGGCACGCCCGTCACCGAGCTGGCCAGCCCAGTTTCCGAACTGATGACCGCCATAACAGGTGGCATGCGGATCCATACCCGGCAACAGACGATTACCTGAAAAAATCTCACTGAATGCGTCTGATTTGCACAATCTGTCTGAGAGCCCCAATGTGTTGGCTACTTCAGAGCTGTGGATGATGAGTGACGGTTGAGAAACAATGGTAGGGTGCACTCTGGAGTAACATGCCTCATACACCTGGCGCGGGTGTTTGATAGATTCTGAGTCAGCGGGAAGCGACCGGGTGAAACGGTTGTCAAAGTGTAAACCAGCCAGCTCTTGTTGTTCGTCGTTATCATCCATGCAGCTAAGCGTGATGGATATTGTGCTTTTCTACCACCCTATAAAATTGATGGGTTTGCTAAGGAAGCACTGATTTCTTGCCGGATGCAATAAATCAACTTCTCCCTGAATAAGCCATGTTCGTTCCTCACTGCATGAGCATGCGTGAGTATCAGTATAAGTAAAACATAGATGCGAAGTATAACTGTGATGACCTATACTGCTGTTTTAATGCAGGCATATATCACTTTCTTGGATTATTTTAGAGCATCCTCATTGGTGTCATAACCAAAATAGAAGGCGCGATCAGCCATGCGTTTGGACAGACGTTCGGCCTCTTTTGTTGCGGTAATCCGCTGTGTCATTGCTTTGGGTGTAAGGTTGGGGCTGTGCCAGACAGTTCTGTTTGATGTTGTGTATTGCAACCAGAGTGGTGACGTGGCGCTATTTAAACGATGTAAAGGAAGAGGGATCGAAGCTTGTGCGGGGATTTTGATGATGATGTTTTTAAGGTTTCTAGCGAGTCTGAAGCCTGTGTTCTGATCACTATCCATGGTCTCAAGGTTTCCGCGTGTAGAAACTAAATCAGGGATAGTTGTGACGGAGATGATCCAGTTGTGATCTGACAGATCCTGTCTGGAAATGCCATTGTGTACGATGCTGGCTTGTTTGTTCTGATCATAATAAAAGCCATGAAGATATGGCAATGAAATAAAATGGATGCTGTTTTTCTTAGCGTTGGTATTTTCCTCAGCTGATGCAGCGGAAGGGGCAATCAGTAGTAGTATGAATAGAAAGGTCATGCTGTGCGATGTCATAACACTTTGTTGCTGCTCAGCACGCATGAAGAGAGTGGATGTTATCGACTGAGGCAGATGGTGAATGAAGCGCAGTGCTGAATCAGAAGAGAAATTCGCGCACCTGAGCCGTCCCTTCCATATCTTGCAATAGTGTTTCAAACAGACCTGTCTGTTGCCACGCGCTGCCGACTTTACGGCGGTGAATGAGTGAAAGCACAGGGTTGCTACCAAGAAAAGCCATGATCTGGCCACGATCTTTTAATAGCGCTTCAATGTGTGCAGGTATTTTTGGAATAGCGGCAGTGAGTACAATAACATCAAACGGGGTTTGTAGATCAGTATGTGCTGCAACCGCATCAGCATCCATGGCATTAATCTCAATGACTTTAGCATTATTAGCACCATGGTTATCGATGTTTTCTTTGCCCTGTTGCGCTAATACGGAGTGGATCTCACAGCTAACTACTTCACCAGCCTGCATTGCAAGCATCGTGGTTAAAAAACCAGTGCCGGTACCAATTTCGAGTACACGTTCATGGCCCTGAAGATTCAGCGTTTGGAGAATAGTGGCTTCCTGCAAAGGGGATAACATTTCCTGGTTGCAAGGCAACGGTACATGTCCTTCCATATACGCAACGCTTTTTACATGTTCAGGTACGAAATTTTCACGGGGCATTGATTCAATGAGATCTAACACGTCAGTATCCAAAACTTTGCAACAACGGATCTGATATTCAACCATGTTTTTGCGTGCTACTTGAAAGTCTGTAGTGCTCATCTTTAGGTCCCCGGTTTGGCATTATTGTGCGATGAAATCATAGTGAATAATAATGCTGGTTTTATGGCAGTGCAATATGCAGAAGTGTGTCATAAATGGCAAGAGTCTATATAGGGCAATCGTATGATAGCACTCTCTATTTGCCATCATTATTCGCATATCTCTGCGCCACCTTACCTTAGGGCGAACGCTGTGTTCTGAAGGTGACGATGTTTACACCAGAGAGACTCTCCTGGGCGTTGGGGTTATATTAGTAAGTATTTTAATAGGATTGCCCTGAGAATCTATATTGCTGTTGGTAAGCGATAATCAGCGGCACCAGTGGCATATTATTGACTTAGGGTGCTGATGCGTAGGCTAAAAGAGGTCGTTATCATTTGTGATCGGTGAATGTCACGCTATGCCCGTGATGTTTTATCTGTTGATAGGCCTAAATGGTTGAAAGACCTGATACGATGAATTGCAGCAGCTTCATGCGGACGTGGCAGGGCCATGGTGCCGCATCGTCATCCTCCGGTATGAAATTGAAGAGAAAAAAGAGGTAGGCAATTTATCTTAGAAGATGAATTATTTTATGATAGGATCTTCAAACTTTCTTAAACTTCAATGTCAGTTCATTACCGATTATAAGGATACGATATGAAAATAAAATCATACTTACCATTTCTCCTGCTGATATTATTAGGGGCTTGTCAAAGTGAGGAACCAGTAACATCAGCACCAAAATCAGTAACTCATTCTGCCACTGCAAGCACTGTTGCTGTCACAAAAGCAGTGGAAGAAAATCATGGGAAAGCATTACAAAAAAGCTTTGCTCAGAACAAAGAGGCAGAAAAAATTGCTGAACAATTAACGTCATCAACACCAGCGATTGCCATTGACGATGAGATCGCGGCCGCAAGAAAGGCATATGAAGCAGCAGAAGCAGAGGCAGCAAAAGCTGAAGAAAAAGCGAAGGTTGCAGCAGCAGAAGCTGCCGCCGCCATTAAGGCCACCAAAGAAGCTGCTGCCATGAAGGCTGCTAAAGAAGCCGCTGCCATGAAGGCTGCTAAAGAAGCTGCCGCCATGAAGGCTGCTAAAAAGGCGACTACGAATACTCACGCTAAGAGCGCTGCAGATGCAGTTGCTCGTAAAACCCAAGAAGTATCCGTTGAATGGAAACTCGATGGCGAATAAGCGCGACGGCTTTCATAAGGTTTTCCGAAAATAACGATGTGATTGCATTGTCTTTACTGCAAGATCTGAACAGATCAGTAATTCATTTAGGATTTGAACGGCCTTTCTGCTAGACTCTTTACATTGTATCTAGGTTCACTGTAAGCTTATTACCGATCATTAGAGGATATGACATGAAAATAAAATCATACTTACCATTTCTGATGCTGATATTACTAGGCGCCATTCAGGGTGAGGCATCAGCTAGCGCCATTGACGATGAGGTTGCGGCCGCAAGAAAGGCATATGAACAAGCAGAAGCTGAGGCTGCAAAAGCTGAAGAAAAAGCGAAGCTTACAGCAGCAGAAGCCGCCGCTGCCACTAAAGCTGTCAATACTGCTGCAGATAAAGGTGGCAACGCTACTAAAGCGAGTAGCAATAAAATTGTACCTAGCAGTGACAGTGCATCCCCGGGGCTAGTAACGTACTCTATCTATCTCACTTCTCACTATTCAGAGGCAGAAGCTGTCTCCGAACAGGGGCGTCTTGCAAAACGGGATATTCAAACGACTATCGTGCCGGTGACCGTTAAACATCATATGTGGTATCGCTTACTTGTCAGCGAGCATCACAACAAAACAGAAGCACTTGCTCGTTTGAAAGCAATTAAATCCATTGCGGGCGCAAAGAGTGCGTGGCTGGACGCAAAAAAAACTAAATAAATACGAAATTGATATAAGCTAGGCGTCCATCAGATTGGATGTCTTTCTCTGTCCATGTATAAGATATAAAGTATCGAATGATTGAAATTATTTCGATACCAATGACCCCACCGTTTTTTGCAGAAACCCTATCGCCGCGATACTTTGATCGAGACGATCGAATTACTCAGTCGCTAATTTTAATTCCCTTGTGTTTGAAGTTTGTTATCTGCTTGGCTTGCACTGAAGCACTGAATAAATCAGTGCTTTCTTAGTCGACTCATCAAAAAAAGACGGATATATGATTCTCTTCTACACAGCATAATCATGAATGTTTTGTGTGCAAGCTTAAGTGCGGATGCGAAACCAACCGGTCAGACTTAGTCGATCACGGCTGGCAGGCAGCACTTCATGTGGGAATTGCTCACTGATAAAGGTGACCAGTCGCCCGGCTTGCGGCATGACCTGCATCGGTAGTGACAGGCTGGATGCTTCAACACCCTGATGAATGTTCAGTGCGCCACCGTTTTCAGTTTGCCAGTCATCGTTGAGATAGAGAATGCAGGTGACTACGCGCTCAAGCGCACCGATGAATCGATCATAGTGGATGTTATAGAATGCGCCGGGCGGATAGAGCGCAAAATGGCCTTCATATTCGAATAACCCCAGAAAAAGACTGCGGTTGATATGCTGGCGTAAGGTTTCCAGGTCAAGAAAGTAGGGGCGTTGGGTGGCGCTTGGATTCTCAGTATCCAACCAGTGGATGTGATCATTGCGTATCTCCGGCCGTAGTTGCAGGGATGTACCGCGTCCAACGCGGGCAGGGCGGAACTCCCCCTCCTGAAATAATTCCCGAGCTTCTAAAGCCATGTTGTTAACCAGCAGGGGTGGAATAAAATCATCATAGACAGATAATCCTGTTTCGCACAGGTCGGCCACGATGTGATCAAACTTATCGGTTGAGCCTTTATCGGCGTAAAGCGGTTGGATCATTGCATCACCTGGGATCTGACTGGATGGACGTTTGGACTCTCTGCTATCAACACCCTTGCAGCAACACAAATCAGGTTCACGGTCATAAATATTAAAGAAATGAAAATAAATGATAGTGCTAGGCACGCTTGGCTATCATTAAATGGTGGGTCAGAGTTTGCAATCAATGGCACTCTATCAACCTGCAAGAAAACTCCGGCAGCCACAACTCAAAGTGACTTGGCTTCTATGCGGATCCGGTTTCAATTGAGTAACAGGCTCACTTCTTATTGTTGGGGCAGATTGTCTCTGATTTTTATCCTCGTACTTAATCGTTCTATCCAGACCAGCTCATTGATGAAGTTTCGATAGCAGGGTGCATAATCGTCACTAACTGGCAAAATGAACTATACTAAATTCATTAAGGTGCATTTTTCATCAATATTGATGATGCAGTGGAATGGCTTGCAAAGATTATTCTGATCCAAAACAAAAGGAGTTGATATGGTAATCATTCAAGTAGTGCTTTGTATTATCACAGCCATACTGGCTGCGCGCAAAGGGTATAATCCGTTTATCTGGTTTTTTGCCAGTGGAGTGATCGGTTTGATAATTCTGGCTTTTCTGCCCTTTGTGAATGAAAAGAGTGCGTTGAATGAAGATGAGCGCGCAGTCAAAAAACGAAAAGGCAATATCATTGGTGGGGTAATTGCTGCTCTGGCGATCATTATTACACTGGCTATCATAATAGCGGAGTAAGCTTTAAAGGTTTTGAATCAACTTAATGTTCCTTCTTAAAAGGCCTGTATTAAGGGTGAAAAGGGGCTTCTAAGAGGATTGATTTGTATTAACCTGATTATGTCTTTCGCGATAGTGAGCTATAAAATTCTGTTTTATAACTCATAATCAGTTGATTTATGAGTTATAAGCTTTTTCGGTGTTATTTCGAACGGAAACTCCGGGACTGAATACAACCTCTGTTATGGCGAGCGAATAATCGTCGCTCACTGCGGATTTCATCAGGCTGGATATTTACGTACACTTTATAATAAGCGACTATGCATGATGTTTAAAATCAGAGCATTTAGCATTAACGAGCCATATCATGAGGATGAAGTTCGGGAAAGTTCCCAAGCCTTTGTGAAATTCATGATGGTTAATGTTTCAATAGGGTTTGTGTTTCCAACAACATACCTTTTGTTATCATGGGATAGATCTCCGGCTTGGGTTTCTCTAGTTATTGCGATCGGTATTGTGGTTTATGTTATTAAAACCATGAAATATAAGGATGTTTTTGCTCAATATACTCCTGTGGATATTTACGCGAAGAAAACAGGCTGCGAATGGCTGGCCCCTGATTATCCAGAAGTTAAAAAATATATTAAGACAGTGAAGTCGTCAGGTCGTCCCTTATACCTCTATGAATCGATGATGCTTGATCAGGTGGGAGATAGTCTGGATATATTGAATGATCCCGTACATCTTCCCGATTACGCTTCTGCGGGAGATACGAACAGTGAAATTTGAAGAGGTTTATTATCGCGCTGTTGAGCATAAGGGTGGGGTGAATGAACTCAGTCTGCTGCTGGCAGGTTTTCCCGAACCAGAATCTATTGCGACGCTGAGTGAAGATCGTTTCCTGGCTGAAATGACGCGCTGCGTGTTTCAGGCCGGATTTGTCTGGCGGGTGATCAATCAGAAGTGGCCTGGATTTGAAGCGGTGTTTCACGGCTTCGATGTGAATGCCATTCTGGCACTGATGCCTGAGGAGTGGGATGAGATCAGACAGGATGTGCGCATTGTTCGTAATGGTCAGAAAATTAACGCGGTACGCGCCAATGCCCAGTTTATTGAGGATATCGCTCTGGAGACCGGTAGTTTTTCTCAATTCATTGCCGACTGGCCTGAATCGGATCTGATCGGTTTGTTGGGACTGTTAAAAAAACGGGGTTCGAGGTTAGGGGGTAACTCCGGCCAGCGTTTTTTGCGTAATGTTGGGAAAGATTGTTTCTATCTGAGTAAAGATGTGATCCGTTGTTTGCAGAATAGTGGCCTAAACATCAAAGATAATCCCACCTCTAAACGCGATTTACAGGCGATTCAGGAGACATTTAATGCGTGGCATGATGAATCCAAGCTCTCCTATACCCATATCAGTAAAATCGCTGCCTATTCGATTAGTTCTTAAAAGTATTTGACCGATAACCAATCACAGACATGCAATGGTAACCTTCAAGTGTATTGGGTTCTCTAACATTTTGAGCTCGTCATATAACTGAGTTTTGTACGCCGCTATAACTAAAGACAGAACCACAAGCGAGCCAGAAGGTGAATGGCGAAGCCAGAGAAGTTCCCTTGGGGACGAATTCCACGCATGGAAACGAATAAGGCAATAACCAAAGATTATTGTCGTGTTTGTCGTGAAACAGCGGCTAATATTTTCTTTATTGTGTGGTTTTAACGCTTCCATGCCGCTATAAGGTAGTTTTTACAGTCGTTTGCCCATTCACAGGTGTTGCAAGTTTCTTTACAACTATCGCGTACATTTGTTCGGAAACAGGGAGTCTCTCCTTCCAGAAGCTGAATCTTTCGGACTAGAGAGGTTTTTGTTGTAAGCGTTGTGATAAGTATGCCATTTTTGATGGCACGTACATTAAGTTCACGTGTGATTTTTTCACTCATGTTGGGCCTGTAGATCCATGGCATGTCTCACTAAGAGTTCAGACTACTCGCTTATGTAAGAGAATATAGCAGTTTTTTTTATCAATGGGGAGATGAATAGTAGGTGATTCATCTATGCCGGGCAGATTAATCACCCCAATCTTCAATCATGTAGTCATAACCCTGTTCGGCCAGAAAGCGCTGGCGGTTACTGGCGAATTTTAGTTCGTCGCTGTGATCGGAAACCAGCGTGTAAAAATAAGCTGGCCCTCCTTTTGGACGAAGGATGCGACCGAGTCGTTGCGCCTCTTCCTGTCTGGAACCGAAGGCACCTGAGATTTGGATGGCAACGGAGGCATCGGGTAGATCAATGGCGTAATTGGCTACTTTGGAGACCACCAGTAGTCTTAAATCTCCCGCTCTGAAGGCGGCGTACAGGCGTTCACGCTCTTTACTGCTCATGCGGCCGGTAATGACCGGCGCACCGAGATGCTCGGCGATACGGGTGAGCTGTTTGATATACTGGCCGATCACCAGAATACCTTCACCATTATGCTTTTCGATGAGTGCCTCGGCGACGTGATCTTTGACCCTGTTCTCAGCTGCAATGCGATAGGCTTTATGCCTGTCTTCAGCCGTGGCATGGGCAAAATGATCATCTTTGGCCATCGGCACACGAATCTCTATGCAATGGGCTTTGGCAATGTGTCCTGATTGTTCCAGTTCACGCCAGGGTAGATCGTAGCGTTTGGGGCCGATGAGTGAAAACACATCTCGCTCTAGGCCATCTTCACGAATCAGGGTGGCCGTTAACCCCAGTCTGCGCCGGGCTTGAATCTCAGATACCGCCCTGAACACCGGAGCAGGTAGGACATGCACCTCATCAAAAATAATCAGTCCCCATTCGTGTTTGGTGATCAGTGCCATATGCGGCATCTCATCATTCTGTTGGTCGCGGTAGGTGAGCATTTGATAGGTGGCGATGGTGATCGGTTGAATATCTTTTCGCGCGCCGGTGTATTCGCCAATCTGTGTCGCATCCATATCGGTTTTGTCGCACAGTTCTGCATGCCATTGATGGGCTGCGGCGGTATTGGGCGTGATGATCAGCGTGTTCATGCCTATGCGCGCCATGGCAGCCATGCCTACGAGCGTTTTACCTGCTCCGCAAGCCAGTACGATCACTCCATGGCTGCCGGAGGCTACAAAGGAATCCACGGCCTCCTGCTGATAGCTACGCAGTTCAAAAGCGTGATCTTCGGAGAGGGTATGGCTGCGCAGATTAAAATTGAACTGGGCTCCATCATTAAAGCCTGCCTGATCATCAACCGGAAAACCCAGTTTGATCAGTGCGTGTTTGAGTGGGCCTCGTTGCGCTGTGTCGATGAGAAACAGGTCTTCATCAATCTGTTCTCGTATCATAACCGCCAGTTTTTCATCCCGGCTTACCTGTGCCGCAATGAAGGGATCTACGATGCTCAAACGCAACGTGGCTTCATCGTCTTTGGTGAGTATGAGCTGACCATATCGGTTAAAAGTGTGGCGCATCTCTTCGAGTACATTGGGGGGGACGGTGTATTTACTATAATGAAGCAGGGCTGCTTCCGCTTCTTCTAACGTATGGCCGGCAGCAGCTGCATTCCACAGGCTTAAGGGGTTCAGGCGATAGCTATGAATATGTTCCTGAGATTTTTCCAATTCAGCAAAGGGGGAGATGGCATCACGTGCCGCATGAAAACGGGTGTTATGGGTTTCCAATAGCAGCGAGTGATCACCCTGCACAATCATGGGGCGTTCGGGGTTATAGCTCATGCTTGAATTGATCCTAACCTATCCAGCCTTAGCTGACTGATCTCATCATCTTCAAGTTCGCGTAGGCGCAAGATATGTTTGGGTTGTAGTTCGACTGTCGTTTTCTGGAGTTGATATCGCTGTTTAGTTTTTCGTGTCGGTTGAATACGCACTGCACCATAAAAATCGGCATCAATGCGAGCAAAAACCTGCTTGGGAGCACTGCCCAATGTTTTTTGATAGACGATCTCCAGCCATTGACCTTCCCGATCTACATTCACCTGCATCCAGGCGTTCAGTGATGGGGTGCCTATGGTCCACTGCAGTGGGGGAATCAACGTATCCAGCTGAATACCTGCCAGATGACATGCTCTGACAAAAGCATGTGCATCAGCCGATGCATTAAGCAGTACAATTTCGGGCTTATCATCAAACGGTTGGAAGTATTCAAAATCCAGTGTCTGTAGCCTGTGAATGGCAGCGACATCTTTTAAGATCATCACCATGGATGTGGATGCAGCCGATGCGATCGCTTGCTGTTGGTTTGTTTTATCAAAAATATAGATGATAGATTGGGGAAGGGGCGATTGGATGGATTCCAGAGTGGTACGGGCATCAAGAAGAGCTTTTTTGTCGGTAGCCATGCGCTCTATGGCAAGCTTATCCAGTTGCAGGGTAATCATCTGCTCAATGTGGGTGATGTTACAAAAAGAACTCAGTTCTGGTAACAGGTGATGCGCACAATCTGGAGTGAGTTGAATTTCACCGGCATTTGAAATAAAACCGCTTATTCGTGCATTTTCATCGGCTCCATGCCAACCGGGGGCAGGAAAAGAGATGGTTTTTTCATTTAACACGGCTTGAAATTCAGGTAGAAAAAAGATGCTACGGCGGCTCAAATTTAGATGATGTAGGGCTAGACCATGTTGCTGGGTGAACAGTGCCAGCCAGTCAGCCGCAATGACGGCTCCGCTGGCTTGCTCCTGAAGAGATTCGATAAGCTCATCCAGTTTCAACCATGTATTGATCGGTAATGCATTGAGCAGCTGCAGGGCTTGTATTTCATCAGCTTCAGACCAACGATTCCAGCCACGGATTATTTTGAATAGCCCGGTACGTACCAGTTTCTGCCAGTTCGGCCAATGGATATGTTGCGGTACGATAGAGCCGGATCGTTGCTTCAGAAGATCGGTTTTTAACATCAGCGATATGCATGACTCAAGATGATCGGGATTATTCTCATGCAGCAGTGTTGCGATTCTGTTCAGCTCTTTTTTACGTGGTTTACCCGATTGCATCAGACTTAAGGGTAGAAAGTGCAGTGTTGTCCAGACTCGCCAGATATAGTGGTCCATTGACCACGGAGAAGGGATTTCGATCGCACAAGGGTCAGCTGCATACTGCTTATGTAGTGTTTTATTCATCTGTGGTCTGTGCAGTGGAGGCTTGCAGGCAGGAAAAGCAGGTGCTTATTCATGGTGAAGTCGTAAAAAGTCCATTCATGGCCTTTTTAATCTTCGGAAATCGAAAAGTGCGATTTTCATTTTCCTTACAAATCAATTGCTTGATTTGCGCGCCCGTCCATGGGTGCGATGGTGACTCCTACGAAGTCATCAGTCATGAGAACCACTGCTTTTCCTGACATGGAAAACAAGCCAAACGTCATTAGTCGGCAACTACCTCAAAACAGCGTGGGCATAGTTCGTTGTGTATATCGTGTTCAGGCTGGGCGGGTGCCGCAACATTCCAGCAGCGTGGGCATTTGGTGCCATCTGCAGGTTTGATGGAGATGGCATCTCCTGATTCAACCTTGGCGACAATGAATAGCTGTTCCCAGCTTTCTCCAACACTATCGCTAAATGATTGATCAAGTCCCGGTACCGTGATGCTGGCTGCAATAGATGAACCGACCACTTTATCTTTTTTAGCTTCATCGAAAGCAGTGTTGATCTGCTCGCGAATAGCAAAGAATGATTCCCATGCCTTTTCATCAATGCTGATGTCATTTACTGGGTGGAAGGTCTGCAGGTGAATACTCTTCTCATCAGAGCCGGGTAGATGCTCCCATGCTTCTTCTGCAGTGAATGGCAGCACAGGTGCAATCAGACGGATCAGCGTATCGGCCAGATCATAAATCGTGGCACGGGCAGAAGCGCGACGGGTTGAATTTACTGCATCACAGTAGAGGCGGTCTTTGATGATATCGAGATAGAAACCACCCAGATCAACCGAACAGAAATTATGAATTTCCTGATGGATGCGGTGGAACTGATAGTGTTCATTGCAGTCATGCACATAGCGTTCCAGTTGAGCCAGACGATGTGATGCCCACTGATCCAGTGGCTGACGATCTTCGATGGCCACGCTATCGGTGGCTGGATCGAAACCTTGCAGATTACTAAGCAGGAAGCGGATGGTGTTACGGATACGACGATATGCTTCAGCCAGCTGTTTGAGGATCTCATCCGAGATGCGAATATCAGCGGAATAATCCGACGATGCAATCCACAGACGTAGAATATCAGAGCCCATCTGCTGAATGATCTTTTGTGGTGCAATCACATTACCCTTGGATTTGGACATTTTATTGCCGTTTTTATCCACTACAAAACCGTGGGTCAGTACGCCTTTAAATGGTGCAACACCGCGTGTACCCACACTTTCCAACAGTGATGACTGGAACCAACCACGATGCTGATCAGAGCCTTCAAGGTAAAGATCGGCAGGGCTACTCAATTCATCGCGCTGCTCAACAACACAGGCATGGGTGGAGCCTGAATCAAACCAGACATCGAGAATATCGGTCTCTTTTTCAAATTCAGTGCTACCACAATCCGGACACTTGGCACCCTCAGGTAGGAATGCACTCACATCTTTGGCAAACCAGACATCAGCGCCACCCAGCTCAACTTGCTTGGCAATGCCCTCAACAACCTCAGGTGTGGTCACTTTGTGCGATCCACAGGCACAACGGATGGCTGTGATGGGAACACCCCAGTTACGCTGACGCGATACACACCAGTCAGGGCGCTGCTCTACCATGGCACGGATACGGTTCTCACCCCAATCCGGTGTCCATTCAGTTTTCTTGATCTCTTCGAGAGCTTTTTGGCGCAGATCATTTTTATCCATGGAGATAAACCACTGTGGTGTTGCACGGAAAATAAGCGGTTTGTGGCAGCGCCAGCAGTGCGGGTAAGAGTGTTTGATCTGACTTGTTTCGAGCAGAGCGCCGCAGCTCTGTAGATGTTCTACCATGATGGCATTGGCCTGATAGACATGGCGGCCTTCAACTACAGGCGTGCCTTCATAGAATACGCCGGTATCACTGACTGGATTAAATGGTTTTAGCCCGTAACGCATGCCGATTTCGTAATCTTCCTGACCATGGCCGGGAGCGGTATGAACAGAACCTGTACCGGCCTCCAGTGTTACATGATCACCAACCAGAATCGGTGCATCCTGATCCAGATAAGGATGACGGAAACGACGATTGTCAAAAGCAGATCCATTGATCGTGCTCAGCACGTCACCTTCAGCACCGATCGCTTCCATCACGCCAGCGCGCAGATCTTCAGCCAGAATCAGAATCTCTCCGACCTTCAGGTTGCTGTTTTCACCGGCATTGGTGATTCTAACTGCTGCATATTCAATATTTGGACCAACGGAAACAGCCATATTGGCAGGAATAGTCCATGGTGTAGTGGTCCAGATTACGATAGAGATGTCGCCAGCTAAAGCCGGGTCAATATCTGTCAGGTCTTCACCGGCAGCAAATTTCACATAGATGGAGTGAGAGGTATGATCTTCATATTCCACTTCAGCTTCAGCGAGAGCGGTGGCACATGATACACACCAGTGTACGGGTTTAGCTCCCTTATAGAGGCCACCATTACCAAGGAATTTACCAATTTCACGTACTGTGTTGGCCTCAAAATTGTAGTCCATGGTGACATAAGGGTTGTCCCAATCACCAATCACACCAAGGCGTTTGAACTCTTCGCGCTGAATATCAATCTGCCCTTTGGCATATTCACGACAGGCAGTGCGGAACTCTGAGTCTGTAATATTCTCTTTTTTGATCTTTTTCTTTTTGAATTTTTCTTCAACTTTCAGTTCGATTGGCAGACCGTGGCAATCCCAACCCGGTACATATGGTGCGTTAAAACCGAGCATGGAGCGAGAGCGTACAACGATATCTTTGAGTACCTTATTGACGGCATGGCCGATATGGATGCTGCCATTCGCATATGGAGGGCCATCATGCAGGATGAAGTTCGGTGCATCTTTACGTGCTTCACGAATTTGGCCGTAAAGATCAGCTGCTTCCCACTGCGCCAGTCGTTTAGGCTCATTGGTGGGTAGATTGCCGCGCATCGGGAAATCGGTTTTCGGCAGGAAAACAGTGTTTTTATAATCAAATGTATCAGTCAAAATTAATCCCCATTTAGACGCAGATGGACGCAGATGAGCGCAGAATTAAGATCTGCTCAACACCTTGCGCCGGACTTCAACCCGTTCGCCTGCAAAGTTTATTAATAGACCAACTTCCAGCCCCGTGGCTTTAAGATAGTTGACCAATTGAACTTCATGAGCCGGCAGGATATGCGATATTGCTTTCAATTCCAGTATCACTTTATCTTCTACAATAAGATCGGCAAAATATTCACCTACTACCAGCCCATCATACTTCACTTGCATTGGTGATTGCAGCCTTAATAATTAATTCTGTTAATGCTTTGAATTTGAATTGATCTGCGTTCATCAGTATCAATCTGCGTCCAAAATAGTCCGTGCGGCCTGGCAGTCTTTGGCAATTTGTGTGGCCAGATCAGCATGGCCGGCGTAGGTGCGATCTTCACGAATGCGTTCGACAAAACTGACATTCAGACATTGATCGTAAATATCCGGGTTAACATCTAACAGATGCGTTTCCAGTAGTAAGGTGCGGCCATTGAATGTAGGTCTATAGCCCAGATAAGCCGCACCGTGCCAATGTTGATCATCAATATTGGCGTGTACCGCGTAGATACCAACCGGAGGGTGGGCCAGATCGGCGACATCGATATTGGCTGTGGGAAAGTTCATTTGTCGGCCGCGTTTATCGCCATGCAGTACGGTGCCTGCAATGGCGTAGTCGCGTCCCAATAGTTTGGCTGCCATATCAAAATCGGCGGCTTCTACAGCGGATCGGATACGGGATGAAGACACAACCGCTCCCAGCATTTCAAAAGCAGATGCTTCGGTAACTGTGAAATTCGTTGCGTCACCAAGCAACCGAAGATCATCAATATGACCTTGTCTGTCATGACCGAATGCAAAATCGTAACCAACATGCATATGTTTAAAAGTGAATGTATCATGTAATTTTCGTGAAAATTTGTCAGCTGACCAGCCAGCCAGTTCATGCGTAAACTCAAGTAGCAGCACGGCATCAACACCTGCTTTTTGCAAGTGTTGCATGCGTTCCTGTACATGACAGAGGCGACGAGGAGCCTCTTCAGGAAACAGGACGGCGCGTGGGTGTGGTTCAAAAGTGACCACGATGGTGGGGCCTCCAACGGCTTGTGCATGGCCATTTGTTTCAGCCAGTACCTGTTCGTGGCCCATGTGGACGCCGTCAAAGTTACCGACCGTGATTGCGCCGCCTTTGAGTTCGATGATCTCTTTGGCTTCTTGCCATGTATGAATGATTTGCATGCGGCTTAAGCTAGCGTGTCTATGATAAGCCTTCACGCATCAATTGGGATGAGTGCTATATAGATTCTACTATAGATTTGATATTCGGCTTAGTAGAGCTGATGTAAGGGGACTCAAACGTTGAAATTCAGAACGATTTTTTAACCAGTTCAGAAATATTATTCAGGATCCCCAATAATCCTGGAGGTACTTTTCCACGGCACAATAGTGAGGTGTATATGACAAGATCACCGATGGTGGTTTCGTGTGTGATCAGGATGCGACCCTGTTTGAGAATGACACCATTACAGATGGGGTCACCAAAGCCACCACAGATCGCCATACGTCGGGTTGTTTCCATGACCATTGGAGAATACAGCGCAAACTCTTCGCCTTCGGGTGCTTCACCAACCTGAGTGATTAATCGCCCTTCACCATCAATGATGATGATGCATGCCATATTATGTTGCAGTCGGATGTTTTCAAGTTGATTGCTTAAAGAAGAGATGGTGGCCTCCCAAGGCTGAGCCCTTGTAATGGCTTAAGCATAATTTTTCAGGCAGGAAATTCAAGCCATATTGGATTCTGGCGCTGAATGAATTCAAATTATGGTGCGATTGAAGTCGTTTTATATTTTTGTAAATCCGCCGGCGCATACCAGTGCTCGCTATTGTAACCAATGCCGGCTGGGGCTGGTTTGATACCATGAAAGCGTTTGTGCATGACAGGTAGGGAGTAGGGGGCAAACAGGAAGACCATTGGTAGATCATTATAAATTTCCTGTTGCATAATATCGTATTGTCGTTTGCGTTCCTGACGGTCAAAGGTGCGGCGCGCACTGTCCAGCGCCTTATCCACCCTGGCATTGTTATATGAGAGAAAATTAAATTGGCGCGGACCTGTTTGAGATGAGTGCCAGATCGTATATTGATCAGGATCGGGTGAAAGTGACCAACCAAGGATAACAGCATCAAAATTACGGTTGTTAATGAAGTTTTCGATAAATGCAGACCATTCTACCAGCCTGATATGCACGTCAATGCCTATTTTCTTAAGACGATGTTGCATGATGGTGGCGGCGTCTGCGCGCTGCTTATTACCGTTATTCGTTAAAATAGTGAAGGAGAGTGGTCTGCCATTTTTATCCAGAATGCCATCATTATCTGAATCTTTCCAACCAGCTTTGATTAATATTTTTTTTGCTTTATCAGGATCATAAACTCTGGGTTTCAGGTGTTTGTTTACCCAGAATGTGCCGGGTTTGTAAGGGCTGGCAATGGTTTCTCCCAGTCCTAACTGGACACCATCAAGAATTTCCTGCCTGTCGATGGCATAGGCGATAGCTTCACGCACGTGGATATTGTTGAATGGTTCTCTTTTGAGATTAAAGCCTAGATAGGTATAGACGAAATCAAGATATTTATAACGGTTATAATTGTTTTTTAGTACCTCTTTGGTATCAAATAGGCGTGAGTATTGAATGGGGCTTAAACTGACGGAGTCCAGTTTTTCTGCCGTAAGTTCAAGGAACTGGGTAGCTCTATCAGGGATAATGCGGGTAAGTCGCTCGGAAATCCAAACTGGCCCATCGAAATAATCAGGGTTAGCACGCATCAGAATAGACTGTTGCGATTGCCATGATGCTAGCTGATAGGGGCCAATGGTGGCTTTTGGCGTACGTGATAGTTCCGTTTTCATAATATCGACGCCGTCAAAGATATGTTTTGGTAATATGGCAAGTGATGACCATGAAGATAGTGCAGGAGAAAATGGCTCACTATATCGCACAATAAAGGTAAGTGGGTCGGGTGCTTCAAAGCTACTGACCAGTGCATAATCTGATTTATATGCACTTTGCGTATGCTCATCTTGTATTAAGCCAAGGGTGAAGGCGCAGTCTGCTGATGTGAATGCCTTGCCATCGCTCCACCTTAAACCCGAACGCAGATGAAAGGTGATTGTTCTGTTGTCTGCTGCGATATTCCATGATTTGGCCAATTGACCGGTCAGGTTCAGTTCTTTGTCATATTTAAGTAGCGATAAATAGAGTTGGCCGGCAATGGCATGGCTGGATGCATCACCTGCAATCATGGGGATAAGGTTGCTGGCATCACCAATGCTGGCATCGATTAATCTGTCTCCTGTAGCCGGTGTGTTTGAAGCATGCTCGTAATCAGGAGTAGAGCTCTGCGAAGGTTCTGAGCAGCTGGTAATTAAAAAAGCAACGATGACAATGAAGCAGTGAAGAAAATTCAGCTTGGTCGAACCTTGGCGAAAACCCATAAAATATCTCCGGCGCGAATGACATGGTTTAATGAAATTTGGTTGGAACGGGCAATCGCTTTAGGGCTGGTGCCAAATTGATTGGCGATGAGCCAGAGCGAATCACCGTTGCGCACTTTGTAGCGGATGCGATGGCCACCAGATAGGAGAGGGTTATGATCGGCAACGGCTTGGGCTAATCTGTTGGCTGGCACCCTTAACCGTTGACCAATACGCAAATATTTCCCCATGTTTTTATTGAGGCTTTTCAGTCTGCTCACCGAAGTATTGTAGCTACGGGCAATATCCCACAGGTTGTCACCAGTTTTAATGGTATGATTGACATATACTGGACCAGAGAGAGCAATTTTTTCTTGCATGGTTTTAAATATGGATACAGGTACATGAATATCAATGGTGTTATGCAGATACTGGGCCTGATTCAGACTCGGATTAAAACGAAATATTTCATCTTTTGCCATGCCGCTTATTTCTGCCAGGCGTTGAATATCCACAGGGCTTTGTATTGTGATAGGGCGTGTTTCTACAGGTTCTGGGAAATCAAAAGTTTCATCCTGTAGTAAGGCGGCTAAACCGATAACATGTTGAACATATGCTCTTGTACTGCTTGGAATGGGCATGTTTTCAAGACCATCAGCAGTTTCCCATGGAGATTTCTTAAGGCGTTTCTCTACTGCATAAGGACCCAAATTGTAGGCTGCAATGGCAAGTGGCCAGCTATTAAACCGTTCATGCATTTCTTGCAAATAACGAATGGCTGCGGAGGTGGAATCATTAATATTTCGACGGCCATTTTTTTCTTTTTCAGAGCGTATGCCAAGGATTTGTGCTGTGCGAGGCATGATCTGCCATAAACCGAGGGCTCCTGCTGGTGACAATGCATAAGGGTCATAGGTGGATTCTACGGCTGGAAGCACTTGCAGGGAGGTTGGGGCATGTAGTGATTCCAATGTTGTTAAGAGTCTTTTTCGAACATAACGAGAGCGTATCCCAATGGTTTTCCAGCTACGATGGTAGATGCGTTTAGCCTGTGCTTTTGACATTTCAAGGTCTTCAGGGCTAATGCCAACGAGTAAAGGGTTGGAGGCGATGGGTTTTGTAAGCTTTACATTCTCGGTGGATTTAATACTGGTCGTTAACGTCAATGCAGGATTATTTTGTTCGGCTTGTGCGGTCACAGGCTTCTTTTTCTGGACGGCACAGTTTGAGACGAACAGAGCTACGCCAAGCAAACATAAAAGGTGTGCCAAGCCAAAACCAACATTGATGGCAGGATTGCGATGATAGGATCTCATGTGTATGCAGCGAAGATTAGTGAACATTTAAAAGAGATCTTCGTAGTCCTCATCTTCGTATTCTTCATCTTCCTCTTGTGCATCAACCAGGGCATTACCCAGCAGGGTTAGCGCCAGTATTTTACTTTCTTCTTTTTTACGTGCATCGACAGGGATAATCATGGTATCACCAAGATTCAGCAGAGACTTAAGCTCTTCGATGCTTTTAGCACCCGGCAAATCTTGTTTGGTGGCGCCAACGACAACCGGTAAATCAACATGTTTTTGGAAATATTCAAACATTTTGGTCATTTCAACAAGTGAATCATCAGATGTGCTATCGACTAGAAATATGGCTCCAATAGCGCCTTTGGACAAGATGTTCCACATGAAGTTAAAACGCGACTGACCGGGAGTGCCAAATAAGTGCAATTCCAGCGTTTCATCAATTTTAAGTATGCCAAAGTCAAGTCCAACAGTAGTCATGCTTTTGAGCTGAGAAACATGGTCGGTTGCGGACACGTCAGTTGCGGTTACTTGTGAGTCACTGAGGTTTTGAACCATGGTAGTTTTACCGGCATTTACCGGGCCAGTGATGACGAGTTTAACGATCTGTTTAGCGTCTTCCATTATAGCCCTCTGATGCGCATGATGATTTTGCTAAGGAGACCGACTTTTTTGCCTCTTGTCGTTGGTGTCTTCTGTGTTCTGTTGCCATAAACTCTCTGCGTGGCGTTATGGCTCTTCTCGCTCTGTTTGGAGAGTGGGGCAATAAGACCCAATATGTATGTTGCCATCATGACCCTTAATCGTACGATTTCATCGAGTGAATTATCAGCCTGAGAAATATAATGCTGCATGCGGAAAACACCATTGTGTTGAAATTGCATATGCATTTTCATATATGATGCATTGTCCTGAAAAGCGTAACGGTTCATGGGGAAAAGACGAACCATCAGTGGAGGTAATCGCATAGTGAAACTGAGCAGAACAGCGCGTGTTTCAGCATCAAATTTATAACCGGCCAGCGCGGATGAAATCGCTTGTGGAGCAAAAATACGCAATGTGCCGGCAGAACTGAGATCGACATCGTTGATGACAGAGACAGCTCGGGATTTGAAAATATCCCTTAATGCCTGAGCTACTTCGATAGGCGTGCCCACGAATCCGGATCTATCATAATATATACTCTTTGTTTGATTGCTCACGGTATAATCAACACGAGCAGGTTGCTGGCTAATGATCATGCGGCGAAGGAAAACAAGTGTATTCATGTTCTTTCCCCTTTCTTTTTTCGGGAGCTGTGCACTGTATCGATACGCTGCATCATCTCTACCAATTACTGTTTGTCTTGCGCTTCACGTACTACGCGATTTACCAATTCTTCTAATAAAGCGGGCTCTTTGTTTTTAAAGAGGCTAGCCGCTTTTCCCTTTTTATCATGCGCATTGGATTTACTCATGAGTTCAACAATAATTTCAACTTCTTTACGTGCGTGACCCAGTAACATGCCAAGCTTAAGTGAGCGGTTACCCATCAGAGCAAGCAGCATATCATCTCCAGCGTGAATTAGAGCGAAGGTGCAGCCTCTCGATTGTGTAACAACCTGAATACAGCTTTCATCCCCACCTTGAATGGAGAGGGCATCACCAAGCGATAACATGGATGAACACATGGCAGACATTGAATCTGTTTCCAGTTCATTTTCACATGCAAATGCAACAGGTAGCCCATCTACGCTGCATAATAGTGCAGCATCAAGATCAGGCTCTCTTGAAACGAGCTTTTCAAGTTCCTGACGACAGGCATCTATGTATTGGTCAGCCATTTAGTGGTTCCCTAGTAATGTTTCAGACATAAAGTCGACAATACGTTTGATTAAATTTTGTACTCCGCTGGGTATTTTGCGGCATAATATCGATATGTAAATAGACTCACCGCCAATACTGGCTTCGGCCATAATGAGCATGCGTCCTTTTTTTAACACAATCGCGTTGCAGACAGGGTCTCCCAGCTCGCCTGCCTGAGACATTTGCCGTGCTGTTTCGATAAGGGTTGAAGAAAAAGGAGCAAAATCTTCTCCCGGGGCTTCTCCAACATCGGCCATAATCAAGCCCTCATCATTGGCAATGACAATGAAAATAAGATCCATTTCTGCTTGCAGTTGTTCAAGTTTATGTTGAAGTGAAATGGCCTATCCTCCTGTAAATAATGTGAAAAGTAAGAATTTTATGGTGTTGTCGTTTTCTTGTCAACAGCATGCCTATGGGTGTCATGCCTTATCAGGCTTTATATTGTGATGCCTTATACCGATAGCAAATCGATCTGTTCTTATTTTTCTTCAAAGCCTGTTCGGGTGATTTTTTTAGCACGTAAGGCATCATCGTATTCAATTTCTATACTGCGCCAGAGTAGTTTTCCACTCTCTTCATCATCGAACTCTTCATAATAGGTTACACGGTTTGGGTGCAGTGTGCTATTCAGTATGGGGGAACCAAGTATCTGCTCAATGGCAAATTTGGTGTTACCTTCAGTGATCTGGTGGATTTTGTCGCCATCGAGCCTATTGCCTTGATGGATAGGCTCATGGAGACATGCTGAGAGTAATAGGCATGCCGATATTGCAGTGGCTGTAATGAATGTACGTATCATGCGGTCTCCGCAGGGCCTCTATGTCCCTTTTCCAATAAGCTGATGTAATCATGCATACCTTTCTCCAGAGTCCATGCAGGTTTCCATTGCAGTAGTGATTCCGTGTTTGAAAGGTCAGCTTCGGTGTGGTTCTGAAAAAAAGTAAATGGATTGTCGAAATATTCAATGTCCAGTTTCATGTTAAGTGCATCAGAGAGGGTATTCACGATGTCATTGTAAGAACGCGCTTGTCCTGATCCGACATTGCATACACCGGAACGGGGGGCATCAAGGGCAGCAAGGTTGGCGTCAACTACATCACGAATATAGACAAAATCACGTTTCTGTTCGCCGTATTTGAATAGACGTGGTTGTTTTCCTGCTTTCACCTGTTCATATAATTGCAGCATCATCGATGCGGTTTTATTGCCGCTTTTTTCATTTTTATGGGTTTCACCGGGCCCGTACACATTAAAGTAACGTAAACCGATGATGTTGGAAGCGTGACGATCATGCCAGCGGTAGGCTATGCGATCCATGGCCAGCTTGGAGAAGCCGTAAATGTTTTCTGGCTCTTCACCACTACCGACCTTGTTGGGGGCTGGTGAATTACCATATGTGCCTGCCGAAGAGGCGTAGATAACACGTGTTGCCGATGCATGGCTGGCTTCAAGAATGTCGGCAAAAGCAT
Organism: Mariprofundus sp. EBB-1; assembly: GCF_003665155.1. Classification (GTDB taxonomy): domain Bacteria; phylum Pseudomonadota; class Zetaproteobacteria; order Mariprofundales; family Mariprofundaceae; genus Mariprofundus. The sequence continues at coordinate 11,731 of NZ_RCFQ01000030.1, read as the reverse complement.
TGGTGTTGAATTCCATCATCAAGCGCTGATCCATGATGGTTGTATCTGTGATGGCTGCTTCATGAAAAATAGCTGAAAAATCACCGTTGGCAATCTCATCAAGCAGGGCAGGGTCATCACAGTCGGTAGCTCGTACCTGGCAATCGACATGAATCAGGTTTCGCCAATCACCAGAAGAAAAATCATCCACAACGAGTACGTCTGTACCCGGGCGTTTACTTAGTGCTGCGGCTATGTTTGATCCAATATAGCCTGCGCCACCTGTTACCAATATGCGTTCACTCATGATAGGTCATCCTTTGCGTTGGCGTTTTCGGTGGATGGTGCAGATGTGCCTTTCCACTGAAGTTGTAATGTATGCAAAGCACGGGCAGTGGCTTTGTTGCAGATGGGGTATCTGACTTTTGCATTTACCCCTTCAATGATTGTATCAGCATCCTGATTTCGTACATCACTGTCGTTAAATCCTGCTTCTGCAAACAGGCGTGAAATCCAGCTTCCCAGTCCGTTCAGCTTGGAAATGCGAACGATGCGTATTAGCTCATCACAGCGTGCTACAGAGACCTGGTTACCCGTGGCCTTGGATAGCGCTTCAGCATTCTCTTCTGAGAAAGTATCTACAGGTTTGCAAAGCAATTTAAAAATAACCCATTCGCTTTCAGATATGAAATTACGATCTTCATGTAGTGGGAAAACACCCGGTAGCGCCTGTACGTTGCTCATATGTTGTTCACCTGCATTGTTTTTCCTGATAATTTGTTGCGGGCATATTACGTTGCCATTCCATCAGCGCAAGTTTATCCGCAGAAACAGCCTGTAAATTATTCGCATATGCGAACACGTTCGCCAACTGTAACATGCTCAAAGAGTGCTGTGATATCGTTGTTTTTCATACGGATGCAACCATGCGAGGCGGGGCTGCCGATCTTTTCCTCTTCATGGGTGCCGTGGATATAGATAAGACGTGACTGTGTATCAACTTTACCACGGCGGTTTTTTCCAGTTTCGCAACCTGAAAGCCAGATGATACGGGTGAGTATCCAGTCGTGATCGGGCTTGTCTGTGATGGGGTCATAGATGCAATATGGCTGGCGGCCTTTAAAGGCGGTAAAGATCGGCATGTTAGCACCTATCATTTCAACAATACGATGTTTTCCCAAGGGTGTTTGCAAGCTGCCATCGCAATTTCCTGCACCGCGACTGGCAGTCGAAATGGGATATGCATAGCACACGCCTGTTTTTCGATGGTGGTAGAGCATCTGCTTGTTGATGGAGATAATAATCACGGCCTGACTATAAACAATTGAGCCTGAACAACAACATTCACTCACGTGATGGATCCATTGTTTCTCAAATGTATGAAAAATATTTACTGCATAGTTGCGCCCAGAGCGATCTGGTCACTCGCATTTTGATCCACGCAGGGGCGGAGTCAGGCAAAGAAAAGGCAAGAATTGTTGCCATCTGCATATCCTTACTTGCGACAAGGTGACAAGGCTTGTGCAACAGAAAAATGTTGGATCATCATAATGACGCAGAGAATATTTTATTGCGGTTGTTCTGATTCAAGCGAGGGGTCTTGAAACCGTGTTTTGGTGGCCCTATAAAAGGGCAGTCGGATACCATACAGATGAATGCTTGGAGGAATCAGAGTGATAGGCAGAAAGAAGAAAGAGGCTGAAGTTAAAACCGAAGTGGAAGACGGCGTAGTGGATGAGCCGATCAACTTAGATGAGGCCCTAGAATTGGATGAAAATGGTGATGAGGTCACCGCAGCCCCTGAAGTAGACCCTTTGCAGGAGGCTCAGGCTGAAGTAGCTGGTTTAAATGATAAATTGCTGCGCATGCAGGCTGAGATGGATAATTTACGTAAGCGTACACAACGGGAAGTGGCAGATGCGCACAAGTTTGGTGTTGAAAAGTTTGCTACATCATTATTGGATGTTGTTGACAACCTTGAGCGCGCTCTGGAAGCAGAAAGTGGCAATGAAGAAGCTGTTCGTGAAGGCGTGCAACTCACACTCAATAGCTGGCACGACATGATGAAACGTTTTGAAGTGGTTCGTATTGATGCGGTAGGAAAGACTTTTGACCCGCATTTCCATGAGGCGTTAACCAAGATGCCTAGCGAAGAAGCGGATGGCACAGTGATCGCACAACATGTTGCCGGCTATACGCTGCATGGTCGTTTGATTCGTCCTGCCAAGGTACTGGTCTCCAGCGGTCCAGCATAATCATATCAATGGTGGGATAGGGGTTGAATTCAATATCATGCCTCCCCATAAAGTGATACATAAGATATTTGAATAAAAAATTGTTTAACGTGAAATCAGGAGAAAAGAAACATGGCTAAAGTAATAGGAATTGATCTCGGAACCACGAACTCGTGTGTAGCGGTGATGGAAGGCGACAAAGCAAAAGTGATTCCCAACTCTGAAGGCGATAATACCACACCTTCAATCGTGGCATTTACTGGGGATGAACGTCTGGTTGGAGCATCTGCCAAGCGTCAGATGGTTACCAATCCAGACAGCACATTTTATGCAGTAAAACGACTGATCGGCCGTAAGTTTGATTCGCCTGAAACCAAACACCATCATGAATTGGTTTCATATCCAATCGTTGCAGCCGATAACGGTGATGCATGGATCGAAGTTGATGGCAAAAAAATGAGCCCGCAGGAAGTTTCTGCTATTACCTTGCAGAAAATGAAGAAGACCGCTGAAGATTATCTTGGTGAAGAAGTTAAAGATGCGGTGATTACTGTACCTGCATATTTTAATGACTCACAGCGTCAGGCAACCAAAGATGCCGGTGCCATTGCTGGCCTGAATGTACTGCGTATTGTCAACGAGCCGACTGCTGCGGCACTTGCGTATGGTTTGGATAAGACTGAAGAGAATCACCTGATCGCAGTATATGATCTGGGTGGCGGTACATTTGATATCTCTATCCTGGAAATCGGTGATGGCGTATTTGAAGTAAAAGCGACCAATGGTGATACCTTCCTTGGTGGTGAAGATTTCGATCAGGTGCTGATTAAATATCTGGCTGAAGAGTTCAAGAAAGAGCACGGTGTTGATCTGATGGCAGACAAACTTGCTCTGCAGCGTTTGAAAGAAGCTGCTGAAAAAGCCAAAATTGAATTGTCTTCATCGCAGCAGACTGAAGTAAACCTGCCATTCATCACAGCCGATGCCTCAGGTCCTAAACATCTGTTGATCAAGCTTACCCGCGCTAAATTCGAAAGCCTGGTTGGTGATCTGGTAGAAGCTTCTTTGAAACCTTGTGCACAGGCATTGAAAGATGCGGGTGTGAAAGCCTCTGATATTCATGAGGTGGTATTGGTTGGTGGTCAGACACGTATGCCGTTGGTACAGGAAAAAGTGCAGGGTTTCTTTGGTTCTGAACCACATAAAGGTGTGAATCCTGATGAAGTTGTTGCGATTGGTGCAGCCATTCAGGGCGCAGTATTGACTGGTGATGTGACTGACGTATTGCTACTTGATGTAACCCCACTCTCGCTTGGTATTGAAGTGGAAGGTGGTCTGTTTAATAAGATCATCGAAAAGAACACCACCATCCCAACCAAGAAGAGCCAGACTTACACCACTGCTGCTGACAACCAGACTGCTGTAACGATTAAGGTTGCACAGGGTGAACGTGATCTGTTCTCAGCCAATAAAGAGATGGGACTGTTTAACCTCGAAGGTATTGCACCTGCAGCGCGCGGCATGCCACAGATTGAAGTGACCTTTGATATCGATGCCAACGGTATTATCCATGTACATGCCAAAGATAAAGGTACGGGTAAAGAGACATCAATCCGCATCGAGTCCGGTTCCGGTCTGTCTGAAGATGAGATTGAACGCATGAAGAAAGATGCAGAAGCCAATGCGGATTCTGATAAGCAGCTGAAAGAGCAGATTGAAGCGAAGAATCGCGCTGATGCATTGGTATATTCCACTGAAAAATCATTGAAAGAACATGGTGATAAGGTTGACGAAGAGACACGCAAAGGCATCGAAGATGCACTTGCTGAACTCAAGACAGCTATTGAAGGTGGTGATGCTGAGGCAATCGCGGCAGCTGAAACCAAGTTGGCTGAAAAATCACAGAAGCTTGGCGAAGTGATCTATCAGGATATGCAGAAGGAACAGGCTGGTGCTGAAGGCGCTGCTGATATGGGTGGCGCGGCTGATGATTCAGCAAATGCGAACAACGCAGCCCAGGATGCAGAAATCGTTGATGCTGAAGTTGTGGATGACAGCAACAAGAAGTAAATGCTACAAGTAAAGGTGTGAGAGGAGCGGGGGGCTTAGGCTCACCGCTCCTTTTCACGTTTTAAAAGATAGAAGCTCTGAACCGCGAAGGCACAAAGACACAAAGTTGAAACGAATCATTGGGTTTCCTTAGTGTCTTCGTGTCTTTGTGGTAAAAATGGCTAAACAGAACAAGCAGGGAGTGACAGTGTCCAAACGCGATTATTATGAAGTACTAGGTGTAGGCAAAGATGCTGATGCCAATGATATCAAGCGGGCTTACCGTAAGTTGGCGATGAAGTATCACCCGGATCGGAACCCGGATGATACTGCGGCTGCGGATAATTTTCGTGAAGTAACCGAAGCGTATGAAGTGCTGACTGATGACACTAAACGTGCGCGTTATGATCAGTATGGCCATGCAGGTGTAGATGATCAGATGCAGGATTTCTGGGGCCGTGGTGGTGCACAGGATTCACATGCGTTCCGTGATTTTGGTGACATGTTCGGTGATGTGTTTGGTGATATGTTCGGTGGCGGTGGCCGCCGTGCCGCACGTGGTGCCGATTTGCGTTATAACTTGTCGATGACGCTGGAAGAAGCGGCCAGTGGGCGTGAAGTCGAATTAAAGATCCCAAGGCATGAGTCATGTGGTACATGTCGCGGCTCCGGTGCAAAACCCGGTACAAATCCAGTGCCATGTAGTACTTGTGGTGGCCATGGTCAGGTACAGATGCAGCAGGGTTTCTTTGCTGTGCGTCGTCCTTGTCCAACCTGTCAGGGTGCAGGTACACGCATTGATTCTCCATGCACAGATTGTAGTGGAGCAGGGCGTAAGAAAGTAACGAAAAACCTTAAGATTAAAGTACCAGCAGGTGTCTATGAGGGTGCGCAGGTGCGCGTAACAGGTGAAGGTGAAGCGGGCCCGCATGGCAGTCAAACTGGCGATCTGTATGTCGTGATTAACTTAAAAGAGCATAAGATCTTTGAACGTGAAGGTGCTGATTTGCACTGTACCATGCCAGTAACATTCCCTCAGGCTACGCTTGGTGCAGAAGTCGATGCGCCTACACTGGATGGGAAAGTGAAGATCAAGATTCCGGCCGGTACAGAAGGCGGACGCGTGTTCCGTTTGCGTGGTCATGGTGTGCTGGATGTACGCGCAGGCAGTCAAAAGGGTGATCTGTATGTGCGTATCCAAATTGCCGTACCGAAGAAAATGAGTGCGCGTCAGAAAGATCTATTGCGTGAATTTGCCAACGAAACCGGTGATGATGTCTATCCTGAACGTTCCTCGTTTCTGGGCAAAGTGAAAGATGTATGGGAAGATCTCTCCAAAGAGGTGAAGTGATGAGCAATACGGGCGACAAAGTACGGGTTATTATCGTAGGAGCATCAGGCCGCATGGGCCGAATGTTGGTGCGTGCCGTTACAGAAAGCCCATCCACTGTGCTGGTTGCTGCCACCGAGCGTACCGGATCTGAATTCATGGCGCGAGATGCTGGTGAACTTGCAGGGGTGGAGACACTTGGTGTTAGATTGGTTGATAATATCGAAAGCTGTGCTGAGGCCGATGTTATTATCGATTTCACGGCCCCTGCAGCCACATTGACTCACGCCCGTTATGCCGCCAATCATGATGTTGCTATGGTGATTGGTACTACAGGTTTCACTCCAGAGCAGATGCAGCAGTTACAGGATACGTTATCAAATTCATCGGTTGTGATGGCAGCTAACTATTCCGTTGGTGTGAACTTGGCCCTGAATCTGATTGAGAAAGCAGCCCAGGTATTGGGCAACGATTATGATGCCGAAATTTATGAAGCGCATCATAAACACAAAGTGGATGCGCCGAGTGGCACAGCTTTGGCGATGGGTAAATCGCTGGCCGCTGGCCGTGGTGTGAATCTCGATGATGTGGCCGTATTATCACGTGAAGGTATCACCGGTGCGCGTAAACCCGGCACGATAGGTTTTTCAGTGGTGCGCGGTGGTAATATTGTTGGTGAACATCAAGCCATGTTTATTGCTGATGAAGAACGCATTGAGATCAACCACAATGCCTCTGATCGTATGGTTTTTGCGCGCGGTGCCGTGCGTGCAGCGGGCTGGCTTTCAGATCAATCCAACGGCTGGTTCGATATGCAGGATGTGCTCGGTCTGAATTAATTTGAATTAGTAGCATTGATACGATCCGGAGATTACTATGCCGGTCGCAATTACGCTCCCATCGTCTAGCGGTTAGGACGCTGCCCTCTCACGGCGGAAACAGGGGTTCGATTCCCCTTGGGAGTACCATTTGACCCCAGTTATGCATGCATAACTGGGGTTTATTTTTTTAAAGTATCACCTTGAAGAATCGATCCGTGTGCGCAACATATCTTTCTTTTCTCAACATCTTCCAAAAGAACTACTGTTTATAATCCAATCACCCGACATCGCTGCGAACTGCGGCGAGCATCTCAGTGAACTTGAACATTTTCAGCATAAACATTCTGTAGTCCCAGGTGGTGAATACAGTACAGGCATTTGATTGTTTGTATAATCGTTTCCATATAGTAATAGCACTCATTGACAATGGTTCCAATAGTCGTGAATCTAGAAAACAATAAAGTCTTTGGGTGCGCCGCGTTCGAGTGTTTTTTTCAAAGATTGATAACAATGACTTTTAGACAATGAATTGACCAGTTTGATATGCGAAAGAATGTTTTTGCGTAGTTAAAGAAGTATAGCGATATGACTTTTATCCACGCTAGAAAGACGGGAGATTTGATGCTGAAGTACATTGTTGGTTTATGCTGTTTTATGGTGCTTCCCTTGAGTGCGCATGCTGAGGATCTGATGGGGCTCTACAAGGCAGCGCTGGATGCTGATCCTGCACTGCGCTCTGCCGAGTATGAAGGCAAGGTAAGCGAGGAACTGCACAGGCAATCGCTGGCTAACTTTCTTCCCAATGCTTCCGCTCAATTCCAGACCCAGACCACCAAACAGAAAATATTGCGTTCAGATAATGCCGTGTTCGGTCAGGGCTCGACCCGATACCCAACCACCAACTGGACAGCCTCGTTGACGCAGCCTCTTTTTCATCTGGATGCATGGTATGCCTACAGCAAAACTGAACTGGGTGAGATACGCTCAAGCCTTGAACTCTCGGCTGCGCGTCAGGATCTGATGGTGCGTCTGGTTGAGGCCTATCTGGTAGCACTTGAATCGGAAGAGAATTATACGCTTGCCGTTGCCGAGCGCACGACGCTTGCATCGGAGCTGAATATAGCCACGGTGAAATATGCCAGTGGCCTGTTATCGGTATCGGATCTGCGCGATGTGGAGGCCAGGTCAGCAGAAGTCACCGCGCAGGTGATTTCATCGCAGGCAGCAGTGCAGGATGCACTGGAAGTGCTCAGGGGCATGGTCGGTATATCGATCAAGTCGATGCACCCATTGAGTAAGGATGCAGTGCTACCGGCACTTACCCCGATGTCAGTGGATGAACGGGTGAGCAGTGCTGTTGAGAATAACTATACGGTCCAGTCCAAAGCGGTGGCGGTTACGATTGCCGAGAAAGAATCGGACAAGCAGTTTGCGCAGCACTATCCGACCGTAGACCTGATTGCCCGCTACAATCGCCAAGATACCAAAGGCTCGCTGTTTGGCGGCGGTAGCAAGGTGGATACGTCGGAAGTGTTGTTGCAGGTGGATCTGCCGCTTTATGAGGGCGGTCGCACCGCATCTTTGACGCGAGAATCGCTGTACAGAGTTGAACAAGCCAGACAAGAACTTGAAGCGGCACATCGTTCCGTGGAACGGGATATTCGTGCCGGTTATATCCAACTGCTAAGCAGCTCAGAGAAAATTGATGCGTTGAGGAAATCACTGGAAGCCAAGCGCAGCCTGTATGAACTCAAGCGGGAAGGGCATCGCGCCGGTGTTAGTTCGATGCTGGAGAAACTGGAAGCGCAGCGTGACTTTTATATTGCCGAGCGAGATTTAGTGGCCTCGCGTTATGATCACCTGCTGAATTACGTCAAGATCCGTCAGGCTGCTGGTAGTCTTGACGGTCAAGATCTGAAACAGATCAATAGCTTACTTGCCGGAGAAAGCATGGCGGCGAGCACCTATGAGAAGCCTGATGCTGTTATTGTTTCTCCCTTGCGTGTTGCGGCCAATAATACATCGGCAGAAGCACCAGCCGAACTGGTGGTAGTTCAGACTCCGTCAACTGCGACAGTGCCGAGCGCTCCTGTAGTGATGGACGAAAAGGGTGTAGCCGTTGAAACCCCTGCGTCAGCCGATAAACCAGCATTGACCGGTGAGGATGCTTTGGCAGCACTTGAGCAATGGCGTCAGGCGTGGTCCAAGCAGGATTTGCAGCACTATTTTGATAGTTATGCCCCGAACTTCAAACCGAACGCCGGTTCGCTTGCCGACTGGAAAGCAGATAGACGCCGCAAGATTGATGGTAAAAATATGATCAGGGTGAATCTGGGTGATGTTAAGCTTGAAACGATCGAGGCCGGTAAAACCGCCAAGGTGATCTTTCGTCAATATTATCTGTCCGATACCTATACCGACGAGAGCATGAAGCAGGTTACCTTTGAGTTGCATGGTAATCGCTGGTTAATTGTTCGTGAGATTAATATCTGATGTTTAACGCTTCCGTATTCAGCCGTATGGCCAAGTCCATTGTGTATCATGCCAGACCGCCTGCACGCAAAGGTAAGCTCAAACAACGCCATGCCCGACTGGATTTCGAAGCACTTGAACCGCGCATGTTGTTTGCGGCAGATCCTGCTTTAACGGGGATAAGCCAGAGCACGATTGATCCGGCTTTGTTACAGATGCCAGAGCAGTTGCTGCTTGATCAGGCCACGATTGAACAACTGACCGGAGCAGCACAGCAACAGGTGCCGGCTGATCCTGCGCCGGCTTCCACAGCGGACGCTACACCAGCAGTAGATCCTTACCTCTTTGCCGGTGCCGATGCGGCACTGTTAATGGCATCGGTTGCACCACCACAGATTGCTACGGCACATGAAATTGTTTTTGTGGATGCGCAGGTCACCGATTACCAGACGCTGCTCGATCAGTTGAATCTACCCAAGGCAGTGCAGCACAGTGCTGCCAATACTGCCGTTAGCACCGATGCGGCCAGTGCCGCGCATAAGCAGGCAACACCAGCATTTGCAACATCTGCCACAGCAGATACAGCACAGGCTGCCGCCACGGTTGAACAGCCAGCTTTTGAAGCGATAAAAAATGCAGCGCCATCGCGTGATGTTGAAGTGTTTATTCTTGATTCCACGCGTAGCGGCATTGACCAGATTACTGAAATATTGGCCATGCATCAGGGCGTGGCTGCCGTGCATATTCTTTCACACGGTAGCAGCGGTCAGTTAAGACTTGGCAACAGCCAGCTCGATAGCAAGAAACTTGAGAAATTTGCCGCCCAGATCAAAGGCTGGGGGCAGTCGCTCAAATCCGATGGCGATATTCTGCTCTACGGCTGCGAAGTGGCAGCCGGCACTACCGGCATGCAGTTTGTTAATTCACTGGCGCAGCTGACCGGCGCCGATGTGGCCGCCTCCACCGATTTGACCGGTGCCGCCGCCCTTGGTGGCGACTGGAACCTGGAATTCAACACCGGCCAGATTGAAAGTGCGCAGATGTTCAATGCTGCCGGTTCCGCCGGATATCGGGGGGTGCTTGCAGGGGCGACTCCCGTGATAGCCGGAACAACTTTAACGTTTACCGGTTCAGCTGTTGCCGATGTGTTGCAACTGCAGGTAACCACCCCGGGGGTGCTTGAATACAAATGGGATGGCGCAGCCACATTTACTGCGTTGGCCGGATTTGTACTGGATACTACGGCTAATATCAATGTTAACCTGATGGGCGGGAACGATTCACTATCCTTTGTGGATACCGCCATCGCTGGGGTGGATATTAATGCTTTTTCCATGGTGGTTTCAGGTGGCTCTGGCACTGATGCAGTGAGCATCAGTGAAAACTTGAATCTGATTGGTGCTTTCAGTGTTGATGCAGAATCAATTATTCTGAACGCTGGTTTTGTCATTAATACAGCTGGAAATGTGGCGCTGACTGCGCTTGCTCAGGATGAAATACAGGTCACTGCCGCCGCTCAGCTTACCGCAAAAAATGCATCTATACAGGTGCTTGGCGATATCATGGCATCGACCGCTAATGTCACCCTGACATCGACTGTATTACGTAATGTGTCGATAAGTGATGTGAATCCTGTATCACTGGTCTCTTCATCAAGCGCTAATGCCACTATCAGTGGCAATGTGGTGACTAGCGGAATTTTATCTGTTTCGGCTATAACTCAGGGTAATGTGACGGCTACAGCGGCTGGCCTGCTGGGGGTGTCTGCGACGAATCAGTTTAGTGAAGATGCGTCGGCACATATCTTGAATAGTGGTAATGTCAATGTAGGAACGCTTCAATTGAGCGCTCTGAGCGCTACACATTACACTGCCACGTCAGTATTTGCCTCCAACAATATTTCGGGACTTACCAGTGCTTATATTGCAGGTAGTACGATAACTGCGGGTGCCGGTGGTATCGCGATTATGGCTAGTGATGCTTCGTTACTGTTTGCCGAGTCCCCGCTGAAAATCACGGATATCGGTGGCATGACGCTACCGTATAGTTTTTCAGCTGCTGTAGCGAAAAACCTACTGGATAAAAATACTGAAGTTTATGTTTTCAGTTCCGTGGTAGCTGCAAGTGGAGCAATCTCGTTGGATGCATTGAAAAGAATTTCGGTCAATTCAGTTGTCAGAGCATCTACATTCAGCTCCAGTGTATTATCAACATCAGCACTTAGTTTTTCCGGTTCATACTCATCGAATGACATTCGCGGTGATGTGAATGCTTATATTGATGGTAGCTCTGTATCTGTGACCGGGGTAGGCACGCTTCAGATTCTCGCAGATGATACCTCCGTGGTGGAGGCTATTGCAGAGAGTAGCGCAAAGGCGGGTGCTGGAAGTGGGCTTGCGAGTGGTGCAGTGACATCATCAGGTGTTGTCATCGGAGTGAATTCACTTGGCTGGAGTCCTACGGCATTGGATAATGTCGATGCACTGATTGGTGGCGATGCCGCGTTTGGTCTGAATAGTGGCGCTGATATTCGTGCTTATATCATGGATTCAGAAATTTTGACCACTGGCGCGCTATCTGTCCTGGCAAGTACGAGTGCAAAGCTCAATACTGCGGTAGGTAATGCGATTGTTTCGTCAGCTCGCGGTAAATTGTTTGGAGCCAGTGGTTCTGCTTCAGGCGGTATTGTTAGTCTGAACAAGGTGAGTAGCCAGACCGATGCGTATATTGGTTTCAGGGCAGGGTATCTCGGAGTTAGAGCCATTAGTGCTGGTGCTGGTCTCACGGTATCAGCAAACGATAGTGCATCAATGACTGCAACGACGTCACTGGCAACTGCGGCGATT